>NZ_JBEPNK010000012.1:0-121597 GCF_040546245.1 Arthrobacter sp. UYEF3
CCCTCGGCTTCCGCAACCTCACCAACTACATCGCCAGATCCCTCCTGGAATCCGGAGGATTCAGACCGAAACTACACTCTCAATTCTGAAGAGCCCAATATTCCCGCGTCTTTACCGATCTCCGCTGCCCAGGAAGCGCAGCAGCTGTTCTCTGGGACGCTCATCGGCGGTACAGTCTCACCATGAATGCGCAATCTTCGATCAAACGGAATGTGACGTTTTCAGAGTACGAGCCATTAGCAATCGCTCTCTATGTGCGTGACACATTGGGGTTGGCCCAATTGGTGCAACTGCCCCGCTTGGAGATTCATGAACCTAACAGCGATGACATCTCCGATCATGAATTAGACCAACTTAACAATGAATGGCTCCTTTGGTGGACCGAGATTGTCGAACGTTCATCCGAGACATTCAAGGAAGTCGGCGCACCGATTGATTATCTGTCTTTTCTAACAAATAAACCGGCTTTACGTCCGCTGGTCATCCCTATTGTGGAGGCAGCCAGGGAGTGGCACGACAGCAGCCGAGACGCAGACGGAAGTTTCCGCCGCCCAGACTCCCCTGACTTTCTGCCACCTTTGGCTTTGAAACTGGCGGGTTCAGTGCCAAAGCGACACCTGCAGGCGGCATACGCGAATATCGCGTTCGCCGTTCTTCCCCTCAAAGAGAAGACCGGTTGGCAGCTTGGGCCCAGTCTGTTTGCCGTTTCCAAGAGCCTAGTCCGTGACCAAGCAGCGTTTAAGGACTGGTTCACGTCGGCGCTGCAGGCAGGTAATGGGTCCAACCATTAGCTGAACCCACCACCTGCCTGCAGGATTGCGGTGCCTACACGTAGCCGGAGCCGTTGACGGGACCAACGGAGCAAACGCCGCCCCATGCCAGCGTGACGCTGCCCCCCATGGTCGCACTGGCGCCACCAAGCCCGACATACCTCACTTGGCCGGTCTGATAGTAGTGATTCCACGTCCAGTCTTCATCGTTCCACCCGCCGTAGTACTCGTTTCCGGCGTAGCCGACCGCGAGACTCCGCCAGGCAACCGGCCCGAGGGAAGAGTCGAATCCGTAGTTGATGCTTGCGTAGCCGCGGACGCCTGTGCTTTGCACGTAGACCCATGACCATCCACAGTTGTCCTGAACCGCGATATTGGGGCTTACTCCACCCGCTTTGCCTGCTTTGGGGCACAGCTGATGGGCGTCAGCGTATTCTCGTGCTTTGTCGGTCATGTTCACGCAGTCCAGTTGCATTGGCACTTGCACAGCGACGTCGCTGGTGGCCTGGTTTGCCGGTGAGGTTTCGGCTGCTGATGCCGGGCTGACCACGAATCCGAGGCTAAGCAGACAAGCAATGATTACCGTCATGGCGGCATGACGAAATACCCTTAATGACTTCATGATGATTCCCCCCTGATGCGACCCAATGTTGGGTAGTAGTAACATAATTCACGATTCGTCAATTCGCAGGATATTTTCTAGAGAAAGCATCTTGGTCCATTCTTGGAAATTTCTGATCCGCCAACTTTCAGGGACCTGTCGACTCTATTAGCGTGGTGTCTTTCAAATGAAGGCGCTCGTAGCACTACGAACATAGGCGTTGCCGAGACATCTATTGCTGAGAACGGGGTCTGATGAGGACCGGTCAGGATTTTCACGATCAGGGATTTGTGAATTCGCGAAATATCCGCCAAGAACCAGTCACGCACGCCGATCGAACACGCGGGAACGAGAACGCCGTATGTGAGCAGGCCGGTGCGGCCAGCAGGGGTTCTGGCCGGCGCCGCTGTTACGCCGGTTCGGGGGTTCCGGCGGCGGGGCGTCGTCCGATGCTTGATTTGTTGAGGTGGCCGTAGATCGTGGAGCGCGGGACCTGGAGCAGGTCGGCGATGCGCTGGACGGTGTGGTCCCCGGCGTCGTAGAGCTGTTGGGCGTGCTGGGCCTGGTCCGGGGTGAGTTTCGGGCGTCGTCCTCCGGTCCGTCCCCGGGCGCGGGCGGCCGAGAGGCCGTCGCGGGTGTTGGCGATGATGAGTTCGCGTTGGAATTCGGCGAGGTCGGAGAGCATCCCGAACATCGCCCGCCCTTCCGCGGTGGTGGTGTCGATGCCCTGTTCGAGGACACGCAATCCCACACCGCGTTCCCGGAGGGCTGCGCCGAGGGTGACGAGGTGGAGGACTGAGCGTCCGAGTCTGTCGAGGCGGGTGATGACGAGCTGGTCACCGTCCCGGTTGGCCGAGGCGAGGGCTTTGTCGAGCTCGGGTCTGCTGGCCTTGGCACCGCTGGCGTGGTCGAGGTAAATGTTGGCCGGGTCGACACCGGCGCGGACGAGGGCGTCCAGTTGGTGGTCCGGGTTCTGCTCGGCGGTGGAGACCCGCGCGTATCCGATCAGCATATGTCGAGAATACCGTGACGGTTGGGCTTATCGGCATTGATTCCCGGCACGGGTTTCCGACATCGATTTCGCGGCGTGTCGCCGCCGGATCCAGGGCGTCTTTCACGACGTCTGCCCGTCACTAGCCCTCGTCAAAGTCGATGAAGTCCAGCAGGTGCCGGTTTTGGCTATTCTGCCGTACTCCGCCAACGCTCGTCCGAGACGGGTTGGTGTTCCTCTGTCCGGGGTGACCCGCAGGACTACCCCAAAATGACGCCAAAGGGCTTAGCGCGCAATTTCACGCCGTTACTACCAAGACCCCGCTTCAGTTTAGTCTGGTGGAGTGCTGAAGATCGGGTTGACGGGCGGCATCGCCTCAGGGAAGTCAGTGGTCGCGTCACGGCTGCGCGAGCTCGGCGCCGCCCTGGTTGACGCCGATGCGCTGGCCCGCGAAGTGGTGGAGCCGGGAACGGCCGGACTGGCGCGGGTCGTCGAAGCCTTCAGCGCCTCCATCCTGGGCCCCGACGGAACTCTCGACCGCGCCCGGCTGGGAGCCCTCGTCTTTGGTAACCCCGAACGCCTCGCCGTGCTCAACGGCATCGTCCACCCCCTCGTCCGGGAACGCGCCGCCGCCCTCGCCGCTGCCGCCAAGAAGGGCGCCGTCCTGGTCCAGGACATCCCGCTCCTGGTAGAGACCGGCCAGGGCGCCGGCTTCCACCTCGTGGTGGTGGTCGACGCCCCGGATGAGGTCCGGGTGCGTCGGATGGTCGAGCATCGAAAGATGACGGTCGGGGAGGCCAGGTCCCGGATGGCTGCGCAGGCCACTCGGGAGGACCGGCTGGCGGCGGCCGACGTGGTCCTGGACAACTCCGGCACCAAGGACGAACTGCGGGACGCCGTGGACCGGCTCTGGCGGCACCGGCTGGAGCCGTTCGCGGAGAACCTCGCGAAGAATCGGATGGCCGCGCGTACCGGTGGCCCCGTGCTCAGTCCCGCAAACCCGGACTGGCCCGGGCAGGCCTCCCGGCTGATCGGACGGCTGCTGGCGGCAGCGCCGCAGGACATCCTCGACGTGGACCACATCGGGTCCACGGCGGTCCCCGCCCTCGACGCGAAGGACGTGCTGGACCTTCAGCTCACGGTCCGGGACCTCGCGACGGCGGACCGGCTCGAGCCGCTGCTGGCCGCGGCGGGTTTTCCGCGCTGGCCCGGCATCGGAACCGACAACCCTAAGCCCGCGCACCCGGATCCCGCCGACTGGCACAAGCGCGTGCACGGCAGCGCGGACCCCGGCCGGCCGGTAAACCTGCACGTTCGGGCCGCGGGGTCGCCGGGCTGGCGGTACGCGCTGTGCTTCCGCGACTGGCTCCGCGACGACGACGTCGCCCGGGCCGACTACCTCGCGGAGAAGCGGCGGGCGGCACGGCGTCACGGGGTGGACAAGTCCACCGCGGCCTACGCCGCGGACAAGGAGGACTGGTTCACGGACCACGCCGCCCCGCGGATGGAGGAATGGGCCGGACGGACCGGCTGGCATCCGCCGTCGTACGCCGCCCCCGGACCGGCGGCTACCGCCCAAAGCTGAATCAGGGGCAGCTGTCGGAGGGCGACGGTAGATTAGGTACATGAGCCTTGCCCAGGAAATTAACCGCGTTGTGGCGCCCTTTGAGGTCATCAGCGAGTTCCAGCCGGCCGGGGACCAGCCGGCCGCGATCGCCGAACTGACCGATCGCATCAGGAACGGCGAGAAGGATGTGGTGCTGCTCGGCGCGACCGGCACCGGTAAGAGCGCGACGACGGCGTGGCTGATCGAGCAGGTCCAACGGCCCACGTTGGTGATGGTGCAGAACAAGACGCTCGCCGCGCAGCTGGCCAACGAATTCCGTGAGCTGCTGCCCAATAACGCCGTCGAGTACTTCGTTTCCTACTACGACTACTACCAGCCCGAAGCCTACGTGGCGCAGACGGACACCTTCATCGAGAAGGACTCCTCCATCAATGAGGAAGTCGAACGGCTCCGCCACTCGGCCACCAACGCGCTGCTGACCCGGCGCGACGTCATTGTGGTGGCGACGGTGTCCTGCATTTACGGCCTGGGCACCCCCGAAGAGTACATTTCCGGGATGGTGACGCTCCGCAAGGGGGCGCAGATGAACCGTGACGACCTGCTCCGGAAATTCGTTTCGATGCAGTACGCCCGCAATGACATGGACTTCCACCGCGGCACCTTCCGGGTCCGCGGCGACACGGTGGAAATCATTCCGATGTACGAGGAACTGGCGATCCGGATCGAGTTTTTCGGGGACGAGATTGAGAACGTCCAGACCCTGCATCCGCTGACCGGTGAAGTACTCCGGGAGGAAGAGGAAATGTACGTCTTCCCGGCGTCGCACTACGTCGCCGGTCCCGAACGCATGGCCCGGGCGATCAAGCGGATCGAGGACGAGCTCGCGGAACGCCTTCAGGTCCTGGAAGGCCAGAACAAACTTGTCGAAGCCCAGCGGCTGCGGATGCGCACCACCTACGACCTCGAAATGATGCAGCAGATGGGCTTCTGCAACGGCATCGAGAACTACTCGTCGCACATCGACGGGCGTGCCCGGGGAACCGCGCCGCACTGCCTGATCGACTACTTCCCGGACGACTTCCTGCTGGTGATCGACGAATCCCACGTCACAGTGCCCCAGATCGGCGCCATGTACGAGGGGGATATGTCGCGCAAACGGAACCTCGTGGACTTCGGCTTCCGCCTGCCGTCAGCAATGGATAACCGGCCGCTCAAGTGGGACGAATTCCTCGAACGGGTCGGCCAGACCGTCTACTTGTCCGCAACCCCGGGCAAGTACGAACTTGGCAAGGCCGACGGCTTCGTTCAGCAGATCATTAGGCCCACCGGACTGATCGATCCCGAGGTGGTGGTCAAGCCCACCAAGGGCCAGATCGATGACCTGCTGGGTGAGATCAAGACCCGGACAGCGAAGAATGAACGCGTCCTGGTCACCACGCTCACCAAGCGGATGGCCGAGGACCTCACCGACTACCTGCTGGGCCACGGCATCAAGGTCGAGTACCTGCACTCCGACGTCGACACGCTCCGCCGGGTGGAACTGCTGCGCGAACTCCGGATGGGCGTCTTCGACGTCCTGGTCGGCATCAACCTGCTCCGCGAGGGTCTGGACCTGCCGGAAGTCTCGCTCGTGAGCATCCTGGACGCGGACAAAGAAGGCTTCCTGCGCTCGGCGACCTCGCTGATCCAGACCATCGGCCGTGCCGCCCGCAACGTCTCCGGCGAGGTTCACATGTACGCGGACCGGATCACCGATTCGATGGCCCATGCCATCGACGAGACGAACCGCCGCCGGGCGATCCAGGTGGCCTACAACACCGAAAGGGGCATCGACCCGCAGCCGCTGCGGAAGAAGATCGCCGACATCACCGACCAGCTGGCCAAGGAGGACGCGGACACCCGCGAACTGCTGGCCGGCGCCGGGAAGGCCCGCGGCAAGAACAAGGGCAGCTCCAAGGTCCGTGCCGACGGCCTCGCGGCGGCACCGGCAGAGGACCTCGTGGGTCTGATCGAGCAGATGACCGAGCAGATGCACGCCGCCGCCGGGGAGCTGCAGTTCGAGCTGGCGGCGCGGATCCGCGACGAGGTCGGCGAGCTCAAGAAAGAGCTGCGCCAGATGCAGGCCGCCGGGCACGCCTAGGCGCGCGTCGGCGCCTGCGTCCCATAACCTTGGTCGCTGACCGCGCGGGTCATGCCGAGCAGCCGGCCAAAAATCGCCTCGCCGTCGTCCGCGATTCCGTCGTGGTGGAACTCGTCCGTTTCCCACACCTGCAGCCCGCGGACGGCGGCGGCGGTCTCCAAGGAGAGGTCCCGGTCTACGTAGATGTCATCGCAGTACACCGCGGCCGCGACCGGAACCGTGTTGCGGGCCAGCCGCTCCGGGTCGTAGAGCGCCTTCCAGTCGTCCTTCTCCGCGAGCAACTGCGCCACCGTGCGGAGGGGACGCAGCGCCGGGTCCTGCTCGAAGTACCAGGGGTACACCATTTCGCCGGTCAACAGCGGGGCCGCGGCGTCCGGACGGAACTCCGGGAAGTCCTGCAGCACGCGCAGCGCCGCCCAGTCGGTGGCCTCGCCCTGGCCGTAAATGGACTCGTGCATGAGGGCGTACAACGGGTTTGACGCGCGGGAGACAAGGCCGCGGACCTGCTCCAGGAAACCGTCGGAGAGACGATCGCCGCCGGGCGTGCTGATAAAGGCATCCTCCAGCAGGTGGTGCAGCCCGTCCACGCGGGTATTGCCGCCCAGGAAGGAACCCACCATCTGGAACCGTTCCACGGTGAGCCGGCTGCCGTCGGGCAGGAGTTCTTCGGTCTTGCGGAGGTGCCGGGCGATCCGGGTGACCAGTTCCCGGTCCTGCGGGTACCAGCCAAAGTATTGGGCGTTGCGTGCCGCGACCCGCCGGAAGGTCGCCTGGTAGACCCGGTCCGCGGGGCCGGCCAGCGGCGCGAGGCCGCCGGTGATCAGCACAGCCTGCAGCCCTTCCGGGGCGAGGGACAGGTAGCTCAGCGCGCAGAAGCCGCCGTAGCTCTGCCCGTAGATGGTCCAGGCGCCGGCGCCGAGGGTCCCGCGGATGGCCTCCGCGTCGGCCACGATCGAGTCGGCGCGGAAGTGTTCCAGATACGCGGCCTGGTCCCGGTCGTTGCCGCGCAGCGGCAAGGTGTTCCGGTCGATGGGGGAGGAGAGCCCGGTGCCGCGCTGGTCCAGCATCAGAATCCGGAAGTCCTTCGCCGCGGCCTTGCTCCAGCCGCCCAGGGACGGGAATCGGTTGCCGCGGCCACCGGGACCACCCTGGAGGTAGAGCAGCCACGGCAGTTCCGTGGCGGCCGCCTCGCTGTGGTCCGCGGAGACGTATTCGCGGGCGAAGACGGTAATGGTTTCGCCGGCGGGATCGGAGTGGTCCAGCGGTACCTCGAAGTAGTGCTCCACGGTGCGCATGCCGCGGTAGGCGTGCCGGGCCTTGACGACGTGCGGCACACTGCCGGAGGCCAGAGGGCCCGGCAGCACGGCGCTTAGGGTCGCGTTCGCCCTCTCAGCCAAGGGCGTTCGCCGTCCGGGCGCCGGCGAACGCGTCAAGGGCCCCGCCGGTGAGGCGGAAGGTGGACCATCCGTCCATCGGGGCGGCGCCAAGGTTCCGGTAGAAGGCGATCGAGGGTTCGTTCCAGTCCAGCACGCTCCACTCCACCCGGGCGTAGCCGCGTTCGACGGCGGTCGCGGCCAGGTGCTGCAGCAGCGCCTGGCCGTGCCCGGCGCCGCGGGCCTCCGGCACGACGTAGAGGTCCTCGAGGTAGATCCCGTGCACGCCTTCCCAGGTGGAGTAGTTCAGGAACCACAAGGCGAAGCCCTGGACGTCGCCGGCCTCGTTCTCGGCCATGGTCGCGAACACGCGGGGGTTCTCGTCGAACAGCACTTCCGTAAGCATCTGCGGGGTGTTCCGGACAGCGTCCGGCTCCTTCTCGTAGATGGCCAGGTCATGGATCATCTGCAGGATGGCGGGGACGTCACGGGCGGTGGCGGGGCGGATTACACTCATGATCCGAGTTTACTAGCGGCTACAGCCGGTTAACGTCGGTTACCCGCACGACGGCGGTGCCGGACTCGTCGGAGGCGGCCAGGTCCACCTCGGCGGAGATACCCCAGTCGTGGTGGCCTGCAGGGTCGTCGAAAATCTGCCGAACTTTCCAGAGCCCGGGCTCCTCGGTGATGATCAGCAGCCCCGGCCCGCGGGCGTCCGGACCGGTGCCGATGTCATCGTGCTCCTCGAAGTAGTCGTCCAGCGCATCCTCCCAGCGCTCTGCATCCCAGCCCGAGCCGGCGTCGAGCTCGCCAAGTACGGCGGCGTCCTCATCTGCGAACAGTTCCACCCGTCGGAACATTTCGTTGCGCACCATCACCCGGAATGCACGGATGTTGGAGGTCAGCGACGGTGGCGGGGGAGGCGGGGCGTCATGCGGGGTCGGGGCCGCGCCGGAGGTGAGCTCCTCCCACTCGTCCAGCAGGCTGGAGTCCACCTGGCGGACCAGCTCGCCAAGCCAGGCGATGAAGTCCTCCAGGTCCTCGCGCAGTGCATCCTGCGGCACGGTTTGGCGGAGTGCCTTGAACCCGTCGGCAAGGTAGCGCAACACAATGCCTTCGGACCGGGCCAGCCCATTGAACTGGACGAATTCGCCGAAGTTCATGGCGCGTTCGTACATATCCCGGATAACGGACTTGGGGGCCAGCTCGAAGTCGCCGATCCAGGGCGCCGCCTTGCGGTAGACGTCGAACGCCTGGCCGAGGATCTCCGCGAGCGGCTGCGGGTAGCTGACCTCGTCGAGCAGGGCCATGCGCTGGTCGTACTCGATGCCGTCTGCCTTCATCGCGGCAACCGCCTCGCCGCGCGCCTTCTTCAGCTGCGCCGACAGGATCTGCCGGGGCTTCTCCAGCGTCGACTCGATCACCGAAACGACGTCCAGCGCGTACGACGGCGACTCCGGATCGAGCAGCTCCAGCGCGGCCAGGGCGAAGGGGGAGAGCGGCTGATTCAAGGCGAAATTCGCCTGCAGGTGGACGGTGAGCCGGACGGTGCGTCCGTCCGGGCCTTGCTCCGCCGTCGGGATCCGTTCAACGACGCCGGCTGCCAGCAGCTCGCGGTAGATCCCGAGGGCCTTCTTCATGAGCCGCAGCTGCGCGGCGCGCGTCTCGTGGTTTTCGGTCAGCAGGCGGCGCGCGGCCTTGAACGGGTCGCCCGGGCGTTCCATCAGGTTCATCAGCATGGCGTGCGTGACGGTAAAGCTGGAGCCGAGCGGATCCGGCACGGATTCCACCAACCGCTTATAGGTGGGCTCGCCCCAGGACACGAAGCCCTCCGGCGGTTTCTTCCTGACCACCTGGCGCAGCTTCTTCTGGTCATCGCCGAACTTCGCCGTGGCCTTGGCCATCGCCTTGACATTCTCGATCACATGCTCGGGTGCCTGGACCACCACCGTCCCGGCAGTGTCGTAGCCGGCCCGGCCGGCGCGGCCGGCGATCTGGTGGAACTCGCGCGAGTTCAGCAGGCGGGTGCGGACGCCGTCGTACTTGCTGAGCGCTGTCAGCAGCACGGTGCGGATGGGGACGTTAATGCCCACCCCCAGGGTGTCGGTACCGCAGATGACCTTCAGCAGGCCAGCCTGGGCGAGTTGCTCGACGAGCCGGCGGTACTTGGGCAGCATCCCGGCGTGGTGCACGCCGATGCCGTGCCGGACCAGCCGGTTCAGGGTCTTGCCGAAGCCGGCGGCGAAGCGGAAGCCGGCGATCAGCTCGGCGATTTTGTCCTTCTCCTCGCGGGTGCAGACGTTGATGCTCATCAGGTTCTGGGCCCGGTCGATTGCCTCGAGCTGGCTGAAGTGCACCACGTAGACGGGAACCTGTTTGGTGGAGAGCAGCTCCTCGAGTGTTTCGTGCACCGGGGTCTGCTGGTAATAGAAGTGCAGCGGAATGGGCCGTTCGGCGGAGCTGACGGTCGTCGTCGGGCGTCCGGTCAGTTCACTGAGGCCCCCCTCGAAGCGGCTCACGTCGCCCAGGGTGGCGGACATCAGCAGGAACTGGGCCTGCGGCAGCTCCAGCAGCGGCACCTGCCACGCCCAGCCGCGCTGCGGGTCGGAGTAGAAGTGGAACTCGTCCATGATCACCGCACCGAGTTCGGCGGCGGAGCCTTCGCGCAGGGCGATGTTCGCCAGGATCTCCGCGGTGCAGCAGATGATGGGTGCGTCCTGGTTGACGCCGGAATCACCGGTGATCATGCCGACGTTCTCCGCCCCGAAGATTTCGCACAGGGCGAAGAACTTCTCCGAGACGAGGGCCTTGATTGGCGCGGTGTAGTAGCTGCGCTGGCCGCGGGCCATCGCCTGGAAGTGCGCGGCGATAGCCACGAGGGACTTACCGGAGCCGGTGGGGGTCGCGAGGATCACGTTGGCGCCTGCGGCGAGCTCCATGACGGCCTCGTCCTGGGCGGCATAGAGGGCCAGGCCGCGGCCCTCCGTCCATTCCACGAACCGGGTGTAAAGCTCATCCGGATCGAGGCCGGTCCTGCCGGGGACTCGGGCGGCCGGGGCGGGGAGCTGGTCAACGAGTTTCATTGCCTCCCAGCTTAGTGGGCCACGGTGCGGCCGGTGTCGGGGTCCGGGCCAAGGAACAGTCGGTGGTTGACGCTTCAACGAGTTGGGTGTCTGGCGGTTGTAGCTTCAAGTAATGACTCGCAGCCCAGCAGAACAGCACTGGCCGCCGGCCGGCCCGGACACCTCCGCCGCCGAGGAAATCGCCCGGCTTGTCCCCGCCGGCGCCAACGTGGTCAAGGCCTTCAATACAACGTTCTCGGGGACCCTCGTGGCCGGGGAGTCCGGCAGCCAGCCGCTGGATGTCTTCATCGCAGGTGATGACGCCGAGGCCAACGCGGCCGTCAGCGGCTTCGTCAAGGCCGCGGGCCTGCGCCCCTTGGTGGTTGGACCGCTCAAGCGCGCGCGGGAGCTCGAGGGCTTCCACTTCGTCCTGATGACGCTTCAGGCCAACCCCGGGTCGCCGACTTCAACTGGGACACCGGCCTGAAGGTCACCAACTAAATGGTTGCCTCCCATCCTGCACCCGTGGTCGCGATCGCAGGCTCGGCCGACCGGGCGGCGCCACCCGTGGTGTTGCTGCACGGCCGCGGATCCAACGAACACGGGATCATCGGTCTTGCCGAACACCTGCCCGACGGCGCAACCTACGCCGCCGTTCGCGCGCCGATTGCCGCACGTGGCGGTTGGATCGCGGACAGGATCGCCGTTCCGGCTCGTCCCGGGCCGGAGACGACAGCCGTCGACGAAGAGCGCTGATCCGGGCCGCTGGACCCAACCCCGCTCCTTTCAGGGCACCTGGAAGCCCGACCCCGCCGGTTCCCGCCGCAGGGTTAGGCTTTCGCTGTCAGTGCGCGCCGTGAGCGGAGGGACAGCGTGAAGTGGGATCCAGCGAAGTACCGGGAGTTCGGGGACTACCGGGACAGGCCGTTCTTCGACCTGACCGCCCGCATCCTCGCTGATAGCCCCCGGCGTGTCATCGACCTCGGCTGCGGACCGGGGAACCTGACCGCCACCCTTGCGACCCGCTGGCCGGAAGCCGCCGTGGAGGGGCTGGACTCCTCCCCGGACATGCTCGCAAAGGCCGGCTCCCTCGCCGCCGCGGCAGCGAACCTCTCCTTCGGCCCGGCGGACATCGCCACGTGGATGCCCGCGCCGGATACCGACGTGGTCGTCACGAACGCCGCCCTGCAGTGGGTTCCCGGCCACGTGGAACTGCTGCCCCGCTGGCTGGAGGCGCTCGGCCCGGGCACGTGGTTCGCCCTCCAGGTACCCGGCAACTTCAATGCGCCCTCCCACGCGCTCATGCGTACTCTGGCCGAATCGGACGAATGGTCCGGCCGCCTGGCCGGTGTGCTGCGCCACGATGATGCGGTGGCCGAGCCCGCGAAATATTTGGAGCTGATGCTCGACTCCGGCTGCGACGCCGATGCCTGGGAAACCACCTATCTCCAGCTCCTGCCGGGAACCGACCCGGTCCTCGAGTGGGCAAGCGGCGCCGGACTCCGCCCGGTGCTGGCCGCGCTCCCTCCCGGGGAGGCCCGCCGCTTCGGGGCTGACTACGCGCGGCTGCTCAACAAGGCTTATCCGCCGGGCCGCCACGGAACGCTCTTCCCGTTCCGGCGCATCTTCGCCGTGGCCCGCAAGCGGGGCTGAGAATGCAGCGCTCCCGCGTCGCCGGCACCTCCGGAAAGGCGCGGGATTCCAGCCGGGGCAGCCGCCGTTGACGAATGTGACACGCTGCGTGACAGCACTCGGCGTGTGATGGGGCTTACACTGACAGGGCGGTCCGGGGGCGGCCGCCCTTTGGTGCGGATCCGGGCCCTGTCTTAGTCATGGAGGTTCGGTGCTATTTAGCCTGATGCGGCGGCTGCTGGCGGCCCACAGGATGACCGTCCTGGCCATCGTCTGCCTGCAGCTCGTGCAGACCACGGCGAATCTGCTGCTCCCCACCCTCAACGCCGCCATCATCGACGACGGCATCGTTGCCGGGAACACGCCCCTGATCGAGCGACTGGGCGGCTGGATGGCAGGGGTCGCCGCCCTTCAGGTCGGTTCTGCCATCGCCGCCGGCTACCTCGGCGCCGTCGTGGCCATGCGCGCGGGCCGGGACCTCCGCGAGGAACTGTTCGCCAAGGTCCAGACCTTCTCCTCTCAGGAAATCGGTGTATTCGGGGCGCCCAGTCTCGTCACCCGGGCAACCAACGACGTCACGCAGATCCAGAGCCTCACCGTCCTGGTTTTTACCATGCTCGTCGCGGCGCCCGCGAGCTTCATCGGCGGCATCGCCCTCGCGGTGCACCAGGACGTGGCGCTGTCCGGGATTGTGGTTGCGGTCATTCCCATACTCGCCGGCCTCATGTTGCTGATCGTGCGCCGGCTGATTCCGCTCTACCGGCAGGGCCAGGAACTGATCGACCGGATCAGCCGGGTGCTCCGGGAGCAGATCATCGGCGCCAACGTCATCCGTGGCTTCGTCCGGCAGGACCACGAGATCCGCCGCTTCGACGCCGCCAACCGGGAGCTCACGAGGAACAATCTGGACTCGGCGCTCCTGGTGGCCGGCATGAATCCGATGATCATGGTGGTCGTGAACCTTGCGTCCGTCGCGGTCGTCTGGTTCGGCGGCCACCGGATCCACTCCGGAGAGATGCGTCTCGGCGCGCTCACCGCGTTCATTGCGTACATCCTGCAGATCCTGATCGCCATCATGATGGCGATGTACGTCTTCACGACGGCTCCGCGCGCGGCAGCCTGCGCCGAACGGATCCGGGCCGTCCTCGATACGGAGCCGTCCACCGGATGGTCTGCGCCGGGCGGGCCTGCGCCGGGCGCGCCTGCAGACGGAACCGTGGAGTTCCGCAACGTGGCCTTCGCGTACCCCGGTGCCGAGGCGCCCGTACTTGCCGGGGTCACGTTCACCGCCGCACCGGGGACGACGACGGCGATCATCGGCGCCACGGGGAGCGGCAAAACCACGCTGCTGAACTTGCTGCCGCGCTTCCTCGACCCCACGGAGGGGAGCATCAGCATCGGCGGCCGCGACATCCGGACCCTGCCGCTCGCGTCACTTCGCGGGCTGATGGCACTGGTGCCGCAGCACTCGTATCTCTTTTCCGGGACCGTGGCGGAGAACCTGCGGCTGGGCAGGCCAGCCGCAGGCGACACCGAATTGTGGGCGGCCCTGGACGCCGCGCAGGCCGGCGGCTTTGTCCGGAGCCTTCCGGGCGGGCTCGACGCGCCGGTCAGCCAGGGCGGCACCAACTTTTCCGGCGGCCAGCGCCAGCGCCTTTGCATCGCACGGGCGCTGCTCCGGTCCGCCCCGGTTTACGTCTTCGACGACAGTTCCTCCGGCCTCGACCACGGCACCGACTACCGCCTGCGTGCGGCTTTGGAGCCGCTGCTGCGGGCGGCGACCGTGCTGGTCGTTGCCGAACGCGTGTCCACCATTGCGGATGCGGCATTGATTCTCGTTCTGCAGGACGGCCGCGTGGCGGCACAGGGCACGCACCAGGAGCTCATGTCATCGTCGCGTACCTACCGGGAGATCGCCGCCTCGCAGCTTCTCCTGGCGGAAACCCCGTGAGCGCCAAGTTCACGTCCCCGGGCGCGGCGGCCAAATGGCGGGCGGCCGGGCGGCTGCTGGGGCTGATGCGGCCGCTGCGGCTTCGCATGGTCGGCGTGATCGCCGCGACCTGCGGTTTCGCCGCGCTGAACGTGGCGGCGCCCAAGTACCTCGGCGACGCCACCGACGTCGTGGTGGACAGCGTGGTGGGCGGGGCCTTTAACGAGCAGAAACTCGGCCGCCTGCTGCTCTCGGTGGCGCTGATGTACCTTGGTGCCACGCTGTTCAACTGGATCCAGGCGGCCTTGACCGCCACCGCCGTGCAAAGGCTCAGCTACGGCCTCCGCGCCTCCGTGGAAGAAAAACTGCACCGGCTGCCCTCGGGCCATTTCGACGACCAGCACCGCGGCGACGTTCTGAGCCGCGCCACGAACGACGTCGACAACGTCTCGCAGGCCCTCAACCAGTTGCTCAACCAGCTGATCATGTCGGTGCTGATGCTCTCCGGCGCGCTGGCCATGATGGTCTGGTTGTCACCACTGTTGGCTCTGATCGCGCTGGTCTCGGTCCCGGTCTCCGCCGTGGTGACCGTCCTGGTGGCGGGGAAGTCGCAGGCGCACTTCAGCGAGCAATGGCGCAGCACCGGCGAACTTCAGGCGCACTTGGAGGAATTCTTCACCGGGCACGAGGTGGTCAAGGCGTTCGGCCGGCAGCACGCGGCAACGGCCACCTTTGGCGAGAGCAACGGCCGGCTTTTCCGGGCGGCGGCCAGGGCGCAGTACGTCTCCGGCGTCGTGCAGCCCCTGATGATATTCGTCTCCAATCTCAACTACATCGCGGTCGCCGTGATCGGGGCGCTGCAGGTCGCCGCCGGCAGCATGACGATCGGCGGCATCCAGGCCTTCATCCAGTTCAGCCGGCTCTTTAGTCAGCCGATGGGCCAGATCGGCGGCATGCTCACCCTGATGCAGTCGTGTGTGGCCTCCGCCGAGCGGATTTTCGAGCTCCTGGACGCACCGGAAATCCTCGCGGACGCTCCGGACCGGCCCGCACTCCGTTTGGACCGGACCCCCGCGGGCCGTATCAGGTTCGAAGGCGCCACCTTTAGCTACGGCCCCGATGTGCCCGTGGTGCAGGATCTCTCCTTCTCCGTGGACGCGGGCCAGACCGTGGCGATAGTGGGTCACACCGGTGCCGGCAAGACCACGGTGGTGAACCTCCTGATGCGCTTCTACGAACTGGACTCCGGACGGATCACCGTGGACGGCGTGGACATCGCCGAACTCCCGCGCAACGAACTGCGGGCACGCTTCGGCACGGTGCTCCAGGACTCGTGGCTGTTCGCCGGCAGCATCCGGGACAACATCGAATACGGCCGGCCCGGCGCCAGCGACGCCGACATCACAGCGGCGGCGCAGGCAAGCCACGTGGACCAGTTCGTCCGCGCGCTCCCGGCGGGCTACGCCACCGTGCTCGGCAACGACGGCGACTCGCTCAGCCGCGGGCAGCGCCAGCTCATCTCGATCGCCCGTGCGCACCTGGCCGGCCGCAGCGTCCTGATCCTCGACGAGGCCACCAGCTCGGTGGACAGCCGCACGGAAATACAGATCCGGCAGGCCATGGCAAGGCTGCGGCAGGGCAGGACCAGTCTGGTGATCGCCCACCGCTTGTCCACGGTGCGGGACGCTGATCTAATTCTGGTCATGGATCACGGACGGATTGTTGAACAAGGCAAGCACCACGAACTTATGGCGGGAGACGGGATTTACACCGGGCTCTACCGGGCCCAGTTCGCCGGCCGCGAACAGGGTGAGGCCGCCCTGGAGCCGGAACTGTGAGCCCGGCGGAGACCGGGGCGGCGACTTTTCCCGGCAGCTGGAAGCCCAATGCCGCCAGCTCGGTGCCCCTGTTCGAACAGCTCCGGCTGAACATTATCGAGCGGGCCGACGCCGGAACGCTGGCGGCGGGGACCCGGCTTCCCGCCGTCCGGAACCTTGCGGCCGAGTTGGGCGTGGCGCCGCACACCGTGGCGCGCGCCTACAAGGAACTCGAGGCCGCCGGCGTCGTCGCGACCCGGGGCAGGAACGGCACCGTCGTGTGTGCGCGGGACGAAGCCTGGGGCTCACTCACCGCCGCCGCCGCGGAATTCGCTGCAGCGGCAAAAGCCCGAGGCGCCAGCTTCGCCGAGGCAGTTCAACTGCTGGCCGCAGCGTACGACCGCCACTAGCACTCCCGCCGCTAGCACACCCGCTGGGGCACTAGGACCGCGGAATAGATATTCGAAGAAGTTTTCGATTAGCATTGGAGGCGTGCCTAAAGCCGTAGCTGAAGAACCCGCCGTCGATGCCAAAGCCGCCGCCATACCGGTAAAGTCCGAAAAAGCGGCCAACCCCAAGCCGTCGGGCGGCGTACTGTCGGGGGCCGAACTGGTCCGTCCCGACATGTCCCGCCTGGTCGTCAAGGGCGCGCGCGAACACAACCTGCGCAACGTGGACCTCGACCTGCCCCGCGACTCGATGATCGTCTTCACCGGCCTCTCCGGCTCCGGCAAGTCTTCGCTCGCCTTCGACACCATCTTCGCCGAAGGGCAACGCCGCTACGTGGAGTCGCTCTCCGCCTACGCCCGCCAGTTCCTGGGCCAGGTGGACAAGCCCGACGTCGATTTCATCGAAGGGCTCTCGCCCGCGGTGTCGATCGACCAGAAGTCCACGAGCAAGAACCCGCGCTCCACGGTGGGCACCATCACCGAAATCTACGACTACATGCGCCTGCTCTGGGCCCGGGTGGGACGCCCGCACTGCCCCGTCTGCGGCGAGCCGGTCACCAAGCAGACACCCCAGCAAATCGTCGACCAGCTGCTGGAACTGCCGGAAGGCACCCGCTTCCAGGTCCTCGCACCGGTGGTCCGCGGCCGCAAGGGTGAGTTTGTCGAACTCTTCAAGGAGCTCACGGCGAAGGGCTACTCCCGGGCCCGGGTGGACGACAAGCTGATCCAGCTCAACGATCCGCCCAAGCTCGGCAAACAGTTCAAGCACACCATTGAAGTGGTGGTGGACCGGCTGGTCGTCAAGGAAGGCATCAGTCAGCGCCTCACCGACTCGGTTGAAACCGCCCTCGGCCTGGCCGAGGGACGGGTGCTGGCAGAATTCGTCGACCTCGACGCGGACGATCCGGAACGGGTCCGGGCCTTCTCCGAACACCTCGCCTGCCCCAATGAGCACCCCCTCGCCATCGACGAGATTGAGCCCCGCTCGTTCTCCTTCAACAACCCGTTCGGCGCCTGCGCCGCCTGCAGCGGCATCGGCACCAGGCTCGAGGTCGACGAGGAACTCCTGATCCCCAACCCGGAGCTCTCCCTCGCCGAAGGCGCGATCGCGCCGTGGTCCCTTGGCACCGCCACCACCGAATACTGGAACCGGCTCCTCGCCGGCCTGGCCAAGGAGCTGGACTTCTCGATGACCACGCCGTGGCAGAAGCTGTCCGCGGAGGCGCGGCAGACGGTGCTGCACGGCAAGGACCACAAGGTGGTCGTGCAGTACCGGAACCGCTTCGGCCGGGAACGCAAGTACAGCACCGGCTTCGAGGGCGTGGTCCAGTACGTGCACCGCAAGCACACCGAAACGGAATCGGACTCCGCCCGGGACCGCTATGAGGAGTACATGCGGCAGGTTCCGTGCCCGGCCTGTAACGGGGCCCGCCTGAACCCGGCGTCGCTGTCCGTCCTGATCAACGGAAAGTCCATCGCCGAGGTCGCCGCGCTGCCGATGCGCGAATGCGCGAACTTCCTGGAAACCCTGGTCCTGACCGGCCGCGAGGCGCAAATTGCCCACCAGGTCCTGATTGAAATCCAGGCCCGGCTGACATTCCTCCTCGACGTCGGCCTCGAGTACCTGAACCTGGAGCGGCCGTCCGGCACGCTGTCCGGCGGCGAGGCCCAGCGCATCCGCCTGGCCACCCAGATCGGTTCCGGCCTCGTGGGCGTGCTGTACGTACTCGATGAACCGTCCATTGGCCTGCACCAGCGCGACAATCGGCGCCTGATCGAAACCCTCACCCGGCTCCGGGACCTCGGCAACACCCTGATCGTGGTGGAGCACGACGAAGACACCATCCAGGAAGCGGACTGGGTGGTGGATGTCGGGCCCGGCGCCGGCGAGCACGGCGGCACGGTGGTGCACTCCGGGTCCTACGAGGACCTGCTGAAGAACACCGAGTCCCTGACCGGCGACTACCTCTCCGGCCGGAAGTTCATCGAGGTGCCGAAGAAGCGCCGCAAGTACGACAAGAAGCGTGAGCTGAAAGTCGTCGGCGCCAGGGAAAACAACCTGGTCAATGTCGACGCCGCCTTCCCGCTCGGATTGTTCACCGCTGTCACCGGCGTCAGCGGCTCCGGCAAGTCAACCCTGGTCAACGAGATCCTCTACAAGGTGCTCGCCACCAAGCTCAACGGCGCCAAACAGGTCGCCGGCCGGCACAAGGCCGTCCACGGCCTCGAACACCTGGACAAGGTGGTGCACGTCGACCAGAGCCCGATCGGCCGCACCCCGCGCTCCAACCCGGCCACCTATACGGGTGTCTTCGACCACATCCGGAAGCTCTTCGCCGAGACCACCGAAGCGAAGGTCCGCGGCTACCAGCCGGGCCGGTTCTCCTTCAACGTCAAAGGCGGCCGTTGCGAGGCCTGCTCGGGAGACGGCACGTTGAAGATCGAGATGAACTTCCTGCCGGACGTCTACGTGCCCTGCGAAGTGTGCCACGGTGCGCGCTACAACCGGGAAACGCTGGAGGTGCACTACAAGGGCAAGACCATTGCGGATGTCCTGAACATGCCCATCGAAGAGGGCGCGGAGTTCTTCGCGGCGTTCTCGCCGATCGCCCGGCACCTGAGGACCCTCGTAGACGTCGGCCTGGGCTACGTGCGGCTGGGCCAGCCGGCCACGACGCTCTCGGGCGGCGAGGCGCAGCGCGTGAAACTGGCGGCTGAGCTGCAGAAAAGGTCTAACGGCCGCAACGTCTATGTCCTCGACGAACCCACCACCGGGCTGCACTTTGAGGACATCCGCAAGCTGCTGCTGGTCCTGCAGGGCCTGGTCGAAAAGGGCAACACCGTGATAACCATCGAGCACAACCTCGACGTGATCAAGAGTGCGGACTGGATCGTGGATCTGGGCCCCGACGGTGGTTCCGGCGGTGGCCGGATCGTCGCCTCCGGCACCCCGGAGCAGGTGGCCAAGTCCAAAGAAAGCCATACGGCGACGTTCCTCGCCGAGATCCTCGGCTGACCCGGTCCCTGCGCGACTAGGGAAGCCGGGCATATTCCCTCGCTGGAATGCGATTGTCCGGCTTCCCTGCCGCCGTGAGAAACTACTCCGGTGACCCATACGCCCGGATGTTGCACGAGCCGCTGCCAAGCGGCCCGCTGCCGACCGCAACGAAACTATAGTCAGGGCGGATCCGTGCGGGCCCGCGCCCTGACCGCCGTCGCCCCGCAGCTGAATGAGGTGCCCGCCCTTGGCAATGTTTGACGTGATCCGCTGGTCAACCCGCGGGCTTATCTCCTCGACCTGCCGTCCCACCGTGATAGGCCTGGAGAACGTGCCAGCCGATGGACCCTTCATCGTGGCACCGAACCACCTGTCCTTCCTTGACAGCGTGATCGTGCAGGCCCTCATGCCGCGCCCGGTCGCATTTTTCGCCAAGGCCGAATACTTCACCACAGGCGGTGCCAAAGGCCGGCTGATGAAGTCGTTCTTCGAGGCCGTCGGCTCCATCCCGGTCGAACGCGGCGAACAGGCCGCCAGTGTGCAGGCGCTCAAGACCCTGCTGGACATCCTCGACGCCGGCAAGGGCGTGGGGATCTACCCGGAAGGCACCCGTTCCCGCGACGGCATCCTTTACCGCGGCCGCACCGGTGTCGGCTGGCTGGCCCTCACGACCGGCGCCCCGGTGGTCCCGGTAGGCCTGATCGGTACCGAAAACCTGCAGCCGGCTGACACAAACAAGGTCAAACCACAGCACTTCATCATGAAGGTGGGCGAGCCGCTCTATTTCGACAAGACCGGGCCGGACCACTCCCTGCCGGCGCGGCGCCAGGTCACGGACCGCATCATGGACGCCATCGCGGAGCTGAGCGGGCAGCAGCGGGCCACCACCTACAACCAGAGCAAGAGCGTCGACTAGTTCATTCACCCTGGCGGCTTAGGCCGGCGGCGCCAAGGCGCGACTGCCACACCGCGCCACAGGGGACGGCCCGGGTCGGGACGGCGCCGTCGGCTCAGTAGAATGGACTAGTGGCAAATCCAGCTAGTTACCGGCCCCGGACGGGGGAAATCCCTACCAACCCGGGCGTGTACCGGTTCCGCGACCCGCACGGCCGGGTCATATACGTCGGCAAGGCCAAAAACCTCCGCTCCCGGCTGAATTCCTACTTCGCCAACCCCGCCGGACTGATGCCGAAGACCCACGCGATGGTCCACACAGCCAGCAGCGTGGAATGGACGGTGGTCGGCAGCGAACTGGAATCGCTGCAGCTCGAGTACACCTGGATCAAGGAATTCAAGCCGCGGTTCAACGTCATGTTCCGCGACGACAAGAGCTACCCCTACCTGGCCGTCACGATGGGGGAGAAGTACCCCCGGGTGCAGGTCCTGCGTGGCGAGCGCCGCAAAGGCACCCGCTATTTCGGCCCCTACACCGCCGGCGCCATCCGCGACACCATGGACACCCTGCTGCGGGTCTTTCCGGTCCGCAGCTGCAGCGCCGGTGTGCTGAAACGCGCCGAAGCCAGCGGACGGCCCTGCCTGCTCGGCTACATCGACAAGTGCGCCGCGCCCTGCGTGGGCCGCATCTCAGCCGAAGACCACCGTGCCCTGGCGGAAGACTTTTGCGCTTTTATGGGCGGCGAGGCCAAGCGCTTCGTCTCCCGGCTGGAGAAGGATATGGCCGCCGCCGTGGCCGAGCTCGACTACGAACGCGCGGCCCGGGTCCGCGACGACATCGTCGCGCTGAAGAAGGTCTTTGAACGCAACGCCGTGGTCCTCGCCGAGGACACCGACGCCGATGTGTTCGCGCTGCACGAGGACGAACTGGAGGCCGCGGTCCAGGTCTTCCACGTCCGGGGCGGTCGGATCCGCGGACAGCGCGGCTGGGTGGTGGAAAAGGTGGAGGATTTCACCACCCCGGACCTCGTCGAGCACCTGCTCCAACAGGTCTACGGTGAGGAGGGCGAAATCCAGGGACGGATGCCGCGGGAGGTGCTGGTCCCGGCCGAGCCCAGCAACGCCGCAGAGCTGGCCCAGTGGCTCAGCGGCCTGCGCGGAGCCCGGGTGGACATCCGGGTGCCGCAACGCGGCGACAAGGCCGCCCTGCTCAGTACAGTGCGTGACAACGCGGAACACGCGCTCCAGCTACACAAGTCCCGCCGCGCCGGCGACCTGACCATGCGGTCCCAGGCGCTCCAGGAACTGCAGGAAGCCCTGGACCTGCCCGTTGCGCTGCTGCGGATCGAATGCTTCGACATCTCGCACGTGCAGGGCACCAACGTGGTCGGCTCCATGGTGGTGGTCGAGGACGGCCTCCCCAGAAAATCCGACTACCGGAAATTCTCGGTCACGGGAGCCGCGGCACGGGACGACACGGCGGCCATGCATGACGTGCTCACGCGCCGCTTCCGGCACTACCTCGACGACCAGGCAGCGCTGGCGGCGGCCGCAGCGAAACCGGCGCATCAAGCCGCCCTCGACGCCGCCGCGGAGGCGGTCGTCTCCGATACCACGACGCCGGCAGTCCGGGCGAAGTTCGCCTACCCGCCGAACCTCGTCGTCGTCGACGGCGGCGGGCCCCAGGTCAACGCCGCGGCGCGGGCCCTCGCGGAACTCGGGATCGAGGACGTCTACGTCGTCGGTCTCGCCAAACGGCTTGAGGAGGTCTGGCTGCCGGACAGCGACTTCCCGGTCATCCTCCCGCGCGCCTCGGCAGGCCTCTACCTGCTGCAGCGGATCCGGGACGAGGCCCACCGCTTCGCCATCGGGTTCCACCGGCAAAAGCGCGGCAAGGCCATGACAGTGTCAGCGCTGGACGGCGTCCCCGGCCTCGGCGACTCCAAACGCAAGGCCCTGCTCAACCAGTTCGGCTCGGTGAAAAGCATCAAGGCCGCCAGCGTGGAAGAACTCACGGCCGCGAAGGGGATCGGCCCGGCGCTGGCCGGGGCGATCGTGCGGCACTTCAACGCCGACGACGGCGCGGAGGGCCCGGTGGCCCCGGCTGTCAATATGACGACCGGCGAAATCCTTGAAACTTAGCTAGCGCCGGCAATCTTGGCTAGGGTTAGGAGCTGAGGCCCGACGGGCGGCCGGCAGGCACCTGCCCCGCGCGGCGGCCTCCCGGCAGAGCAAACAGCAGAGATGGGGCACGATTGATGGCAGACTCAACGGCGGGATCCGGCATGGCGGCGGACGGGCTGACCCCCGTCAAACCGGTAGAGGCGGAACTGCTTGTGGTGACCGGGATGTCAGGGGCGGGCAGGAGCACCGCCGCGGACGCCCTCGAGGACCATGGTTGGTATGTCGTGGAAAACCTCCCCCCGCAGATGCTGGGCACCCTCGCGGAACTCGTCTCGCACGCGCCGGGCTCCATCTCCAAACTCGCCGTCGTCATGGACGTCCGCAGCAAGGACCTCTTCGCCGACATCCGCACCGCCCTGCGCAACCTCGAGGCCAGCGGCGTCACCTTCCGCGTGCTGTTCCTGGACGCCAGCGACGACGTCCTGGTGCGCCGCTTCGAACAGGGGCGGCGCCCGCACCCGCTGCAGGGCGGCGGACGCATCCTCGACGGCATCGCCGCGGAACGGGAACTGCTGCATGAGCTGCGCGAATCATCCGACATCGTGCTGGATACCTCGCCGCTGAATGTGCACGGCCTGGCCACCGCCATCACCGAGTTGTTCAGCGAAACCGGGCCGGTGGCGCTGCGCCTCAACGTTATGAGCTTCGGATTCAAATACGGGCTGCCGGTGGACGCCAACTTCGTCGCCGACGCCCGGTTCATCCCGAACCCGCACTGGGTTCCGCAGCTTCGCCCGCACACCGGGCTGGACAAGGACGTCAGCGACTACGTGCTCGACGCGGAGGGTGTCAGCGACTTCGTGGAGCGCTACGTCCTGGCGCTCGAGCCCGTGCTGGACGGCTACCGGCGTGAGAACAAGCATTACGCCACGATCGCCGTCGGCTGTACTGGCGGCAAGCACCGTTCGGTGGCCGTTGCCGTTGAACTGTCACGGCGGCTGGCGCAGTACCCCCGGGTTACGGTCACCACCACCCACCGGGATTTGGGCCGCGAGTAATGGCGCTCTTGACCGGGCCGCTGCCCCTGGTGCCGGCCGCCAGCGCGGCGTTCGCCGGACAGCAGGACAAGGGCCCTTCCGTCGTGGCCCTAGGCGGCGGGCATGGCCTGTCCGCCTCGCTCTCGGCGCTGCGCCTGCTCACCTCCGAGCTGACCGCGATCGTCACGGTCGCGGACGACGGTGGCTCATCCGGCCGGCTGCGTGAGGAATACGGAGTGCTGCCGCCGGGGGACCTCCGGATGGCGCTCTCCGCGCTCTGCGACGACACGGACTGGGGCCGGACCTGGCGCGACGTCATGCAGCACCGCTTCAAGCCGGCCAAGGGACGCGGCGGGTCCCTTGATGAGCATGCGATGGGCAACCTGCTGATCGTGACGCTGTGGGAACTGCTCGGGGACACCGTGGCCGGGCTGCAGTGGGCCGGCGCGCTGCTCGGCGCCCGCGGGCAGGTCCTGCCGATGTCCACCACTCCGCTCACCATCGAGGGCAAGGCCCGGGTGACCGGCGCCGACGGCACCGCGGTGTTGGAGACGGTCAGCGGACAAGCCAAATGCGCCGTGGCCGGCTCGCTCGAAGCGGTCCGGCTGCTGCCCGAATCCGCGTCGGCCTGCATCGAGGCGCTGAACGCGATTGAGCTCGCGGACTGGGTGGTCCTGGGCCCCGGCTCGTGGTACACCTCGGTTCTGCCGCACCTGCTGCTGCCGGAAATGCGCAATGCGTTATGCAACACCGAGGCGCGGCGCTGCCTCACCATGAACCTGGCCATGGATACCAAGGAGACGCTGGGAATGACCGCCGCCGACCACCTGCGGGTACTCCGGGAGTACGCTCCGGACTTCACCGTCGACGTCGTCCTCGCCGATCCGGTGTCCGTGCCGGACCTCCCGGAGTTCGAGCGGGCTGCCGGGATGCTCGGCGCCGAGGTGGTCTTGGGTAAAGTAGGGGCGTCGAGCCGCCGGCCGATCCACGACCCGCTGCGCCTGGCAACGGCGTACCACGACATTTTCGGGAACAGGTAGGAAAGGTGCCATGGCACTGACAGCATCGGTCAAGGAAGAACTTTCCCGGCTGGACATTAGGAAGTCCTCGGTCCGCAAGGCCGAGGTCTCCACCATCCTCCGATTTGCGGGCGGACTGCACATCATTTCCGGCCGGATCGTGATCGAGGCCGAGGTGGACCTCGCGTCGACTGCGCGCCGGCTCCGTGCCGCCGTCGCCGAAGTTTACGGGCACCAAAGCGAGATTATCGTCGTCTCCGGCGGCGGGCTGCGCCGCGGCAGCCGCTACGTCGTCCGGGTGGTGCGCGACGGCGAGGCCCTCGCCCGCCAGACCGGCCTGCTGGACGCCCGCGGCCGGCCCGTGCGCGGCCTGCCGTCGGTGGTGGTGAACGGTTCTGCCGCCGACGCCGAGGCGGTCTGGCGCGGCGCTTTCCTGGCCCACGGCTCGCTGACCGAGCCGGGCCGCTCCTCCGCGATGGAGGTCACCTGTCCCGGCCCGGAGTCCGCCCTTGCCCTCGTCGGCGCCGCCCGCCGCCTGGGCATCCAGGCCAAGGCCCGTGAGGTCAGGGGAGTGGACCGCGTCGTGATCCGCGACGGTGACACCATCGCAGCGCTGTTAACCCGGATGGGCGCGCACGACGCGCTGATGGTCTGGGAGGAGCGGCGGATGCGCAAGGAGGTCCGCGCCACGGCTAACCGGCTGGCCAACTTCGACGACGCGAACCTGCGCCGCTCGGCCCAGGCCGCTGTCGCCGCCGGCGCCCGCGTCGACCGGGCGTTGGAGATCCTCGGCGACGACGTTCCGGACCATCTCAAATACGCCGGTGAGCTGCGGGTGGCGCACAAGCAGGCCAGCCTGGACGAGCTGGGCCGCCTCGCCGAGCCGGTCATGACCAAGGACGCCATTGCCGGCCGGATCCGCCGGCTGCTGGCGATGGCCGACAAGCGTGCCGAGGACCTCGGTATCCCCGGGACTGAGGCTAATGTGACACCGGAAATGCTGGACGAGTAGCCACTGCCGGGATTCCGGGCAAGAATCGGATCCAGCGCCGGGAATACCCGGGCGGGGTCGGAGGCTATGCCCCCTGGATCCATATCCACAGATTTCCGGGTGCCCACGCATCCGGATGCGCCATCCGAGAGTTAGCAAACCGGACGAACCGTCCACGATATTGGAGGATTTTGTGACCGAGTACGTACTTCCCGAACTTGACTACGACTACGCCGCGCTGGAACCCCACATCTCCGCGAGAATCATGGAGCTGCACCACAGCAAGCACCACGCCGCCTACGTTGCCGGCGCCAACAACGCCCTGAAGCAGCTTGCCGAGGCGCGGGAGAAGGGCGACTTCGCCAACATCAACCGGCTTTCCAAGGACCTTGCGTTCCACACCGGAGGCCACATCAACCACTCCGTGTTCTGGAAGAACCTCTCCCCGGACGGCGGCGACAAGCCCGAGGGCGAGCTCGCGGCCGCCATCGACGACGCGTTCGGGTCCTTTGACGCCTTCCGTGCCCAGTTCAGCGCTGCCGCGCTGGGCCTGCAGGGCTCCGGCTGGGGCTTCCTGGCCTACGAGCCGATCGGCGGGAACCTCGTCATCGAGCAGCTCTACGACCAGCAGGGCAACGTGGCGCTGGGCACCACGCCGCTGCTGATGCTCGACATGTGGGAGCATGCCTTCTACCTGGACTACGTCAACGTCAAGGCCGACTACGTCAAGGCCTTCTGGAACATCGTGAACTGGGCCGACGTCGCCAAGCGCTTCGATGCCGCCCGTAAGAACGCCACGGGCCTGATCACCCTCTAAGGGCGATCGCCGCCTTAACGTCGCTGTAGCAAAACGCACCGTTCGGGCTGTCCTGCCCGGTGTGTGGACCCGCCCCCGCACTTGCGGGGGCGGGTCCACTTAAACGTAAGATGGATCACGGAAGGCGGTCAGCCTTCAGCAACGTGGCTGCTCGCCCTCCGATCTGGTAATCATTTCTGCCCAATGGCGTGCGGGATCTGTTAGTTGGCTTGAACGCCTGCTCAACTAGTCGTGCTTGATAAAGCACCAAGGAGACTGAAAACGTGACGACACGTATTGGTATCAATGGCTTTGGCCGCATTGGCCGCAACTACTTCCGCGCCGCCCTCGCCCAGGGCGCTGACCTTGAGATCGTTGCAGTCAACGACCTGACCAGCCCGGAAACCCTCGCCCACCTTTTCAAGTACGACTCCGTCAACGGCCGCCTGGCTGAATCCATCGAGGTCAGGGACGGCGACATCCTCGTCGCCGGCAAGACCGTGAAGGTCCTCGCAGAGCGCGATCCGGCCAAGCTGCCCTGGGGCGAGCTGGGCGTCGACGTCGTCATCGAGTCCACCGGCTTCTTCACCAAGGCCGCCGATGCGCAGAAGCACATTGACGCCGGCGCCAAGAAGGTGCTGATCTCCGCCCCCGCCTCGGACGAGGACATCACCATCGTGATCGGCGTCAACGACGACCTTTACGACAACGCCGCGCATCACATCATCTCCAACGCTTCCTGCACCACCAACTGCCTCGGTCCGCTCGCCAAGGTCATCAATGACGCCTTCGGCATCGAGCGCGGCCTGATGACCACCATCCACGCCTACACCGCGGACCAGAACCTGCAGGACGGCCCGCACAAGGACCTGCGCCGTGCCCGCGCCGCAGCCATCAACATGATCCCGACCTCCACGGGCGCGGCCAAGGCGATCGGCCTGGTCCTGCCGGAACTCAAGGGCAAGCTCGACGGCTACGCCATCCGCGTCCCGGTGCCCACCGGCTCCGCCACCGACCTCACCGTGACCGTCTCGCGTGAGACCACCGTCGAGGAAGTCAACGCCGCACTCAAGGCCGCGTCCGAGTCGGAAGCGCTCAAGGGCCTGCTGACCTACACCGACGAGCCGATCGTTTCCTCGGACATCGTCGGGGACCCGGCGTCGTCCATCTTCGACTCCGGCCTGACCAAGGTGATCGGCAACCAGGTCAAGGTCGTTTCCTGGTATGACAACGAGTGGGGCTACTCCAACCGCCTCGTCGACCTCACGGAACTCGTCGCATCGAAGCTGGGCTAGGGTAAGACCCATGACATTCCACACCCTCGACGAACTGATCGCTGAAGGTGTCCGCGGGCGGTACGTTCTGGTCAGAAGTGACCTGAACGTGCCGCTCGACGGCTCTTCAGTGACTGACGACGGCCGGATCAAGGCCTCCCTGCCGGTACTGGCGAAGCTCACGGACGCCGGCGCCCGCGTCCTGGTCACGGCGCACCTCGGCCGCCCCAAGGGTGCCCCGGAGGAGAAGTACTCGCTTAAGCCGGCCGTCGCACGCCTGGCGGAGCTGGCTTCCTTCAAGGTCTCCCTGGCCGAAGACACCGTCGGCGGGTCCGCCAAGGCGGCCGCCGCGGCGCTGCAGGATGGCGAAGCCCTGGTGCTGGAAAACGTGCGCTTCGACGCCCGGGAAACAGCCAAGGACGATGCCGAACGCGGTGCCCTCGCCGACGAACTGGTCGCGTTGACCGGCGCCAACGGCGCCTACGTCGACGACGCCTTCGGCGCCGTACACCGCAGGCACGCCAGCGTCTACGACATTGCCACCCGGCTGCCGTCCTACCAGGGCGACCTGGTCCGTACCGAGGTCGAGGTGCTGCGCAAGCTGACCACCGATACCCAGCGGCCCTACGCCGTCGTCCTGGGCGGTTCGAAGGTCTCGGACAAGCTCGCCGTGATCGCGAACCTGATCGGCAAGGCGGACACGATCCTGGTCGGTGGCGGCATGCTGTTTACCTTCCTCGCCGCGGCCGGCCACAAGGTCGGCGGCAGCCTGCTCGAAGAGGACCAGATCCCGACGGTCCAGGACTACCTCAAGCGCGCCACCGACGCCGGCACCGAATTCGTTGTCCCCACCGATGTGGTGGTGGCCGGCAAGTTCGCCGCGGACGCCGGGCACGAGACGGTTGCGGCCGACGCGATCGAGGCCAGCCGCTTTGGCGGCTCCGGCATTGGCCTGGACATCGGCCCGAAGTCCGCAGCGGCCTTCGCGGAACGGATCAAGGGCGCCAAAACGGTGTTCTGGAACGGCCCCATGGGCGTCTTCGAGTTCCCCGCTTTCGCCGCCGGCACCCGGGCCGTCGCCCAGGCCCTCACCGAGACGGCCGCTTTCACGGTCGTCGGCGGCGGCGACTCCGCCGCGGCGGTGCGGACCCTGGGCTTCGCCGATGACCAGTTCGGGCACATTTCCACCGGCGGCGGCGCCAGCCTGGAATACCTCGAAGGCAAGGAACTCCCCGGTCTGAGTGTGCTGGACCGCTAGATGACCCCGCCGGCAGGGTGCCGTTCCGTCCGACCGCACCCTGCCGGCCCTCTCATTGCTACGAATTTTTTGGAGATCACGTGACCACGTCAACCAACGGCAAGTTCGACCGCAAGCCCTTCATCGCGGGCAACTGGAAGATGAACATGGACCACGTCCAGGGCATCACCCTCCTGCAGAAGCTGGCCTGGACCCTGTCGGACGCCAAGCACGACTACGGCCGGGTGGAGGTAGCAGTGTTCCCGCCGTTCACCGATCTCCGCGGCGTCCAGACCCTGGTTCAAGGTGACGAGCTGGACGTGGTCTACGGCGGCCAGGACCTGTCACAGTTCGACTCCGGTGCGTACACGGGTGACATCTCCGGGCATTTCCTCGCCAGGCTCGGCTGCCGCTACGTCCTCGTGGGCCACAGCGAACGCCGCACCGTCCACCACGAGTCCGACGAGGTCCTTAACGCCAAGACCAAGGCCGCCTTCCGCCACGGCGTTACCCCCGTGCTGTGCGTCGGCGAAGGCCTAGAGGTCCGTCAGGCCGGAACGCATGTGGAACATACCCTCGCCCAGCTCCGGGCCGGCGTCGAAGGCCTTACCGCCGAGCAGGCTGCCGAGCTCGTTGTCGCCTACGAACCCGTCTGGGCCATCGGCACCGGCGAGGTGGCCGGACCGGAGGATGCCCAGGAAATGTGCACCGCGATCCGCGCCGAGCTGGCCACGATCTTCGACGCCTCGGTCGCCGCCGACACGCGCCTGCTCTACGGCGGTTCGGTGAAGGCCAACAACGCCGCCTCGATCCTCAGGGAACGCGACGTGGACGGACTGCTGGTGGGTGGCGCCAGCCTCGACCCTGCTGAGTTTGCTAACATTGTCAGGTTCGAGAGTCATCTGCTGACGGACTAGTCCGGACACAGCTTTGGCCCCCGCCATCCCCATCTTCTGAAAGGCCGTCGTGGACGTTCTTCATGTCATCCTGCAGGTCCTGCTGGGCATTACCAGCCTCCTGCTGACCTTCCTCATCCTGCTTCACAAGGGTCGCGGCGGCGGTTTGTCCGACATGTTCGGCGGCGGCATGAGCTCCGGGCTCAGCTCCTCGGGCGTCGCCGAGCGCAACCTTAACCGTTTCACGATCGTCCTTGGTGTCACCTGGGGCGTCGTGATCATCGCCCTGGGGCTGCTGATGCGGTTCAATACCGGTGCCAACTCCTAATACGTCAATTCGTAGAACTGCATAAGGGGCCTTGAGGCCCTCCCGGCATCGGGAATTTCCGAACTACACTGTCGCTGGCAAGAACAAATCCTCCAGCCACGTCGCAAGGAGTTCCCGATGCTGCATTCTGCCTCCGGATTCAGAGGCATCCGGGTTGGTGCAATCGCCGGAGCCCCGGTCCGCCATGAGCCCCTCGACGGCATCGGTGCCGGCCAACCCCGGATCTGCGTCGCCTTTCGGTGTGCGAAGGGCCACGAAACTGCCCTCGTGTTCGCCAAACTGCCGGAGGAACAGATTCCGGGGACCTGGGACTGCCGGCGCTGCGGTGGTACGGCCACCCGGGACGAGTCCCGCTTCGCCCTGGAGGACGAACCTGCCGAGGGCTTCAAAAGCCACCTCGAATACGTTAAAGAGCGGCGCTCCAGCCAGGACGCCGAAGACGTGCTGGCCGGAGCGCTCGAACGACTACGCGCCCGTGGGGCTCTTCCGGACGAGCTGCTCGGGGACTCGTGAGGCCGCTTCCTCATCGATCAGCCAGAGCGTCTGCAAACGCCCGCGCGGTCCGGATGCCGGCACCTGCACCGGGTTGGCTCCGGCGAGGGCCAGGCCCACGGCGCCGGCCTTGTCATCGCCGGCCACCACCATCCACACCTCGTTCGCCGTGTTGATCGTCGGCAGCGTGAGGGAAATCCGCTCCGGCGGCGGCTTGGGGGAGTTACGCACCCCCACCACTGTCAGAGCCTTCTCCCGGATTCCGGCCTGCTCCGGGAAGAGCGATGCCACGTGCGCATCGGGGCCGACGCCCAGCAGCACAATGTCCAGCCGCGGCAGGGCGCCGGGCTTCTCCGGCCGGTCATCGGACATATCCGCCGCGTGTTCGGCCGCGGCCGCCTCGGCGAGCCGACGGGCATAGTCCGCAGCGGCCTCTTCGGCTGTGTCGAAGTCATCCTTCGCGCCGGGCACGTGGACACGCGCCGGGTCCACATTGATCTGCGAAAGCAGCGCCGCGTGCGCCTGGCGGGCGTTGCGGTCGGCGTCGTCCCGGCCGACAAAGCGTTCGTCGCCCCACCAGAAGTTCACCTTGGACCAGTCCACTGCCGCGGCTGCCGGCGACTCCGCGACGGCCTTGAGCGATCCAATCCCCATCGTGCCCCCGGTGAGTACCACCGTCGCCTCGCCGTGTTTGTCCTGGAGATCCACGAGCTTCGTGATCAGGCGGGCCGCGATTGCGGCCATCAGGACGGACGAGTCGGGATGGATGCTTACTCTGGGCTCAGCGCTCACTGGGACGGACACTCCTTGGGTTGGTACGGGGCAGTCCAATAGTAATCACTTCGCCGAACACTTCGTCCGGGTCCAGGCGCCGGAGCTCCTCGGCCAGGCAGTCCTTGAGGCTGCGGCGTGGCAGCGAAATGCGCTGGACCGGCTGGCCCGGCTGGGTTAGTTCTGCCACTGTCAGCCCGGGACGGTACAGCTGAACGTCGCCGCCGGGGCGGGTCAGGCGCACCCGACGGATCCCGGTTCCTGCCGGGTCCTCGACGATGGTCACCGGGGCGTCCAGCGCCAGCGTAAGCCAGGCCGCGAGCAACAGCGTGCTGGGAGAGTCGGAGGCGCCTTCGACGGCGACTGCCGTGACCGGTGAAGGGTCCACCTGGTCCAGGACCGCCGCCAGCTGGATCCGCCAGTGGGTCAGCCGCGTCCAGGCCAGATCCGTGTCGCCTGCCTTGTAGGTCCGGCGGATGTTCTCCAACGCTGCCTGCGGGTCCGGCTCATTGGAGGAGTCCGTGATCCGCCGGTGCGCGATCCGGCCGATCGACGTTTGGCAGGCGTTCTTCGGCGCGCCGTGCGGCCACCAGGCCACGATCGGGGCATCCGGGAGGAGCAGCGCGGCCACAAGGGACTCGCTTTCCTCGGCGAGTTCACCGTAGCCGCGGAGCAGGATGACCTCGGAGGCGCCGGCGTCGCCGCCCACCCGGATCTGGGCGTCCAGCCGGGTGGGCGCCGAGGCGCCGGCGTCAGCGAGGACGATGATCCGGCAAGGGTGCTCCCGGCTGGCCTCGTTGGCGGCATCGATGGCTTCCTCTTCGAGGCCGGACTTGGTCACCACCACCAGGGTCAGAACACGGCCCAGGGCGATCACACCGCCCTGTTCGCGGAGGGCCATGATCTTCTTGGAGACCTTGGACGTTGTGGTATCGGGGAGGTTTACGATCATGGCCTTCTCCAGGTCCGTCCGTCGCGGGCAAGCAGCTCATCGGCGGAGGCAGGGCCCCAGCTTCCGGGAGCATACGGCTCGGGCTGCTCGTCAAGGCTGGCCCAGTAGTCCTCGAAGGGGTCCAGGATCTTCCAGGACAGCTCCACTTCCTGGTGCCGCGGGAACAATGGGGGTTCGCCGAGCAGCACGTCCAGGATGAGCCGTTCGTAGGCTTCCGGGCTCGACTCGGTGAAGGAGTGGCCGTAGCCGAAGTCCATGGTGACGTCGCGGACTTCCATCTGCGTGCCGGGGACTTTGGAGCCAAAACGGATCGTGGCACCCTCATCCGGCTGCACCCGGATCACGACGGCGTTCTGGCCAAAATCATCCTCGCCGTGGTCGCTGAAGAGCAGGTTGGGGGCTCGTTTGAAGACGACGGCGATTTCTGTCACGCGGCGGCCCAGCCGCTTGCCGGCCCGCAGGTAGAACGGCGCCCCGCTCCAGCGCCGGGTGTTGATGTCCACCCGGATAGCGGCGAACGTCTCGGTGGTCGAATCGGCGGGAATGCCCTCTTCCTCCAGGTAGCCCAGCACCTGCTCGCCACCCTGCCAGCCGCCGGTGAACTGTCCGCGTGCAGAATGCGTAGACAGGTCGTCCGGCAGCCGCACGGCGGCGAGGACTTTCTCCTTCTCGGCGCGGAGATCGTCCGCGTTGAAGGAGATCGGCTCTTCCATGGCGGTCAGCGCAAGTAGCTGCAGCAGGTGGTTCTGGATGACGTCGCGGGCTGCGCCCACGCCGTCATAGTAGCCGGCGCGGCCGCCCGTGCCGATGTCCTCGGCCATGGTGATCTGGACGTGGTCCACGTAGTTGGCGTTCCAGAGGGGTTCAAAGAGTTGGTTGGCGAAGCGCAGGGCCAGGATGTTCTGAACCGTTTCCTTGCCGAGGTAGTGATCGATCCGGAAGACTGCGTCCGGCGGGAAAACCGATTCCACGATGTCGTTGAGCTGCCGGGCGGACTCGAGGTCGTGGCCGAACGGCTTCTCGATGACGACGCGCCGCCACTTGCCACCCTCAGCCTGCGCGAGCCCATGCTTGGAGAGCTGCCGGCAGACCAGTTCGAAGGCTTTCGGCGGGATCGACAGGTAAAAGGCGTGGTTGCCTCTGGTGCCGCGTTGCTCGTCGAGTTCATCGATTGTCTCGCTGAGACGCTCAAAGGCTTCGTCGTCGTCGAACTCGCCCTGTACGAAGCGGATGCCCTCGGCCAGTTGCTTCCAGACCGTCTCGTCAAAGGGGGTACGGGCGTAAGTCATGACGGCCTCCTTCACCTCGGCGGCGAAGTCCTCGTTTTCCCATTGCCGCCGGGCGAACCCGACGAGCGCAAAGCTCGGCGGCAGCAATCCGCGGTTGGCGAGGTCGTAGACGGCGGGCATGAGTTTCTTCCGGGCGAGGTCCCCGGTGACGCCGAAAAGCACCAGTGAGGACGGGCCGGCGATCCGGTTCAGCCGCCGGTCGCGCGGGTCCCGGAGCGGATTGTGGCCCCGGCCCGCGGACTTGCGGCCGCCATTTTGCGAGAGTGGCATGGTTGCTCTGGTGCCTTAGCTTTCGGGGGAGGGCGCGGGGCGGCCAGCAGATGACATGCCGGCCAGCGAGGAGACGAGCTGCTGCAACTGGCGGACACCGGCGGCACGGTCCGTGAGGTGCAGCCGAAGTACCGGCCGGCCGTGTTCGCCGAGGACCTGCGCGTCGCCCGCGGCCTGGGCCGAAATGAGCTCGCCGAAGGTGAAGGGCCGCTCTGGGATGGCCAGGTCCGTGGCGGACGCGGCTGTGACCTGCAGAAAGACGCCGAGGGCCGGGCCACCCTTGTGGAACTGCCCGGTGGAGTGCAGGAACCGGGGTCCCCAGCCGAAGGTAACGGGACGGCCGCTGACGGCGGCCAGTTCGTCGCGGATGCTCTCCAGCGGTGCGTAGCTGAGCCGGTCGAAATACGCCTGGACGCTCAGGTAGCCGTCCGTGCCGAGCTGGCCGAGCAGCGCACTGACGGCCTCGGCCGCCGTGCCGGCGTCACCGAGCCACTCGCCGCCCCGGACCTCGATGGCTCCGTCGGTGAAGTTGGCCGGCGTCGGTTCCGGCTGTGCGTCCAGCAGCCCGCGGGCGGCAGTCTTGGCGGCCTCGACGTCGGGCTGGTCGAAGGGGTTGATCCCCAGCAGCCGGCCTGCGACGGCGGTGGCGAACTCCCACGTCATCATCTGGGCGGCGAGGCCGCCGGCGATGGCTGCCTCGTTGGCGCCTAGTTCGACGTCGGCGTCGGCGGACACGAGCCGGATGACCAGCACGTCCTCGGCGCCGCCGGTGACCTCCGGTGCGTCCGGGCCGGCGACCACCGGCAGCACGCCGGTGCCGATTTTACCGGTGGACTCGGCGATGAGCTGCTCGGCCCAGTCGGCGAAGCCCGCGATCCCCGAGCCGTCCTCGGCGATGACAACCTTGTTGCGCAACGGGCTGGTGCCCCCCAGCGCCGCCCCGAGGGCGAGGCCGATGTTGTCCGCGCTGTCGTCATTGAGGATTTCGGCGGTCTCCTCGGCCTCGTCCAGGAAGGCTTGGATGTCCACGCCGGCCAGCCCGCACGGCACCAGCCCGAAGGCGGTGAGCGCGGAGTAGCGGCCGCCGACGTTCGGGTCGGCGTTGAAGACGGCGCGGTAGCCGGCCTCGCGGGCGGACTTGTCCAGCGGGGAGCCCGGGTCCGTGACGATGACGATGCGGCTCTTCGCCTCGACGCCGGCCTCGGTGAAAGCATGTTCCAAGGCCCTGCGCTGCGAGTCGGTTTCCAGGGTTGAACCTGATTTGGAGGACACCACGACCGCGGTTTCGGTGAGCCGGTCCGCGAGGGCGGCGGCAACCTGTTCAGGGTCGGTGCTGTCCAGCACTGTCAGTTCGACGCCAGCGGTTCCGGCGATGACTTCGGGAGCCAAAGAGGAACCGCCCATGCCGCACAGGACGATCCGGCGGACGCCCTCGGCACGCAGCGCGTCGCGCAGCGCCAGGATCTCCGCCACGAGCGGCTGGGAGACGGTTGCCGCCTCCACCCAGCCGAGCCGGACCGCGGCCTCGGCTTCGGCGTCCGGACCCCACAGGGTGGGGTCCTTGGCGAAGATCCGGGTGGCTACCCGGTCCTCCAGCAGGGCGGGCAGGTGCTGTTCGTTGGCCTGGCGGGCAGCGCCCGTGGCGTCATAGCTGAGAGTGGTCATGGGGGACTATGCGTCCTTCCGTGCAGCGGCGAGGGCGACCTCGACGTCGGCCAGCAGTTCCTTCCAGCTTGCCACAAACTTGTCGAGGCCTTCGGACTCGAGCACGGCGACGACTTCGTTGTAGGAGATGCCGAGGGCGTCGAGCGCGTTGAGGGTCGCGTTCGCGTCGTCGTAGCCGCGGGTGACCGTGTCGCCGGTGACGGCGCCGTGGTCGGAGGTGGCGTCCAGGGTCTTCTCCGGCATGGTGTTGACGACGCCGCGGGCCACGAGCCCGGTCACGTACATGGTGTCCGGGTAGGCCGGGTCCTTCACGCCGGTGGAGGCCCAGAGCGGGCGCTGCGGGCGCGCGCCGGCCTCGGCGAGCAGGCCCCAGCGCTCGGTGGAAAGGAGTTCCTCATATACCTGGTAGGCCAGACGGGCGTTGGCGAGGCCTGCCTTGCCCTTGAGTGCCCTGGCTTCGTCGGTACCGATCGCGTCGAGGCGCTTGTCGATTTCCGTGTCCACGCGGGAGACGAAGAAGGACGCCACGGAGTGGAGCCTGGACAGGTCATGGCCGTTTTCCTTGGCCTGCTCGAGTCCGCTCTGGAAGGCGTTGATGACGGCGCGGTAGCGTTCCAGCGAGAAGATCAGGGTCACGTTGACGCTGATGCCGCTCGCCAGCGTGGCGGTGATGGCCTCGAGGCCCTCGAGGGTGGCGGGGATCTTGATCAGGACGTTGTCCTTGTTGACCTGGCCGTACAGTTCCTTGGCTTCGGCGATGGTGCCGGCGGTGTCCCAGGCGAGGCGCGGGTCTACCTCGATCGAGACGCGGCCGTCGACGCCGTTAGTGGCGGCGTACACGGGCGCGAACAGATCACAGGCGTCGGCGACGTCGGTGGTGGTGATCGCGAAGATCGTTTCGTCGACGCTGGCGCCGGCGGCCGCCTTTTCCTTGATCTTGGCGTCATAGTCGGTGCCCCCGGTGATGGCCGCGTGGAAGATGCTCGGGTTGGTGGTGACGCCGACGACGTTTTTCTCTTCGATCAGCTTGCGCAGCGTGCCGGTATCCAACCGGCCGCGGGAGAGGTCGTCGAGCCAGATCGAGACGCCGGCGTCGGACAGTTGCTGCGTAGGTGTGGCGGTGGGGGTGGTGCTCATGGTTACCTCCTGAAGTCTGGGGCCGCCGCCGGTCGGGGCGGCGGCCCGGAAAGCGTGAAGTTGGGGATCAGGCCGTAAGACCGGCGAGGGATTCCTTGGCGGCGGCGGCGACGGCTTCTGCTGTAATGCCGAATTCCTGGAAGAGGCGCTTGTAGTCCGCGGAGGCGCCGAAGTGCTCGAGGCTGATGGAGCGCCCGGCATCACCGACAAATTCCCTCCAGCCCAGGGCCAGCCCCGCTTCGACCGAGACGCGCGCCTTGACGGTGGCGGGGAGAACGGACTCGCGGTAGGAGGCGTCCTGCTTGTTGAACCATTCGACGCAGGGCATGGACACGACCCGGGTGGGGATCCCTTCGGCCTGCAGCGTTTCGCGGGCGGCCACTGCGAGCTGCACCTCCGAGCCGGTGCCGATCAGGATGACCTGCGCCGCCACGGTCTGTCCGTCGGCGGACGCTTCGGCCAGGACGTAGCCGCCCTTCGCGACGCCGGCGGTGGAGCCGAAGGTGTCGCCGTCGGCGTCCCCGGCGCCGCGGTCCCAAGTGGGGATGTTCTGCCGGGTCAGGACGAGGCCTGCCGGATTCTGGTGGTTTTCCAGGACGGTTTTCCAGGCCGCGGCGACCTCGTTCGCGTCGCCGGGGCGGACGACGTCCAGGCCCGGGATGGCGCGGAGCGAGGCGAGCTGCTCGACCGGCTGGTGCGTGGGGCCGTCTTCACCGAGGCCGATTGAGTCGTGCGTCCAGACGTACAGCGACGGGGCGCCCATCAGCGCACCGAGACGGATCGCCGGGCGCTGATAGTCGGAGAAAATCAGGAACGTGCCGGAGAACGCCCGGGTGGGCCCGGACAGGCTGATCCCGTTCACGATCGACGCAGCGGCGTGCTCGCGGATGCCGAAGTGCAGCACCCGGCCGTAGGGGTTGCCCTTCCACGCCTCGGTCTGCCGGGAGGCCGGGATGAAGGAGGGCGAACCCTCGATCGTGGTGTTGTTCGATTCCGCCAGATCCGCAGAGCCGCCCCACAGTTCGGGCATGGCCGGACCGATCGCGTTCAGGACCTTGCCGGACGCGGCGCGGGTGGAAACGTCCTTGCCGGCTTCAAAGACCGGCAGCGCGGCGTCGAACTCGGCCGGGAGCTTGCAGGCCTCGACGCGTTCCAGCAACGCTGCCGCCTCGGGGTTCCCGGACTGCCAGGCCTCGAAGGCTTCCTGCCACTCGGCACGTACCGCCGCGCCGCGTGATTGGGCCTGGCGGGTGTGCGCCAGTACCTCGTCCTCGATCTGGAAGGACCGCTCCGGGTCGAAGCCCAGGATTTCCTTCAGGCCCGCGACTTCCTCGGCGCCCAGGGCCGAGCCGTGGATCTTGCCGGTGTTCTGCTTTTTCGGCGCCGGCCACCCGATGATGGTCCGCAGCGAAATGATGGAGGGCTTGCCCGTCTCGGCCTTCGCCGCGAGCAGGGCGGCGTGCAGTTCGGCGACGTCTTCCTTGTATTCACCGGTCCGGGTCCAGTCGACCCGGTGGGTGTGCCAGCCGTAGGCCGCGTAGCGGGCCAGGACGTCCTCGGTGAAGGCGACATTCGTGTCGTCCTCGATGCTGATGTGGTTCTCGTCGTAGATCACCACGAGATTGCCGAGTTCCTGGTGTCCGGCGAGCGAGGAGGCCTCGGACGTCACGCCTTCCTGCAGGTCGCCGTCGGAGGCGATCACCCAGACGGTGTGGTCGAACGGGCTCGTGCCGGCCGGAGCGTCGGCGTCGAACAGTCCGCGCATGCGGCGCTGGGAGTAGGCGAAGCCGACTGCGGAGGCCAGGCCCTGGCCCAGCGGCCCGGTGGTGATTTCCACGCCGGCGGTGTGCTTGTACTCCGGGTGGCCCGGAGTCAGCGAACCCCAGGTCCGCAACGCCTCAAGATCCTTTAGCTCCAGGCCGTAGCCGGAGAGGAACAGTTGGATGTACAGCGTCAGCGACGTATGGCCGGGGGAGAGGACGAACCGGTCGCGTCCCAGCCACTGCGGGTTCGCCGGATCGTGCCGCATCAGCTTCTGGAAGAGCAGGTAAGCGGCCGGAGCCAGGCTCATCGCAGTGCCGGGGTGGCCGTTACCGACCTTCTCCACGGCATCCGCCGCGAGCACCCGGACGGTATCTACGGCGCGCTGGTCCGCGGTGGTCCATGACAGTTCTTGCTCTTCCAAATGTGGCACGAAAACCGGGCCCCTCTCTGTGCTGACAGCCGATGGCACAGTACATTCCGCCGGGGACACGTTTTGATGCCCGCTGCGGCTCGCACCAGCCATTCACCATCGAAACGTTGGTCTACCTTTCAGCGCACGCGCGTGGCGGGGAGCGCCATCGGGCGGCCGCGCGCGTGTGCTGATCTGTCAGACAGCTTAGCCCCATTTCACCTGCCGGGCGGGGCATATCTCAGGAATTGGACGGGTTTCCGGCTTAGGTGATTCACCGCAGCCCGCAGCCGCGGCGGAAGCGTCCTGGCAAGCTGAATTCCGCGGGCGTCCGCGGGGCCCAGACGCCAGCGCCGCCGCGGTAGGATGGTTGGTGGCCACCACCGGGAGTGGGGACATGCCTGCGCGCCGCGCACGGACCCCCGAATGCCGTGCCCGGACATAGGGCGCACTGCGAAGACCGACCGGACTGGACAGCCAGACAGAACCGCCAGACAGAACAGGGTGACTGCCACCGTGAGCACTACAGATACGCCGCTTAACTTCTCCCCGGCTCCGGGTCGGATCGGATTCGCCCGCAAGGCCAAGGCCTACCTGGCGCTCACGAAGCCCCGGGTGATCGAACTCCTGCTGGTCAGCACCCTGCCCACCATGATCTACGCCCAGCGCGGCTTCCCGACCCTCGGCCTGATCCTGGCGACCCTCGTCGGGGGCGCCTTCGCGGCCGGCAGTGCCGGCGCGTTCAACTGCTATCTCGACCGGGACATCGACAAGCTCATGCACCGGACGGAGAAACGGCCACTGGTCACTGGCGAGATCACGCCGCGTGAAGCCCTGGTGTTCTCCTGGCTCCTCGGCGCCGCCGCGATCGTGATCCTCTGGTTCGGTGCCAACCCGCTCTCGGCCTGGCTGGGGCTCGGCGCCATTGTCTTCTACGTGGTGATCTACACGATGATCCTCAAGCGCCGCACGGCGCAAAACATCGTCTGGGGCGGGGCTGCCGGTTGTTTCCCCGTGCTGATCGGCTGGGCGGCCGTAACCAACACGGTGGAGTGGCCCGCCTTCGTCCTGTTCATGGTGATCTTCCTCTGGACCCCGCCGCACTACTGGCCGCTGTCCATGCGGTACGGCGAGGACTACCGCAACGCCAACGTGCCGATGCTCGGTGCAATCGCGGGCGCCAAGGTCGTGTCGGTGCAGGTAGTGCTGTACGCGTGGGCCATGGTTGCCTGTTCGCTGCTGATGATCCCGGTCGGGGGCGCCGGCTGGGTCTACACCGTCACCGCCGTCGGTGCGGGTGCCTGGTTCCTGTATGAGTCGCACGCCCTCTACAACCGGGCCCAGGGCGGCGACGTCTCCAACACGGGTGCGATGAAGGTTTTCCACGGCTCGATCAGCTACCTCACCCTGCTCTTCCTCGCGTTGGCTGTCGACCCGTTCGTCGGGTCCGCCCTCGTCGGCCGCTAGGCGGCCGGGCGGCTAGGCGGCCCGGCATCAGGCGGCCGGGCGTCAGCCGCAGGCCGCCTACGGCGCAGTGGGGACCTCGGGGTCCTGGGGAGCCGCCGGTGTCCGGCGGGCGGCCCGGGCATGGCGGATACGCCAGATGAGCAGGGCCAGCAGGCCGATCACCACAACGACGGCGGTGATGTCCCGGCCGGCAACCTTGGCCACCGCCTCGTAGGAATTTCCGGCAAAGTAGCCCAGCAGGACGAAGCTGACTCCCCAGACCAGTCCTCCGGCGGCATTGAACGCCAGGAAGCGCGGATAGTGCATCCGGGAAGTCCCGGCGAGGGCCGGCATGACGGCCCGGAAGAACGCCACAAAGCGGCCGAGGAAGACGGCGGAGCCGCCACGCCGGCGCAGGAAATCCTGAGCCTTCGCCAGAGCCGGGCGGCGTTTCTTCATGATCCCGGCATTCAGCAGCCTGGGACCGAGATGCTTGCCGATCTCGTAGCCGACCGTGTCGCCGACCACCGCGGCCACGACAACGATCGCAACCATGCCCCACAGCGGGACCTCGCCCCGGCTCGAGACGACGCCGCCGAGGACCGCTGCAGTCTCGCCCGGGATCACGAACCCGATGAACACTGCGTCTTCGGCGAACACCAGGCAGCCCACAATGGTGAAAGCCAGCGCGGGGCTGATGTTCAGGATGCTTTCCACAAACCCGTTCACGGCGCAGCCTCTCCTCTCTACAGAGTCAGGTTACACAGCCAAGCCGAACAGCCGGGCCTGGACCTCGCCGGGACCGGCCTGCTACTTAAGCGGGCTGCTGCGCGCGATGTCGGCGGCATTCGTGGACGCGCTCATCAACAGCGCCGCCCCCAGCATGTGCGCACCCACGAGGAGCGCGGGGATGCCGTTGTAGTACTGCGTGAAGCCGATGACGGCCTGCAACACGGTGACACCCAGGAGCATGAACACCGCCGTGCGGAACGGGCCCGCGATGCGGCCGCGGAACACAAGGTACACGCCGAACAGCGCACCGGCCGTGACAAGGTAGGCCGGGACGGCGTGGATGTGCGAAAAGAGGTCCCAGTCCAGGTTGTTGCGCGGCGCGTCCGCGTCGCCGGCGTGCGGGCCGGCCCCGGTCACTACGACGCCCAGGCAGACGGCCGCGGCGGCTACGAAGGCGACGGCGGTCATCACCGGTCGTGCGGCACCGGGCAGGGCGGCAAGCTCCCGTGTCCGTGCCGTGCCGGCGCGCCCGTAGGCCCGGTTCACAAGCAGCGTGGCGAGGACGACGAGGGCCATCGAGACCAGGAAGTGCAGGCCCACCACCCATGGATTCAGCTGGGTGAGGACGGTGATACCGCCAATGACCGCCTGCGCCGGGATGCTGGCCAGCAGGCCGGCAGCCAGCAGGAAGAGGTCGCGGCGTTCCTTGCGCAGGTTCCACAGGTACACCAGCATCATCACGGCCACGGCCGCGAGCGCAAAGGTCAGAAGCCGGTTGCCGAACTCGATGATGCCGTGGATGCCCATTGCCGGCGTGTTGACCAGGGAATTGTCGGTGCAGCGCGGCCACGTGGGGCAGCCCAGGCCGGAGGCGGTAAGGCGGACGGCCCCGCCGGTGACCACCAGCACGGTCTGGCCGATCAAGGACAGCACGGCGAGCCGCCGGATTGTCTTGTCGACGGTGACGGGCAGCCGGGCGGCAATCCGGGACAGGTTACGGGGAGGGCGGGACACCGTGCTCACAGTTTTCTCAATTCCACTTAAACCAACGGGTCGCTGCCAGGCCGGCAATCGCCGTCCAGAGCAACAGGACAAACACGGCGGCAAGATTGACGCTGCCGTACAGCAAAGCATCCCGTAGCGCCTGGCCCAGCGCCCCGGAGGGAAGGAAATGGACAATCGCCTGGGCGAGGGCCGGGAGCCGCTCGGCCGGTATGACAATGCCGCCGAGAGCGCCGAACAGGATCCACAGCAGGTTGGTGATCGCCAGGGTCGCCTCCGGCCGGACAGTCCCGGCCACAAGCAGGCCGAGGGCGGTGAAAGCCGCCGCACCGAGGACCAGCAGCACGAGTCCCGGAAGCAGGCCGCCCAGCGTGGGCCGCCATCCCAGCGGGAGGGCGACGGCGGTGACTACCAGCACCTGGATCAGCAGCACCGCGAGGACGGCGAGCACCTTGCCCAGGATCAGCCCGGCGCGGCCCAGCGGCGTGGTGGAGAGGAAGCGCAGCACCCCGTAGCGGCGGTCGAAGCCGGTGGAGATGCCTTGGCCGGTGAAGGCCGTGGACATCGCGGACAGGGCCAGGATGCCCGGTACCGCGATGTTGACCCGGCTGGGGCCGAGGCCGTCCAGCAGCGGCGTGACGGTCAGGCCCACCAGCGCCAGCAACGGCAGGATGACCGCGAGGATCAGCTGCTCCCCGTTGCGGAGCATGGTGGTGGTTTCATAGCGGCCCTGCAGCAGAATCCGGCTGAGCAGGGGAGCGGGGGCACTGCCCAGCGGCGTGCCGGCGGGGGCGGAGCTCATCGGGTCTCCCTTCCGGAGAGGTCGAGGAAGACGTCCTCGAGGCTGCGTGCCGCCAGGCTCATGGAGGCGGGCATGATGCCGCGGGCCGCCCACCAGGCGGCGACGGCGGCGAGATCGGCCGGGGTCAGCGCTCCGGTGGCGCTGTAGCTGCCGGCCCGGGTTTCCCGGACCTCGACGGTGTCCGGGAGGACACCGGCCAGGTCCAGGCCCGGCTCCGCTTCGAAAAGCAGCGTCCGGATGTGCTGCCCGCCGTCGCCTTCCACCAGCTCGTGCCGCAGCAGCTGGGCGACGGTGCCTTCGGCAACGTTCCGGCCCGCATCGATGATGTAGACGTAATCGGCGAGCCGCTGGGCGTCGTCCATCAGGTGTGTCGTGAGGATGATGCCCATGCCGCGGTCCCGCAATTCGCCGATCAGTTCGAACACCAGCTGCCGGGACTGCGGGTCCAGGCCGGCGCTCGGTTCGTCGAGGAAGAGCACCTCGGGACGACCAACCAGTGCCGCGGCGAGGGCAAGCCGCTGCTTCTGGCCCCCGGACAGGCGCCGGATGTTGGTGCGGCTGAACGCGTCGATACCCAGGCGCCGGACCAGGTCGTCCACCGGCCACGGATCCTGGTACATGCCGGCGATATGCCGGAGCAGAGGGATGGGGCGGGCCGACGGCGGCAGCCCGCCGTCCTGGAGCATCACGCCGACGCGGGCCCGCAGCTCCGCCCCGGCAGTGTCCGGGTCCTGCCCCAGCAGGCTGATACTTCCGTAGGTGCGTTTCTGCAACCCTTGCGCGCATTCGATTGTGGTGGTTTTGCCGGCACCGTTTGCGCCCAGCAAGGCGGTGACCTGCCCGCGTTCGGCAACGAGGGACAGGCCGCTGACCACACGCAGCATTCTGCCGTCGAGACTGGGCACGGGACCAACATCCTTGACGAGCCCGCTGATTGTCAGGGCCGGGGATTCGGGAGATCGCACTAATGCATTCTACGGGACGTAGTAGGTGACGATCCGCTCCGGTGCCAGGCCCAGGAAAGCCATGCCTTACTAGATAGCGGGAGTAAATTACGGCATGATTGTGTTGTGTATTCCATAAGCCAAGCTACTTCCGCCGGGCCTGACGTGTCTGCGGTGTCAGGTGATTCTGCCGGGGACGCGGCAGTCCCTGTTGTCGTGCCTTCGGCGAACGCCGCCGACGCCGAGGAACGCACCCGGGACCGCGTCTTGAGCGCGGTGCTGGAACACGGGCCCATCAGCGCCGCCGAGCTCGGCGAGATGCTTGGCTTCACCCCTGCCGCTGTCCGCCGCCATCTCGACCACCTGTCGCGCCACGGCGTGATCGAAGTCAAGCGGGCTTCCCGTGCCGGTGCCGGGGCCGGCCGGCCGGCGAGACGCTATGTCCTCAGCTCACAGGGGCAATCCACGCTGGGCAACGACTACCTCGACATCGCCAGTTCCGCCCTCCGGCGGCTCGGCGAAATGGCGGGCGCCGATGCGGTTCGGGAGTTCGCCGTCGAACGCTTCGCAGAGATGGAACGCCGTTACGCGCCGGAAATTGAGCTGGCCGGAACCGACATCACCGCGCGCGCCCGAGTTCTCTCCGCTGCCCTGAGCCGCGACGGGTTCGTCGCCTCGGCACAGTCGATCGACGCCAAAGCTCCGCTTCCTGCCGCGCTGTCCAGCGTGCAGCTCTGCCAGGGCCACTGCCCCATCCAGCAGCTTGCCACGCAGTTCCCGGTGTTCTGCGACGTGGAGACCGAGCTGTTCTCCCGGCTGGTCGGCGTCGACGTGCGGAGGCTGTCCACGCTAGCGCGCGGCGGCCACGTCTGCACCACCCACATACCTACGGGCCGTCCGGCCGCCGTCGGGGCTTCCAGCCCCGCAGGCCCGGGCAACCCGGACGAAGTATCCAACCATCTGCAAGAAAGGCCGTGATGACGGACCAACTATCAGAGAAAACGGTTGCTGAATCCACTGTGATTTCGGAGATTCTGGAAAAGAATCCTGAGCTGCACGGAATCGGCACCTATGAGTACGGCTGGGCCGACAAGAACGACGCCGGGGCCAACGCCCGGCGTGGTATCAATGAGGACGTTGTACGCGACATCTCGGCCAAGAAGAACGAGCCGGAGTGGATGCTGGACCTGCGCCTGAAGGGCCTGAAGTACTTCGACCGCAAGCCCATGCCCACCTGGGGTGCAGACCTCTCCGGCATCGACTTCGACAACATCAAGTACTTCGTCCGCTCCACCGAGAAGCAGGCCGCCACCTGGGAGGACCTGCCCGAGGACATCCGGAACACGTACGAGAAGCTGGGCATTCCGGAAGCCGAGCGCAGCCGCCTGGTCTCCGGCGTCGCCGCGCAGTACGAGTCCGAGGTGGTCTACCACCAGATCCGCGAGGACCTGGAACAGCAGGGCGTCATCTTCCTGGACACCGACACCGCGCTGCGCGAGCACCCGGAGATCTTCCAGGAGTACTTCGGCACGATCATCCCGGTGGGCGACAACAAGTTCGCCTCGCTGAACACGGCCGTCTGGTCCGGCGGCTCGTTTGTGTACGTGCCCAAGGGTGTCCACGTGGACATCCCGCTGCAGGCCTATTTCCGCATCAACACGGAAAACATGGGCCAGTTCGAGCGCACCCTGATCATTGCGGACGAGGATTCCTACGTCCACTACATCGAAGGCTGCACCGCGCCGATCTACACCTCGGACTCGCTGCACTCCGCCGTTGTGGAGATCATCGTGAAGAAGGGCGCCCGGGTCCGCTACACGACCATCCAGAACTGGTCCACCAACGTGTACAACCTGGTCACCAAGCGGGCCATCTGCGAAGAAAACGCGACGATGGAGTGGATCGACGGCAACATCGGCTCCAAGGTCACCATGAAGTACCCGGCCGTCTACCTCGTCGGTGACGGCGCCAAGGGCGAGACCCTCTCGATCGCGTTCGCCGGCGAGGGCCAGCACCAGGACACCGGCTCCAAGATGGTCCACATCGCGCCGAACACGAAGAGCTCGATCATCTCCAAGTCCGTGGCACGCGGCGGCGGCCGCGCCGCGTACCGCGGCCTGGTCCAGGTCCGCGAGGGCGCCAAGCACTCGGCCAACACGGTCCGCTGTGATGCGCTGCTGGTGGACACCATCAGCCGCTCGGACACGTACCCGTACATCGACATCCGCGAAGACGACGTGACCATGGGCCACGAAGCGACGGTCTCGCGTGTCAGCGAAGAACAGCTGTTCTACCTGATGTCGCGCGGCATGCGCGAAGACGAGGCCATGGCGATGATCGTCCGCGGTTTCATCGAGCCGATCGCCCGTGAACTGCCGATGGAATACGCCCTTGAGCTGAACCGACTGATTGAACTGCAGATGGAAGGATCGGTCGGTTAATGACTGACATCACTACTGAAAAGGCACGCATCGGCGCGCCCTCATCCCAACCGTTCATCGACGGTTTCACCGAGGAAGGCGAGAGGCTCTCGCCACTGAACTCCGCCGAATCGAAGTCCCCGCTGGCCGGCGACGCCGTCAAGGCGCACTCGCACGGCGGCGGCGTCGGCATCCCGGACAGCTCGCGTGCCGGCCGCCTGACCTCCTACAAGCTGGCGGATTTCAAGCCGCTGACCGGCATGGAGGAGGACTGGCGGTTCACCCCGCTCAAGCGCCTCCGCGGCCTGCACGCCGAGGTCCTCAGCGGTGCCGCGCCGTCCGTGGCCGTCAGCGCCCCGGACAGTGTCCGGATCGAAACCGTCGGCCGCGACGACGCCCGGATCGGCTCGGCAGCCATTCCCGAGGACCGGGTCTCCGCGAACGCCTGGGAGAACTTCACTGAGGCCACCGTCATCACGGTTCCTGCCGGAGTCCAGGCCGAGGGCGAAGTCAGCGTGGTGCTGACCGGCCAGGGCTCAGGGCCTTCAGCGCAGCACCTGGTGATCGTCGCAGAGAAGTTCTCCAGGGCCGTCATCGTGCTCGACCACCAGGGCACGGCCGTCGTCTCGGAAAATATCGAGATGCTCGTCGAGGACGGCGCACAGCTCACCGTCATTTCGCTCCAGGAATGGCACGACGACGCCGTGCACGCCTCCTCCCAGCAGGCGAAGCTCGGCCGCGACGCCAAGTTCAAGCACATCGTCGTCAGCCTCGGCGGCGACCTGGTGCGCGTCACGCCGTCGGCCCGCTTCACCGCTCCGGGTGCCGAAGCGGAACTGTTCGGCCTGTACTTCGCCGACGCCGGCCAGCACCTCGAGCAGCGCCTGTTCGTGGACCACGCGGTCGCGAACTGCAAGTCCAACGTGCTGTACAAGGGTGCCCTGCAGGGCCGCGACGCGCACACCGTCTGGGTGGGTGACGTCCTGATTCGTAAGGAAGCAGAAGGCACCGACACTTACGAGGCCAACCGCAACCTGGTCCTCACCGACGGCGCCCGCGCGGATTCCGTACCCAACCTCGAAATCGAGACCGGCCTGATCGCCGGCGCCGGCCACGCCAGCGCCACCGGCCGATTCGATGACGAGCACCTGTTCTACCTGATGGCCCGCGGCATTCCGGAAAAGGTGGCCCGCCGTCTGGTGGTCCGCGGCTTCCTGAACGAGATCATCCAGCAAATCAAGGTGCCCGCCATCGAGGAACGCCTCACGGCCGCCGTCGAGCGCGAACTCGCCGCCACGGACAACTAGACAGTACGGACACGATATGACGGAACAGCCGAAGGGCGAACTGGTCTGCAGCGCCAGCGAGATCGAGGTCAAGCAGGCGCTGCGCATCCTGATCGACGACTATCCCGTAGCGGTCGTGAAGGATTCGATGGGCGAGATCCACGCCATCGGCGACACCTGCTCGCACGCGGACATCTCGCTCTCCGAGGGCGAGGTGGAGGGCTGCAAGATCGAATGCTGGGGCCACGGCTCCCAATTCGACCTGCGCAGCGGCCAGCCGCTCCAGCTGCCCGCCTACGATCCCGTACCAGTCTTCGCCGTGACCATCCGGGACGGCGGCGTCTATGTTGACGTCAGCACCATCCTGAACGGCGCCGAGGCACCAAACTTCAGCTAGCCCCTGGAGGGTTTTCCCTCCGGCGGGGCCGGCAACAGCTTCAACAAAAACTTAACGTCGAGAAACCGCACCGCCGCCGAGAGGCACGGTGCAGAGGAGAACAAGACACATGTCTACTCTTGAGATCAAGGACCTGCACGTCAGCATTGACACCGAGCAGGGCACCAAGGAAATCCTGAAGGGCGTCAGCCTGACCATCAAGACCGGCGAGACCCACGCCATCATGGGCCCCAACGGTTCCGGGAAGTCCACTCTGGCCTCCACCATCGCCGGCCACCCGCGCTACAAGGTCACGAGCGGCTCCATCACGCTGGACGGTGAAGATGTCCTCGCCATGACCGTTGACCAGCGCGCCCGCGCCGGCCTGTTCCTGGCCATGCAGTACCCGGTGGAGGTTCCCGGCGTGAGCATGACCAACTTCCTGCGCACCGCCAAGACCGCCATCGACGGCGAAGCCCCGAAGCTGCGCACCTGGACCAAGGACGTCAAGGCCGCCATGCAGCAGCTGCGCATCGACGCCGACTTCACCCAGCGCAACGTCAATGAAGGCTTCTCCGGCGGTGAAAAAAAGCGCGTGGAGATCCTCCAGCTCGAGCTCTTCAAGCCGAAGTTCGCCATCCTCGACGAGACCGACTCCGGCCTGGACGTCGACGCACTGAAGGTTGTCTCCGAGGGCGTCAACCGTGCCCACGCCGACGGCAACATGGGCACCCTGCTCATCACGCACTACACCCGGATCCTGCGCTACATCCAGCCGGAATTCGTGCACGTGTTCGTTGACGGACAGGTTGTTGAAGAGGGCGGCCCGGAGCTCGCGGACCGCCTCGAAGAAGAAGGCTACGACCGCTACGCCACCGGTGCGGGAGCTGCCACTATCGCTGCCGCCGACGCCGCAGCACAGGCCTAGTAAGGACTACGCCATGACCGAAATCAACACGGCCCGGACGGGCCTCGAGGACGTCGAAGAGGCACTCAAGGATGTGATCGACCCGGAACTGGGGGTGAACATCGTTGACCTGGGCCTGCTCTACGGACTCAAGTACTCAGACGACGACGGCGCCCTGCTGATCGACATGACGCTCACCACGGCCGCCTGCCCGCTCACCGACGTGATCGAGGAGCAGGTCGGCAACGCCCTGGACGGCATTGTGGACGACTGGCGCCTGAACTGGGTGTGGATGCCGCCGTGGGGTCCGGAGCGGATCACCGAGGACGGCCGCGACCAGATGCGCGCCCTCGGCTTCAACATCTAGGTCCCCACCGCCTCCCTGGCCTCGCTTCGCTCGGCCAAAGAACCCTAATGACGACGGCGGGCCCCACCTCCCGGAGGCGGGCCCGCCGTCGTCCTCCCATCGGTCGCTCCGTACCGGTCCTTTAGGCGCCCCTGACCGGCAGTTAACGAGCAGCGGATGAGGTGAGGGGATTACGGGGTGGCAACCTTGAAGGTGTCGCACTGGTTGATGTCGCCGGTCTTGAAGCCCTGGTAGAACCACTTCTGCCGTTGCGCGCTGGAGCCGTGCGTCCAGGATTCGGGTGAGACCCGGCCGGTGGCGGCCTTCTGGATCCGGTCATCGCCCACCGATGACGCTGCGGACAAGGCATCCTGCAGGTCCTGGTCCTTCAGCGGCGCGAGGAACGGCTGGCCCGAACCCGGGTCCTTCGTGGTGGTGGCATAGCGCACCCAGAGGCCCGCGTAGCAGTCAGCCTGGAGTTCCACCCGCACCCCGCCGGACTCGGGACCCTGGGGATCCTGCCGGGCGCGGTCGATTGTGCCGAGCAGCTTCTGGATGTGGTGGCCGAACTCATGCGCCACGACGTACTCCTGCGCCAGCGGTCCGCCGGAAGAACCGAAGCGGTCCACGAGCTCCTGGAAGAAGCCTGGGTCGAAATACGCCGTCTGGTCCGCGGGGCAGTAGAACGGCCCCACCTCCGAGGTCGCTGCCCCGCAGCCGGTGTTGGTGGAATTGCTGAAGATCACCGTCTCAGGCTGCGGATACTTCGTGCCGTACTTGGCCAGGTACGCCGGCCAGAACGCGTTCAGGCTGTTCACGGTGCCGTTGATCCGGCAGTCGAGGCGCGCGTTGGCGTCAGCGCCGGTCTTGCACGCCGGCGCTGTGCCCTGGCTCTGCGACTGGTCCGGCGTGGCCCCAGTGAGACCTTCAAGGAGGCTGGGGTTGATGCCGAACAGGGCCGCCAGCAGCAAGACGATCCCGCCGCCGATCCCGCCCCCGATCTTCGTGCCGCGTCCCAAACCCCGGCGGTCCTGCACCTGCGACGGGTCCAATTCGACGTTGTCGTTGAAACTCATGCTGTCACAATATCCCCTGCCGCCCGCAAGGTATCCCGTCCCCGGTAAAGTTGGCCCGATGCCTTTTCTCGACAGACTCCAGCGCTGGGCCGATGAACGCCCCGACGACACCGCCGTCGTCGTGGCCGGAAAGCGCCTGGGCTGGGCAGAGCTTCGGGACGCTGCCGCTGTCCTGGTGCCGGTCGCTCCGGCCGTCACGATCTTGGCCGAACGCAACTCCACCCACTTTGCGGCCGCGTTCGCGGCCGCCGTGGCGGGCAGCCGCCGTTGCGCCGTGTTGGACCCCTCCTGGCCGCAGCAGCTCCTGGACGGCCTCACCGCGCGGATCGCGGAGGTGGCTTCCGCCGGTGGGGCGGGCTTCACGCCTGAGCCGGGTGCTGAACCCGGTACCGAACTCGCCGACGGGGTGCCGGAGTCACCCTTCCTGATCGGGCTCACCTCCGGCACCACGGCCCTGCCCAAGGCGTTCAGCCGGTCACGGCGCTCCTGGCAGCAGTCATTCGATTCGTCGGTGCAGTTCTTCGGTCTGACCCCCGACGACCGGACGCTCGCGCCCGGTCCCCTGGCCGCGAGCCTCAACCTCTATGCCCTCGCCGAGTGCCTGTACGCCGGGTCCGCCTTCCACGCCCTCGAGCAGTTCGACGTCGGCGACGCGCACGCCGCGGTCAGCCACGACGGCATCACCAGGCTGGTGCTGGTACCCACCATGCTCCGGCTGCTCAGTGAGCGCGGCCTGGTCGGCGGCGTGGACGGCTCCGGTTTGCGGAGCATCATCTGTGCCGGCTCCAAGCTCGACGCGCGGACCCTGGCGGCAGCCCGGCGTTGGGCCCCCAACGCCACGATCTTCGAGTACTACGGTGCCGCGGAGCTCAGTTTCGTCGCCGGCGCCGGCCTGCGGCCGGGGGAATCCCCGGCCGCAGGAGGTGCGGGGATCGGCACGGGGATCGGCAAGGCGTTCCCGGGCGTTGAGATCAGGATTCTGGACGGCGGCGGGGCGCCGGTACCGGACGGGGTGGACGGTAACGTCTGCGTCCGCAGCGGCATGGTCAGCGACGGCTATTTGTGGGGCGACGACGGCGAGGCGCTGCAGGGGTTCAACGGCTGGTACACCGTGGCTGACCGGGGCTACCTGCGCGACGGGGTCCTGCACCTGCTGGGCCGCCGTTCGGACATGATCATCACCGCCGGAACCAATGTGTATCCGCACGAGGTTGAGCTGGCCCTCGCGGCCGTGCCCGGCGTGGCGGCGGCGGTGGCCGCCGGGCAGCCGGACGACCTGCGTGGCCAGCGCGTCGTGGCGGCTGTGATGCCCTCCCACGGCGCCCTGACCGGCACCCAACTGAGGACCGGCATCGAGGGCCGCCTGGCCCGGAACAAGCGGCCGCTGGACTACTACCTGCTGGCTGAGCTGCCGCTCACTGACCGCGGCAAGCTAAGCCGCCCGCTGCTGCTTGAGTGGATAGCCCGCCACGATCCGCGCGTCCGGCGCCTTGGCTGAGAACCGGGCGGCCGAGGCCGAGGCCGCGGCGGCGCTTGCGTTGGATCACGCTGCCGTGTCCGTGCCGGCGGCTGGCGGGGGTGGCACTGGCGGGGGTGGCATTGTCGGGGGTGGCACTGGCGGGCGCCGCGCCGGCCTGCTGCAGGAGGACCGCCAGCCCGTCATTATTGCAGCCCTGCGGACTCCGGTCTGCCGTGCCCACGGCGCGCTGAAGACCCTGCAGGCCCACGAGCTGCTGGCACCGGTCCTGCGCCGCCTGTTGGGCGACGCGGGCGTCCCGCCGGAGATGGTGGCGGACGTGGTGGTCGGCAACGCCGTGGGTGGCGGCGGTAATGTTGCCCGGCTTGCCGCCCTCGAGGCCGGGCTGCCGGTGAGTGTTCCCGGGCTGACCATCGACCGGCAGTGCGGTTCCGGTCTGGACGCGATTGTGCTGGCGTCGCGGCTCGTTGCATCCGGCGGCCGGCACGTGGGCGGCGCCGTGTACCTCGCCGGCGGCGTTGAGAGTATCAGCACCGCGCCGCTCCGGGCCCGGCCTGGTCCTGACGGCGTGCCGGAGTTCTTTAGCCGTTCCCGGTTTGCCCCCGAACGCCACGGCGACCCGGACATGGGCGTGGCCGCCGAAAACGTCGCCGATCATTACGGCATCGCACGCCGGCGGCAGGACGATTTCGCGTTGCGCAGCCACCGGCGCGCCATCGCCGCGGCCGAGTCCGGCGCCTTCCACGGGGAGACCGTCGCGCTGCCCGGCGCCGGCGGTCCGGTGAGCTCCGACGACGGGCCGCGCCGGTCCCTCACTCCTGCCGTGCTGGCCCGGTTCCCCGCCGCGTTCCGTGCCGGCGGGACCGTAACGGCCGGGAACTCCTGCTTTGATGCGGACGGTGCCGCCGCCGTCGTGATCACTTCGATGGCCCGGGCGAGGCAACTCGGAGCACGCGACGGACTCGTGGTCCTCGGGACCGACACCGCCGGCGTGGACCCATCGCTGCTCGGGATGGGAGCGGCGGCCGCTGCGGAACGCCTCCTCGGGGACTCCCGCGTCGTGTCCGGAGAGCTCGGCCTGATCGAGTTCAACGAGGCGTTCGCCTCGCAGACGCTGGCCTGCCTCGGGCAATTGGGCATCGACCCGTTGCGGGCCAACCTCGACGGCGGAGCTCTGGCCCTGGGCCATGCCTACGGGGCCTCCGGCGCGGTGCTCGTCACCCGGCTCCTGGCCCAGGCCCGCACGAACCCCGCGGACGGCACGTTGGCGCTAGCCATGATCAGCATCGCCGGCGGGATGGGGACAGCGGCGTTGTTCGAGTACCGGTCGCTCGAGTAGGGCCGCAACATTGGACATGCCCAGTGTGCCGACCCGGCGGACATGCCCATTCTTTGCCGCCGGGGATGGGCATGGTGCGGATATGTCCGCTGCCCGGGGCCATGGGAGGGCATGCTCCGGGGTGGGCCGCAGCATTGGACATGCCCAGTGTGCCGACCCCGGGGGACATGCCCATTCTTTGCCGCCGGGGATGGGCATGGTGCGGATATGTCCGCTGCCCGGAGCCATGGGAGGGCATGCTCCGGGGTGGGCCGCAGCATTGGACATGCCCAGTGTGCCGCCCCCGGGGGACATGCCCATTCTTTGCCGCCGGGGATGGGCATGGTGCGGATATGTCCGCTGCCCGGGGCCAGGGGAGGGCATGCTCCGGGGTGGGCCGCAGCATTGGACATGCCCAGTGGCCTCCTCAGCGAACCCCGGCCCCGGCCCCGGCCTTGTCCTAGTCCCGGTCCTCGGCGTCACCCAGTCCGCGGGCTGCCAGGGCGTCGCCGGTCTGCCGGGCGAATGCCACCGTGGTGATGAACACCGGCAGCACCAGGGCGCGGGGATTCCGCTCCAGGCCGCGGGCCCGGGCGGAATCGCGCACGTCGGCATAGGCGCCCGCGATGAAGGGGATGCTGCGCAGCATGATGGCAATTGTCAGCGCAAACCGTTCGGGGTCGGCGCCGAGCCGCCGGAACGGCCTGGCCAGGGACGCTACTCCATCCAGGAGCACCTGGACCGGCGTGGTGGCCGTCAGGATCGACGCCGCCACCACGCAGACCAGGATGTTCAGCACGATCCGCGCCGCCGCCGGGCCGCCGAGTTGCCACCATTGGAACAGGCCGAGCACTGCGAGCACGGGCAGGACCGTCCGTACGGCCCGGACCAGGCGGCGGAGGCCCGCGCCGCTGGACAGATATACCCCGCACAGCAGGATGAGCGCCCCGGCGGCGACGGCCCAGTCGGCGATCAGGAAGGACGCCATCCCGCATCCCAGTACCAGCAGGAACTTCAACCACAGTGGTGTGCGGTGCACCGGAGACGTTCCCGGCACATAGTTGGCCAACAGGAAGCCGTGGCCTCTCACGGCCGCACCGGATCCACACCGGCGGGCGGCAGCGGAGCGGGATCGGCCGCGCACAGCTTCCGGTAGTGGGCGACGGCGGCGGCCGCCGCGCCGTCGTAAACGATTTTCCCGGCGTCGACCACCAGAACCCGGTCCAGATCCAGGGCCAACTCAAGATCGTGCGTTGACAGAATGACCTGCTGGTCCAACCCGGCCAGGGTACGGCGCAGCAGCTCGCGGTTGCGCAGGTCCAGCAGCGTGGACGGCTCGTCCAGGACCAGGATGTCCGGGTTGACGGCCAGCACGGCGGCGAGGGCCACGAGCTGCCGTTCGCCGCCGGAGAGCTCGTACACGCTCTGGTCTGCCAGTGCGAGCATCCCGAACCGGCTCAGCGTTGCCTCGGCCAGGGTCCGCCGTTCCCGAGGGTTCCGCACCGAACGCCGCAGCGACAGTTCCACGTCTTCGCGCCCGGTCGGCATCACAAGCTGCGCGAGCGGATCGGTGAAGACAAAACCAACCCGGCGGCGGACCGCACGGACGTCGCGGACCGAATCGGCACCGGAAACCGTCACCGTCCCGGAACTGGGCGCGACCAGGCCGTTGAACATCCGCAGCAGCGTGGACTTGCCCGAGCCGTTCGCCCCGATCACGCCGATCCGGCGCTCGGCCAGCGACAAGGAGACCGGTTCGAGCAGCGTCTTGGGCTCGGGGTGGCCGTCGACGGCCACCCGGACCGCCGCCCGGTCAAGGATGATGCTCACGCGACGTCGATTGGCCCGCCGGCCCGGCGGGCGCGGCGGACCAGCAGATCGGGGAAGGCCTTGTGCAGGGCCAAGGCGATGCTGACCGCGAGCACGTTCTTGATCACATCGCCCGGGTAGAACACCAGGTCGGCCAGGAAGGCCTTGGACAGGTCCATCCTCGCGTTCACCATCAGGCCCAGGATGCCAAGCGTGTGGACGAAGACGATGCTGCCGGCCATCGCTGCGGCAAACAGGGCCACCGCCCGGACCTTGCCGGTAACGCGGCGAAGTGCGACGGCGGCCAGCCACCCCACCGCGGCGGCCGCCAGCGGGAAGGCGATGATGTAGCCGGCGGACGGGCCGGCCAGCACAGCCACACCGCTACGGCCGCCGCTGAAGATCGGCAGCCCGGCCAGGCCCAGCAGCACATACAGCCCGACGGCGGCGAAAGCGCGGCCGGGTCCGAGTGCGAGCCCGGTGAGCATGACGGCAAGGGTCTGAACCGTGATCGGGACGCCGATGGCCCCGAGCGGGATGGCCGGCACCACGGCGGACACTGCCACGAGGGCCGCAAACACGGCGATGAGGCCGAGGTCGGTGGCGTTCCAGCGACGGCGGCGCCACGTCTGGCCGCCAGTGGCGGCAAAGCGAGTGCCGGGAGTTCCGGTGATCCCGGTTCCGGAAATTCCGGTGCTGCGGCTGCCGTTGTCAGTCTTGCTCATGGTCGTCCTGTCACCGAGGGGGCCGCACACCCAGTGGCGCGCGGGGTCTTGCTTCCGACCATACGGCCGCGTCGACTCCGCGATTTTGTAGGCCCTCCACTAAGCGGCGGTCATCTTGCTGGACAGCTCCGCCAAACGGGGGGGGGCGACGACGGCGGACGGCGGCAGCCGACGGCAGCCGTCGTCGTCAGCGTTCCCTGATGTCAGCCGGCCGGGTAGCTGCCGGTAGACTGGTAGCGGCCGTCGTCTCGGCCACACTGCCCCGGCCCCATCCAGACTTCATCCGTTGTGCCGCGGCGTTCCCTGTTGTGAAAGGCCTTAGCTGCATTGATTACCGTCCAGGATCTCGAACTGCGCGCCGGCGCCCGACTGCTGATGGACCAGGTGAGCTTCCGGATCGACAAGGGAGACAAGATCGGCCTGGTCGGCCGTAACGGTGCAGGTAAGACCACTCTGACCCGGGTGCTTGCCGGTGAGGGCCTGCCTGCCGGCGGTAAAGTCACGCGCAGCGGCGAAATCGGCTACCTGCCGCAAGACCCGCGCACCCCAGACATGGAACAGCTGGCCCGGGACCGGATCCTGTCCGCCCGCGGCCTCGACATTGCGGTCAGCAAGCTCCGGCTCGCGCATGAAGAGATGGCCAGCGAGGACGCCACGATCCAGCGCAAGGCCATGAACCGTTACGACCGGCTTGAGTCCGAGTTCCTGGCGGCCGGCGGTTACGCCGCCGAAGCCGAGGCCGCTGCGATCTGCTCGAACCTCGCGCTGCCGGACCGGCTGCTGAACCAGCCGCTCAAGACCCTTTCCGGCGGCCAGCGCCGCCGTGTGGAACTGGCCCGGATCCTGTACTCCGACGCCGAAACCATGCTCCTCGACGAACCCACCAACCACCTCGACGCCGACTCCATCGCGTGGCTCCGCGAATTCCTCAAGAACCACCAGGGCGGCCTGATCGTGATCAGCCACGACACCGAACTGCTCCAGGCCACGGTGAACAAGGTGTTCCTGCTGGACGCCAACCGGGCACAGATCGACATTTACAACATGGACTGGAAGCGGTACCAGACCCAGCGGGAGACCGACGAACGCGCCCGCAAGCGCGAACGGGCCAATGCCGAAAAGAAGGCCCAGGTCCTGATGGACCAGGCCAACAAGATGCGCGCCAAGGCCACCAAGGCCGTCGCCGCGCAGAACATGGCCAAGCGTGCCGAGCGACTGCTCGGCGGCCTCGAAGCGGTGCGCGAGAACGACCGGGTGGCAGCCCTGCGCTTTCCTGACCCGTCGCCCTGCGGCAAGACCCCGCTCACCGCCGACGGCCTCAGCAAGTCCTACGGTTCGCTGGAGATCTTCACCGACGTCGACCTGGCGATCGACCGCGGCTCCAAAGTGGTCATCCTTGGTCTCAACGGCGCCGGCAAGACCACACTGCTGCGGATGCTCGCCGGCGTGGACAAACCCGACACCGGCGAGGTCATCCCCGGTCACGGCCTGAAGGTCGGCTACTACGCCCAGGAGCACGAAACCCTCGACGTGGACCGCACGGTACTGCAAAACATGCGCTCCTCCGCCCCGGACATGAACGACGCGGAAGTACGCAACATCCTGGGCTCGTTCCTGTTCTCCGGCGACGACGTCGACAAGCCGGCCGGTGTGTTGTCCGGCGGCGAGAAGACCCGCCTGGCCCTGGCGACGATCGTGGCCTCGAGCGCGAACGTACTGCTACTGGATGAGCCCACCAACAACCTTGACCCCGCCAGCCGCGCTGAAATTCTCGGCGCCCTGAGTAACTACACCGGCGCCGTCGTCCTGGTAAGCCACGATGAGGGTGCCGTCGAGGCGCTCAATCCGGAACGGGTCGTGCTGCTGCCCGACGGCGTCGAGGACCTCTGGAACGAGGACTATCTGGACTTAATCACGCTGGCGTAGAGGACCCCGGCCCACGCCGGATTCGCAGGCAGATTGTCACCGCCAGGCTCGATCAGGCGGCTCGGCGTCCGGGTTGCTGAGTTCGGCCTGGCTGTCCCGGCGCTGAATAATAGCAGGCGCAACTAGGACGGATTGTCAGCCTGTTGCCGGGGCGGTTCGGGTGCGGTGCCTTCGATGCGTGACCGAAGAGTCGGCACGCCGGGACCCTGGAGGTTCTCAAGGTAAGGGAGGCGTCCGGCCATCGCCATCACCAGGGCAACCGTCGGCCCGGTTACCAGCGGTCCCGAACCCGCTGCGAAAGGACCGTCATCCGCCCTCAGCTGGAGGCCTGCTGCGTGCATGTGGCTGGCAACCGTGAAGTCCCGGCGCGCGTAGAACTCCGCGACGGGTGTCAAAGCATCAATGCTCGGAGTTCGGGGGAGCCCCAGCGGCAGGCGAATATCCTGGGCGTGCACGACAACTTCCCCGAGGTAGGCCGGAGTGTGCGCGGACGGCGCGACGCTGCTGTTGATGACCGCGCGAAACCGGTCCAGGGTCTCGGCCGAGGTGTTACCGCGGTGCTCCTGTAGTCGACGCCGGTTGTGCACATCTGGTCGGAACCGCGCGCCGACCATACTCCGCAGCCACTGCCACTGGTTCAGGATGGCCGCGGCAGTGAGATGCGCCACGACCTGCTCGACATCCCACTGCCCACACAAAGTCCCGTGCCGCCACTGCTCCGGGCCAAGGCCCGCTAGGTCTTCGGCCAGCGCGGCGCGCTCAGCATGCGCGAGAGCCCAAAGAGCACCCTCCGAAAATGTTGACATAGCGTCTGGTTCCCCTCCCGCATCGCGGTCCTCGCGCGGCTCCCTCAATGTCCCTGGGCGTCGAGGATCGCGTCTTCCTCTTCCTCTGCCGTGGCATTCTTCCGCTTGCGGGGCACGGGACGACGCCGGGGCGTCGGGTTGCTGGCGTGCAGATACTCGCCCTCGGCGGCCCGGTCTGCGGCGTCCTCGGCATCAATCGCTGCGTTACGGGCCTGCTGCCGGGCCGCGTAGCCAAACCCGACAAACATCAGCACGCCGAAGGCAAACCACTGCAGCGAGTAGGACAGATGCGTGCCCTCCTCGGTGGCGGGCTTGGGGAAGGCAACTGGCATGTCCGCCGCCGGCGGGGTTTCGGATGCCAACTGGGCGTACGCGCCGGTGAGCAGGGGATATCCGAGCCCGGCGGCGTAGGCTGGCAGGTCGATCGAGGCGAGCTGCCCGTCGGGTGCGCCGCGCTGCAGTTCCGGCTCGGAATGCTTGAGCCGGCCCACCACGGTCACGGGCCCCTTCGGTGGTGACGGGACAGCGTCCGGACTGCCGGGGGTCTTGTTGCCGATCGGTAACCAGCCCCGGTCGATGACGACCGTCTCGCCGGAGTCCAGTTTGAAGGGGACCACCACCTCATAGCCGGGCTGGCCGTTGAGCGGACGGTTCCGGACGATCCGTTGGCCGGCGGCGTCGTAGCTGCCGCGTAATTCAACCTGCGTCCACTCACGGTCGGCATCAAGGTTGACGAATTCGTCCCGGGCCTCTGCGAACGGAATCGGGGTGGCTGAATAGTTGGAGACGACCCGGTTGATCTCTGCGAGGGTTTCCGCCCGGCGGTCCATCTGCCAGCGGCCCAGGAAGACGCAGGCGGTTGCGAAAATGGCGGCCAGCAGCAGGTATCCCAGCCACTTGCTGGAGAAGAGGAAGCGGTACATTCAGCTGGCCCTGACCGGGCCGCCGGCCGACCCCGAGGCGGGCCGGGCGGCGTCCGCACCTCCGGCGTGTCCGGCGTCGTCGCTGCCAGCAGCTTCCAGAGGAAGCGTGTCCTTCCATAGCCCGCGGGTCTGGAGGTAGTCCTCCAACCAGGTGCGGTGCTCCGAGCAGGCCAACCAGATTTTGCGCCGCTCCGGGGCGTGGATTTTGGGGTTGTTCCACAGCAGTTGCCAGCCGGCGTGGGCGCGGCATCCCCTGCGGGAGCACATCGCTGCGGCCGGCGCGGCCGCGGGGCCGGCCAAGAAAAACATATTCATGAAGCAGCCCGTCCGTGGTCCTCGTCGTCGTCAATCAGTTCGCCCTGCAGGGTGATCGGGGGATTGTCCGCCGTCGGCGGGCGTACACCTGGGGGTTCCTCGCCGCCGGGTCCCTCGCCGTCGGCTCCCTCGGAGCGCGGCGCGTCGAGTTCGCTCTGCGGGACGTAGTCGATCAGCGATTCGCTGTGGACTTCGGCGTGATCGCCGCCGTTGGCGATCACCACCGCGAACCAGGGCAGGAGGACGGCGCCGATCACGGGAAGGATCTTGAACCAGCCGTCCACCACGAACACGAGGATGAGGCAGACCATGCGGATTCCCATGGCCACGGCGTATTTGATCATCCGCTGGCGCATCTCTTCCGAGTGCGCAGCGGCAGCGTCGGTGATGCTGTGGACCTCGGTGTCGCCGGAATACTCCCCGGACGTCCGCTCCCCGGATCGGTTCTTGTTTTTCACGGCTGTTGAATCACGCTCCATAGGCTTCCTCAAATTATCTCACCATCGGCGGAGGCACCCAAACAGCCGGGCAGCCGGGGCGGGCAGGCGCACGCCGTCGGACGCTAAGATCGGAGGCAGGAAAATCCAGCCCCCAGCGCGGCGCCACTGAGCCGCAGAATTCCGGAGCCCACCATGTCTGAAGCAACCTCCAGCGGCCGCAGCGTCCTCATCACCGGCGGCAACCGGGGCATCGGCCTGGCCATCGCCGAGTCCTTCCTCGCCAACGGCGACAAGGTGGCAGTCACCTACCGCAGCGAGGCAACGCTCCCGGAGGGCATCCTCGGCGTCAAGGCCGACGTCACCGATGAAGCCTCCGTGGACGCGGCGTTCGCCGAGGTCGAGGCGACGCACGGCCCTGTGGAAGTCCTCGTCGCCAACGCCGGCATCACCAAGGACACGCTCCTGATGCGGATGAGCGAAGATGACTTTACGTCCGTGATCGACACCAATCTCACCGGCGCCTTCCGCGTCATCAAGCGCGCCTCGAAGGGCATGATCCGGGCACGCAAGGGGCGCGTGGTGCTGATTTCCTCGGTCTCCGGCCTGTATGGCGCCCCGGGCCAAATCAACTACTCCGCCTCCAAGGCCGGCCTGGTCGGCATCGCCCGCTCGCTCACCAGGGAACTCGGGGCGCGGGGCATCACGGCGAACGTTGTGGCGCCCGGCTTTATCAACACGGACATGACCGCCGAACTTCCGGAGGCGACGCAGAAGGATTATCTGTCCAAGGTCCCCGCGGGCCGCTTTGCCGAAGCATCGGAGGTCGCCGACGTCGTCCGCTGGATAGCCAGCGACGAGGCTGCCTACATCTCCGGCGCCGTTATCCCGGTCGACGGCGGGCTCGGCATGGGCCACTAGGCCCCCAAGGCAGCAGCGGACGACGACGACGACGGCCGTCGCCGGGCGGCGCTGCGTTGTCGGGCCTTTGGCCCTTGGCGGTGCCGCGGCCGGGGGCGTGTAATGGAGTTGCGGCCCCTGACCGCGCAAAGGCAGGGGCGTGGACCCAGGAGGAAAATCATGGCTGATCTCAGCAAATGGGCGCCGTCGGACATGTTGGAGCCCGTCCGACGCTTCCTTGACGGCGACCTCACGATGGGGTCGACCATCAAGGTCGAGCAGTTCCAGGACGGAAGCACCCTGGTGGTGCGGGCTGAAGTACCGGGCATCGATCCGGAGCGGGACGTCGACGTGTCGGTCAGCGACGGCATGCTGCACATCAAGGCCGAACGTGAAGAGAAGTCCGAGCACAAGAGCAAAACGGGTTACCGCTCCGAGTTCCGCTACGGCTCTTTCGTGCGCAGCATTGCCCTGCCTGCCGGTGTAAAGGGAGAAGACATCACCGCCAGTTACACGGACGGCGTCCTCGAAGTCCGCGCACCGGCGCCGGCCCCAACCACTGGCGAGGCCTCCAAGAAGATCAGGGTCGACCGGGGCTGACGCGGGCCGCCGGGACCGCAAGTCCACCCCGTGGGACATGCCCACCCCTGGTCACGGTCGTTGGACATGCCCATTCCTGACTGAGGCGAGCGGGCATATTGGCACCATGTCCTGTGACGGGGCCGCCCGGCGGGCATGTCCCGCCACAAAGCGGTACGCCGCCGGAGCCCGCCCGCGCGCCACCTCCCGAACTAGGCCTGGGTGGCTTCTTTGTGGATGCCGCACAACTGAAATGCCCTGCGGCGCTGGCATGATGGACAACAGACTCACCATTATCTGGACGTTTGGAACAAAGGAGCTCGAATGGGACTGCTGGACAACAAGACTGCAATCGTGACCGGTTCATCGCGAGGCATCGGCGCGGAGGTCGCCAAGTTCCTCGCCGCCGAGGGTGCCGCGGTCGTCGTTAACTACCGCCAGAAGGCACCGCGCGCCAACAAGGTTGTCACCGAGATCGAGGCCGCAGGCGGACGCGCCGCCGCCGTGGGCGCGGACCTGACCACGCAGGAAGGCGTCCAGGCTCTCGCCAGTGCAGCGATGGAGAACTTCGGCTCACTGGATCTGCTGGTCCTCAACGCCTCCGGCGGGATGGAAGCCGGGATGGAAGAGGGCTACGCGCTCAAGCTCAACCGCGACGCCCAGGTGAACATGCTCAACGCGGCCGTGCCGCTGATGCCCGAGGGCTCCAGGGTGGTCTTCGTCACCAGCCACCAGGCCCACTTCATCCAGACCGTCCCCACCATGCCCGAGTACGAGCCGGTCGCCCGCAGCAAGCGCGCCGGCGAGGACGCGCTCCGTGAACTCGTGCCGGCCCTGGCAGAGAAGGGCATCTCGCTGGTAGTCGTGTCCGGCGACATGATCGAAGGCACCGTCACCGCCACCCTGCTGGACCGCTCCAACCCGGGCGCCATCGAGGCCCGCCGCGCGGAGGCCGGCAAGCTCTACTCGGTCAAGGAATTCGGCGCGGAGGTCGCCCGGATGGCCACCGCCGACGTCGAGACCGGCCACACCGAATACGTCGGCGGCGCGGACTACTTCGATAAGAGCGGTAGCAACTAACAACCACCCGGATGGCACTTGGCGGCAGTGTTCTGCAGGAGCATTGCCGCCGGAGGCCTTCCGGGATGAAGGCGTCAACCGCACATCAGACGCCGGCGATGTGCCGGACGGCGTCCAGGTAGGGCATGTTCACGGCCGCATCCGCGGCTTCGCGAACGGCAGGCTTGGCGTTGAAAGCCACCCCGATGCCCGCGGCCCCGAGCATATCCAGGTCGTTGGCGCCGTCACCCACCGCGATGGTGTGCTCCATCGGAATCCCCTCGAAGGCCGCCCACTCGCGCAGGTACTTCTCCTTGGCTGCGCGGTCGATTACGTCGCCCAGCACCTTGCCGGTCAGGACGCCGTCGACAATTTCCAGCTCGTTGGCCATCCAGTAGTCCAGCCCTAGGCCCTCCGCAATCGGACGCAGGACCTGGTTGAAGCCGCCCGACACGACGGCCACGGCGTGCCCGGCCGCCTTGAAGGCCGCCACCAACTCGGCGGCGCCGTCACTGAGGGTCACCTCGGCGCGGACGGAAGCGACGACGTCGGCCGGTAGTCCGGCGAGCACCGCCACCCGGGCGTGCAGGCTCTGCGCGAAGTCCAGCTCGCCGCGCATCGCCGCTTCCGTCACGGCCGCCACCTCCCCGCGTTTACCGGCGTAGGCCGCCAGCAGCTCGATGACCTCCTGCCGGATCAGGGTGGAGTCCACGTCCATGATCAGGAACTTCCGTACGGCCTGCCGCAGCGCGGCCGGAACAATGGCGGTGTCGACGCCGTCGACGCCGTCCGCGGCAAGGCTCCGGCGGACGCCGGCCAGCCCGGACGCGGTGATCGGCTCCGGCAGGGTGCACTCGGCGGAGAAGACCGAGTAGCGGCCGTCGCCGACGGTGTTTTCGGCGCCGATGCTCAGCCCCGCTCCGGCCAGCGAGCGGCGCAGCAGCTGCACCTTTGAGAGGGACAGGTTTGCGCCATAGCTGACCGCGGTCACGTTCGAACTCATGGCCCCAATCCTAGCGAGCCGCCCTGCGCCGCCCTGAATTCGTTTCGCTCCGGCGACGCGGCCGCTGGCGCCGCCGGCAGCAAGGCTGCCCGGTTAGCAGTCGTTCGCTTTTTTGTCCTAATGTCTACTCCTATGAGTGATGTTCTTGAAATGGCCGCCGTCAGCGTTGTACGCGGGGCCAAAACGCTCCTGGACAAGGTCGACTGGCAGGTCAAGGAAGGCGAGCGTTGGGTGATCCTGGGACCCAACGGCGCCGGCAAGACCACCCTGCTGCAAGTCGCTGCCGCCCGCCTGCACCCCACGTCCGGTATGGCCGGGATACTCGAAGAGATCCTCGGCGCCGTTGACGTCTTCGAACTCCGGCCGAGGATCGGGCTGTCCTCCGCCGCGCTGGCCAACCAGATCCCTGACCAGGAGAAGGTCCTCAACGTCGTCGTGACGGCGGCCTACGGCGTCACCGGCCGCTGGCGCGAGGGCTACGAAAAGGACGACGAGCGGCGCGCCTTCGCACTGCTCAACGAATGGGGGATGGGCCCGCTGCTCAACCGCCCCTTCTCCTCACTCTCCGAAGGCGAACGCAAGCGCGTGCAGATCGCCCGTGCCCTTATGACCGACCCGGAACTCCTGCTCCTTGACGAGCCCGGCGCGGGCCTTGACCTGGGCGGCCGCGAAGACCTGGTTCACCGGCTCAGCGAACTGGCCCGCGACGACGCCGCCCCCGCGATCGTGCTGGTCACCCACCACCTCGAAGAGGTTCCGCCCGGCTTCACGCACGCCCTGCTGCTGCGCGACGGCTGCGTGGTTGCCGCCGGCCCGCTCGACGGGGTGCTGACCGCCGAAAATCTCAGTGAGACGTTCGGCGTAGACCTGGACGTCAGTGTCTCCGGCGGTCGCTACACCGCCACCGCCCGCCGCTAACGGGTCTGCTGACAGCGCATGGAGTTCCTTAGCAGTATCCTCATTTTCTTCGCCGGACTGTGGGCCGGCACCATCAACAGCGTGGTGGGCTCGGGCACGCTGGTGACCTTCCCGGTGCTGATCGCGCTCGGCTTTGCGCCCGTGACGGCCTCGATCAGCAACGCCATGGGCCTTGTGGCCGGGAGCGCCGCAGGGGCCTGGGGCTACCGAAGGGAGCTCGCCGGGCGCCGGAACCAGCTCCTGCGGCTGCTGCCCGCCTCGCTGCTGGGCGGCATCACCGGAGCGTACCTGCTCCTGCACCTGCCGGAGGTGGTGTTCCAATACGCGGCACCGGCCCTGATCGTGGTCGCCTTGCTGATGGTGGTCTTCCAGCCGAGGCTGCAGCGCTGGGTGCAGAACCGGGAAGAGAACCCGGAACATGCCATCAGGGACAAGGGCCACGGAATCCTGCTGGTGGTGCTGGTCTACCTCGCCGGAGTCTACGGCGGCTATTTCGTGGCGGCGCAGGGGATCCTGCTGGTCGGCATCCTCGGGGTGTTCATGGCCGGAACCATCCAAAACGCCAACGCCATGAAAAACTTCCTGGTCCTCGGCGTGAATATTGTCGCGGCCGCGTCCTACCTGCTGTTCGCCTTCGACCGGATCAGCTGGACAGCCGTCGGGCTGATCGCCGTCAGTTCACTTATCGGCGGCCTGGTCGGCTCCAAGGTGGGCCGCCGCCTTTCGCCGGCGGTGCTGCGCGGCGTCATCTTTACCCTGGGCAGCGTGGCCCTCGGGTTTATGATCGCCAAGCTGCTGAATTGACCGGCCGGTGAGCTTCCACCACCTCGAATCCGCCGACGACCCGCGGGTCGCCGACTACACGCAACTGACCGACATGCACCTGCGCAAGCTCCGTGAACCCGCCGAAGGCATGTACATCGCGGAGTCATCCCGGGTGCTGCGCCGTGCCCTCGCCGCCGGGCACCGGCCTCGCTCCTTCTTCCTCGCGGAGAAATGGCTCCCGGACCTCGCCGATGTCTTTGAGCAGTACCCGGACGTGCCGGCCTACATCGGGTCGGCGGCGCTGCTGGAGGAGATCACCGGCTTCCATCTCCACCGTGGCGCAATGGCCGCCATGCACCGGCCGGCTCCCGTCCAGCTGGCCGAACTGCTCGCCGGAGCGCACCGGGTCGCGATACTGGAGGACATCGTGGATCACACGAATGTGGGCGCGATCTTCCGCTCCGCGGCCGCCCTGGGGCTCGACGCCGTGCTGATAACCCCGCGTTGCGGCGATCCGCTCTACCGGCGCAGCGTACGCGTGAGCATGGGCACTGTCTTCCAGGTCCCGTGGGCCCGGCTCGAGGAATGGCCGGCGGCGGTGGCCGTGCTGAAGGAACACGGCTTCCTCGTGGCCGCCATGGAGCTGACCGCGGATGCAGTGGACGTCCACGTGCTGGCGGCCCGGGACCCGGAACGGCTGGCCCTGGTGCTCGGCACCGAAGGCGCCGGGATGAGCGACGAAACCTTGGCCGCCGTCGACCTTGCCGTGAAGATCCCGATGCGCGCCGGCGTCGATTCGCTCAACGTCGCGGCAGCGTCCGCCGTGGCGTTCTGGGAGCTGCGGCCGCGCGGCTGAAGCCGCTCGCTGCCCGCCGCCTGCCGGCGGGAGCCGGCGGTACTGTTCTTAGGCGGCCGGCCCGCTGCGGACTGGCGGCACGGTTCGTAGGCGGCCGGATCTGGGCTATAATTTGTAGCTGGCCGTGCTGCGCTTTCGGGCGCCGGGCAGCCATCCCCACTCATACCTGGCAGCTGGCAAAATCCAGTTGCGTGAACAAAGGTCCAATTATGCAGGCTGATATCCACCCGAAGTACGAAGCTGTTGTTTTCAACGACCTGGCTTCCGGCGTCAAGTTCCTGACCAAGTCCACCGTGTCTTCCTCGAAGACCATCGAGTGGGAAGACGGGAACACCTACCCGGTCATCGACGTCGAAATCTCCTCAGAGTCCCACCCGTTCTACACGGGCAAGCAGCGCATCATGGACTCCGCAGGCCGCGTCGAGCGCTTCAACGCTCGCTTCAAGGGCTTCGGCGGCAAGAAGTAACCTTCTGCTCCGCAAGGTCTTTTGGGAAAGCCCGCACCGGCGACGGTGCGGGCTTTCTGCGTCTGCGACCGGGACGCAGGGTGCGGCGCCTCCAGCCGGATCGCATCGTGGCAGGATTAAGGGCATGACTACCCTTCCCCCGGCTTCCGTTGCCAGCACCGACGACGACGGCGGACGGCGCCACGGCGAGTACAAGGTTCCCGGCGGCAAGCTGGTGATGGCGGATCTCGAGGTCGTCGACGGTGCACTGGCCCACGTCTCAATCAGCGGGGACTTCTTCCTCGAACCCGACGAAGCGCTCCTTGAGATCAACCGCAGCCTCACCGGAGTGCCCGCGGACGCCGGCGCCGCCGACCTTGCCGCGGCCGTTACCGCAGCCCTCCCCGAAGACGCCGTGCTCTTCGGCTTCTCCGCCGAGGCGGTCGCCATCACCGTCCGCCGGGCGCTGGCCAAGGCTACCGGCTGGGGCGACCACCGCTGGAACATCATCGGCCCTTCCGTGCTGCCCACGCACGTCAACGTCGCGCTGGACGAGGTCCTCACCGAAGAGGTCGGCGCCGGCCGCCGCAACCCGACGCTGCGGTTCTGGGACTGGGAAGAGCCCTCCGTGGTCATCGGCAGTTTCCAGTCCGTCCGCAATGAGGTCCACCCCGAGGGGGTCAGCCGGCACGGCATCAGCGTGGTCCGCCGGATCAGCGGCGGGGGAGCGATGTTCATGGAGGCCGGCAACTGCATCACGTACTCGCTTTACCTGCCGCAGACGCTCGTGGACGGGATCAGCTTCGCCGACTCCTACGCCTTCCTGGACGCCTGGGTCATGGCGGCACTCAAGAAGGTGGGCATCAGCGCCTTCTACGTGCCGCTCAACGACATCGCCACCGACCAGGGCAAAATCGGCGGCGCCGCGCAGAAACGCCTCGCCAACGGCGGAATGCTGCACCACGTCACCATGAGCTACGACATCGACGCCGACAAGATGGTTGAGGTGCTGCGGATCGGCAAGGAAAAGCTCTCCGATAAGGGCACCACCAGCGCCAAGAAGCGGGTGGACCCGCTGCGCCGGCAGACCGGGCTGGCCCGCGCCGAGATCGTCGCCGCCATGATGGAGGTCTTCACGGAACGGTACGGAGCGACGCCGTCGGACCTCACCGACGCCGAACTTGACGCCGCCCGGCTGCGGGTGGACACCAAGTTCGGTACCACGGAGTGGCTGCACCGGGTCCCGTAGCCTGGCCGCTCACTACCAATTGCTCCCCACCGGCCCCCTCGCCTCGCAAGCTCGGCCAGGGAACCCCGCCGGCGGGGGCCCAGCTGACGTTTTGCGGCGCGAAAAGGGCCTTTACGGAGCATTCGATGAGGTTCAGGCGGACAACGCCTGTGCCGTGAGCGCGCGCAGCAAGTGGCTGCGCTGTTCGACGATGATCCGGCGCAGCGCCCGCGGGGCGTCCGGATGTTCGGCCAGCCACTTGTCCGACCTGACGATCACCGGGTGTGTCCCGGGAGTGCCCCCCGTCCCGTCCAGGTCCTGGCCTGCGGGGTAGAGGCCACGGACGATCCGGCTCGCGATCTCGATGCTGCGGTCCGTCCAGACCCGCTCGAGGCATTCGAAGTAGGGCTCCACATAACCGGACAGCAGGGCGGCCGGCGCCGTGTTGAAGCCCGCGATGGTCGCGCTGAGCAGCTGGTTGGACAACGACGTGCCGTGGACCGCCGCGTCCCAGGCGGCGGCTTTGACCTTCGGGTCCGGCCGGGCCGCGAGGGCCGTGGCGTGCCCGGACTTGCCCGAGGCGGTGTTGTCGCGGGCCAGTTCGGCATCCAGCCGGGTCTGGTCCGCCTGCCCGTTGGCCGCGAGGGCGTGCCAGAGGTTCCAACGAAGCTCCGCATCAACGGACAGTCCCTCGATCACGGTGCTGCCGTCCAGGAGCCCGTCGAGCAGCTCAAGCCGTCCGGCGTCGAATCGGCTCGTGGCGGCGACCGTGCGCGCCCAGGCGAGCTGGTGGTCGGAGCCGGCTGCCGCCCTGCCCAGTTCCGTGGCCGCCGTGGCGAGGAAACCGCTGCGCACAACGTCCCGGCGGCCCGCCGGGAGATAGCGCTCTATTGCCGTGCCGGCGTTGCCGAGGACGTTTAGCAGCACGCCGATGCCAGGCTCGGCCGCACCGAAACGCTGCACCGCTTCGACATACCGGTCCCCGGCGGTGACGGCGTCGCGCGCGGAGTCCCACAAGGCGGTCCAGCATAAGGCCCGGGCCATCGGGTCGCTGATCGTGCCCAGGGAACTGCGCACCGTTGCCTCGGAGTGCGGATCCAGCCGGACCTTGGCGTAGCTGAGGTCATCGTCGTTGACCAGCAGCAGGGCCGGCCTGGCCTTGCCGGCGAGCTGGCCCACCACGGTGCGTCCGCCGTCGACGTCGGTCTCCACGCAGTCGGTGCGGACCAGGTTGCCGGCGGCGTCGGGGTTGTAAAGGCCGATCCGAAGCCGGTGCGGCCGCGGCTCCTGCCGGCCGGTGATCGGGTCCTCGGCGTGCTGGATCAAGGCCACGGTGCCAAGGACGCCGTCGTGCTCCTCTATGTCGGAGGTGAGCGTCGAAATGCCGGAGGTCTGCAACCACTGCCTCGCCCAGGGGCCGAGATCGCGGCCGGACGCGGCGCCCAGCGCGTCCAGCAGGTCCTCGAGCGTGGTGTTGCCGTACGCGTGGTCGCGGAAGTACCGGCGCGCCCCGGCGATGAACGCCTCGAAGCCGACGTAGGCCACCAGCTGCTTGAGCACGGATGCGCCCTTGGCGTAGGTGATGCCATCGAAGTTCTGCTTGGCGGCTTCGAGGTCCGGGATGTCCGCGACGATCGGGTGCGTGGTGGGCAGCTGGTCCTGGACGTAGGCCCAGGCCTTGCGGTTGTTGGCGAAGTTTACCCAGGCGGTGTCCCAGTCCGTGGTCCGGTCCACCCCGAGGGTGCCCATGTAGTCCGCGAACGATTCCTTGAGCCACAGGTCATTCCACCATCGCATCGTGACCAGGTCGCCGAACCACATGTGTGCCATCTCGTGCAGGAGGGTGTTGGCGCGCGCCTGGTATTGCGAGTCGGCGGCGCGGGAGGTGAACACGTAGCTTTCCGTGAACGTCACGAGGCCCGGGTTCTCCATGGCTCCGAGGTTGTACTCGGGCACGAACGCCTGGTCGTATTTTCCCCAGGGGTACGGGTAGTCGAAGAGGCGGTTGAAGAAATCCAGGCCGTTGCGGGTGAGCCGGAACAGTTCTGCCGCGTCGAACGAGGGCGCCATGGAGGCCCGGCAGTAGAGGGCCAGCGGTACGTCCAGCACCGTGCCGTCCGTGAGGGTACCGTGCCAGGCGTTCTCGGCCTTGAAGTAGGGGCCGGCCAGCACGCTGGTGATGTAGGTGGACATCGGCTTGGTGGGGGCGAAATCCCAGCGGCTTGTCGCCGGGTCGCTGGTCAGCGGGGTGCGGAAGATTTCGATGCCGTTCGAGGATACCTGCCACTGGGAGGGAGCCATCACGTGGAAAGCGAACTCCGCCTTGAGGTCGGGCTGTTCGAAGTTGGCAAAGACCCGGCGCGCGTCGGCGGGCTCGTACTGGGTATAGAGGTAGCACTGGCCGTCGGCGGGGTCGAAGAAGCGGTGCATCCCCTCGCCGGAGGTGCTGTACAGGGCCGTGCCGGTGACAGTCACCTGGTTCTGGGCCTGCAGCTTGTCCAGGCGGATCCGGGATCCGTCCACCACGTCTGCCAGGGGCAGGCTCGTGCCGTTGAGGATGACGCTGTGCACCGTGCTGCCGATGAAGTCCAGGAAGGTGGAGGCGCCGGGCTCGCGGGCGGTGAAGTTGATGATGCTGCGGCTGGTGTAACCGGCGGCCTCGGGGTCCGCCGCCTGCCGGATGTCCAGGGACACGTCGTAGCTGTGGGTGGTGATCAGGGCTGAGCGGGCTGCCGCTTCGTCACGGCGCAGGTTCTGATTGGACACTCCGCTATCTAATCACGGGCGCTGCCGGCGGGTGGCGGCCGGCAGCCGGTCACAAGCCGCTGACCGGTGGCCCTGCGTCAGCGGCCGGGGATGAGGACGACGGCGGCAGCCAGCCCCAGCGCGGCGATCAGCAGCCAGGATGCGAGGGCTGCCAGCAGGGCGCGGGTCCCCGTCCGGAGCAGGTGCCCCACCCGGACGGCCGAGCCGAGGCCGAACAGCGCCATGCCCAGCAGCAGGTCCTGCAGCACAGCAGCCGCCTCGAGCGCCCCTGGGGGCAGCCAGCCGGCGGACCGCAGTGCCACCATCGCGATGAACCCTACGACGAACAGCGGCACGACGGGCGGAAACTTCCCGCCCGCGTCGGACCCGATCCGGTGGTGGATGCCCGCCGCGGCGACCATCGGCGCCAGCAGGAGCACGCGGGTGAGTTTGACGATGACGGCGACGGCGAGCGCCGACGCGCCTGCGGTCTGCGCGGTGGCGACCACCTGCCCGACGTCGTGCACCGACGCGCCGGCCCAGGCGCCGAAAGCTTCCGGACCGAGCCCTAACGGGCCGATCAGGAGCGGGAGGACCCCGATGGCGAGAGTGCCGCACAGCGTGACCAGCGCGATGGGAAGCACGGTGTCCTGCTGCCGGATCCGTCGTACTGCGGCCATCGCGCCGATCGCGGAGGCGCCGCAAACGGAAAATCCCGTGGCGATCAGCAGGGAAACCGGCGGCGGCAGCCGGAACAGCCGGCCGATACCGTAGGTACCCGCGAAGGCCGTCAACACCACCCCGGCGATCAGCAGCAGGGCCGGCCAGCCCAGGCCCAGCACATCCACCACACTGACCTTGAGCCCAAGCACCACAATTCCGCTGCGCATCAGGTGCTTACCGGCGAAGTCCAGTCCGGCCCGGCCGGACCCGGCGCTCCAGCCGGAGACGCCGGGCAGATTCGCCGCCAGCAGCCCCAGCACGACGGCCACCGTCATGGCCGGCAGCGCGGGCAGCAGCAGGTGGACGGCAAGCGCGGTCCCGACCGCGGCGGCGCACGCGAGCAGACCGGGCACCAGCGGGCGCAGGCTACCGCCCTGCTGTCGGGAATCGGAACTGGAAGCAGGCACGCCCTTAAGCTTGCCCCACCCGCGGGTCAAAAACCGCAGCGAACCGCCGCAGCGAATCATGGAGCACGGAAGCGGGGCAAACGGGGTGCGCCGGGCGGTCTCCGGCGTGAGCTGCAACACGCCCCGCGGAGTGGGCCGTTATGAGTTCGACCCGAAAAAATGGTTGGCTAGTGGACATGTCTGACCTTTTCCAGGATTACTCAGAGGCCGCCGGCCGCAGCGGTGCCTACGACGAGATGTTCGCGCCGGGCCATGTGGCCCGGCGCTCCTACGGGCAGGTCGCCGGGGCGCTGCAGGCACTGTCGCTCGCCGACGTTACGGCCCGTGCCGACTCGATGGCCCGGACCTTCCTGGACCGGGGCGTCACCTTCGACTACGCGGGGGAGGAGCGGCCGTTCCCGCTGGACATCGTGCCCCGGGTCATCCCGGCCGACGAATGGACTGTCCTGGAGCGCGGAGTGGCGCAGCGCGTGCGAGCCCTGGAGTCCTTCCTCGACGACGTGTATGGCAAGATGGCGGTCGTCTCCGACGGCGTCATCCCTCGGCAGCTCGTCACCACGAGCGCGCATTTCCACCGCCAGGTCCACGGCTTCGAACCGGCCGGCGGCGTGCGCGTGCACGTTTCCGGCATCGACGTCGTCCGCGACGCGGCGGGTACGTTCCGGGTTTTGGAAGACAACGTGCGGGTGCCCTCCGGCGTCAGCTATGTCCTGGAAAACCGCCGCGCCATGGCCAAGGGCCTGCCCGAGGCCTTCGGCCAGCAACTGATCCGCCCGGTGGAAGAGTACCCCCGCCGGCTGCTGTCAGCGCTGCGCAAAACGGCACCGTCCGGCGTCGACGATCCCACAGTGGTGGTCCTGACCCCCGGGGTGTTCAACAGCGCTTACTTCGAGCACACACTGCTGGCAGGCCTGATGGGCGTGGAACTGGTTGAGGGCCGCGACTTGATCTGCCGCGGCAACCGCGTGTACATGCGCACCACCGCCGGTGAGCAGCGCGTCGACGTGATCTACAAGCGGATCGACGACGAGTTCCTGGACCCGTTGCAGTTCCGCTCCGACTCCATGCTCGGCTGCCCCGGACTGGTCAACGCCGCCCGCGCCGGCGGCGTTACGATCGCCAACGCCGTGGGCAACGGCGTCGCCGACGACAAGCTGGTGTACAGCTACGTACCGGACCTGATCCGCTACTACCTGAGCGAAGAACCCGTGATAGCCAACGTGGACACCTTCCGCCTCGAGGAGAAGGAAGCCCGCGAGCATGTGCTGGACCGGCTCGACGAACTGGTGGTCAAACCGGTGGACGGTTCCGGCGGCAAGGGCCTGGTGATCGGACCGGACGCGTCCAGGGAGGAACTGGACGCCCTGCGCCAGCGCATCGTCGCGGACCCGCGCGGCTGGATCGCGCAGCCGGTGTTGCAGCTCTCCACCGTACCAACGCTCAGCGGCGACAGGTTCGGACCGCGGCACGTGGACCTGCGGCCCTTCGCCGTGAACGACGGCGACGACGTCTGGGTTCTGCCCGGCGGCCTGACCCGGGTGGCGCTGAAGGAGGGCTCGCTGATCGTGAACTCGAGCCAGGGCGGCGGCTCCAAGGACACCTGGGTGCTTGCGGACTCACCCCAGGTCCCGGTCGAGGCGATCCCGCGGCCCGCGGTCACGGTCCGCGACCGGGTGTCGGTCTGGCCGGTGGAGAGCAACTGGCGCGACAGCCAGAAAGAACAGCAACAGCAACAGCAGCAGGTTTCCAAGACGCAGGAGGTAGCCGCGAATGCTTAGCCGAATTGCCGAGTCACTGTTCTGGATCGGCCGCTACGTGGAACGGGCCGACGGGACCGCACGGATCCTTGACGTCCACCTCGAGCGGCTGAACCACCTGCCGATGGAGGAGCAGCGCAGCGTCGCGCGGGAACTCCTGGCCGTCATGGGGGCCCGCCCGCAGTCAGAGGAGTTCGGCCTGGACGAGCTCCTGCATGCCCTGGCCTACGACAAGCACAGCGCCACCTCCATCGCCGGGTCCCTCGGCGCCGCGCGTGAGAACGCCCGGCGGGCCAGGGAAACCGTGTCCTCCGGCCTTTGGGAGAGCCTGAACACCACGTACTACGGGCTCAACCAGCACCGCAAGGACGTGGTGGGCACCTACCGCTTCTGCACCTGGGTGCTGGAGCGCACCGCGATGGTCAGCGGCCTGGCGGATACCACGGTCAGTCACGATGACAGTTGGCTCTTTCTTGCCTTGGGCCGTTCGCTCGAGCGGGCCGATATGACCGCACGCATGCTCTCCACCCGGGACGTGCTCTCCGCCGGCATGTCCTGGGTGAACATGCTCCGCTGCGCCGGCGCGTACGAGTCGTTCCTGCGGACCCGACGTGCCGCGTTCGGCGACCAGCATGCGGCTGAGTTCCTGCTGCTGGACCGGCTCTTCCCGCGGTCCATCGTCTACGCCCTGCGCGATGCCGATGAGTGCCTGGCCAAGCTGGACCCGTCGGCGCAGCGCGTCGGCTTCATCAACGATGCCCGCCGGATCGTCGGCCAGGCCCGTACCTTCCTCGAGTTCCACCGCACCGACGACCTGATGTCCGAACTGCCGGAGCACATGGAGCGGGTGCAGAAAGCCGTGTCGCAGGCCTCGGACGCCATTTCCCGTAAATACTTCAATCAGGCGGACGAACTGGCCTGGGTGGGAGAAGTTTCATGACCCGGCTCAGCATCACCCACAAGACAGCGTACAAGTACAACAGGCGGGTGACCCTGTCCTACAACGAGGCCCGGATGACGCCGCTGACGGATCCGCAGCAGGTGGTGCTGGAATCTTCGATGAAGGTCTCACCCGCGCAGGCGGCGGTCAGCAGCTACCGCGACTACTGGGGGACCCGCGTGACGGCCTTCGACATGCAGATGCCGCACGAGCACCTCGAGGTCCTGTCCACCACTACGGTGGAGGTGCACCGCGTGGAGCGGGTCGCGGCGGAGGCGGACATCGTCGGCTGGGACGTGCTGTCCTCGCCGGAAACACTCAACCAGTTCAGCGACTGGATCCCCCAGTCGCAGCTGACCCGCCCCGGCGCCGAGGTGTTGGGCCTCGTGCCCGGCGTCGTCGAGGGGCGCAACCCGCACCAGGCGGCGATGGCCGTCTTCGAGTGGCTGCGCGGTGAGATGAGCTACATGTTGGGCTCCACCGGCGTCACCACCAACGCAGAGGAGGCCTGGGGCCAGCGGCAAGGCGTCTGCCAGGACCTCGCCCACCTCGCCATCGGGGCGCTGCGCAGCTGTGGAATCCCGGCCCGGTACGTGTCCGGCTATCTGCACCCGCGGTCGACGGCGGATCTCGGTGAGACCGTCGCCGGGCAGTCGCATGCGTGGCTGGAATGGTGGGACGGTGAGTGGCGCAGCTGGGACCCGACGAACCACAAGCCGGCCGGGGATTTCCACGTCACCGTGGCGCGGGGCCGGGACTACCGGGACGTGCCGCCGCTGAAGGGTATCCTGTCCGGCGGCGGAGGGTCGGCGCTGTCGGTTACCGTGGAAATCAGCCGGTTGGCCTGAGCCGCCTGCCAGGACCTGCAGGTGCCACTGCAAGGGTGGCGCTACTCGACGCCGGAGCGCGTGGCTTCGTCCAGTGGCGTCCACCACGTCAGCGGCGGCACGATCTTGAACCGCCTGCCCGTGACGGTGTCCGGTGTGATCCGGACGAAGTGCTCTTTCTTGCCGCCCTGCCACGGGAACAGCAGCAGCCCCACCGTGTCGAGGACCTCCTCCTGGGTCTTCACCCCGGCGGCCTGGCCCTTGATCACCACGCTCCAGGCAATGCCGGTGTCCGAATCGACGCCGTCGGCCTCTACGGCCACCGGTGTGTCGCCCGTGGCGGCCTGGAGTTTCGTGCCCTCCGCCGTGCGGAACACCAGGGTTCCGTGGTCCACTTTGTAGTTGATCGGGAAGATATCCGGGTGGTCGTCCACCCACACCGCCATGCGGCCCACGGTGACGCTGCGCAGGAGCCTCCAGCACTCGTGGTTGTCCAGGTTTTCAACGTTGTGCGGTCCGTTGGCGGCCGATTTCGGATCAGTGCTCATGGCGCCGAGCGTACGTCAGGCAGTGCAGCCGGGACTAGGGCATTATGTCCCGGCGATGTAACAATGGCTGCGCCCCCTCAGGCCCGCTCTGCACCGATGGGGGTATTCTGGCAACACGTCATCGGCGCGGATGCACGTCGTCGGAATGGGGGACATCGAAGATGAGTTCAGCAGGCAGCAGTCCGGACATAGCCACTTCCGGCAACCCGCGGATCGAGGACCTGATCAAGGATTGTGTGCCCCGCGCCGGCGAATTGCTCCAGTCCCAGGAGCGGATGGCGGGCCTGCTCGAAGCGGTCGTCGCCGTAGCCGAGGATCTCAGCCTGGATGCCGTGCTCGAACGCGTGGTTCAGTCGGCCTGCGGCCTCCTCCATGCCCGCTACGGCGCCCTGGGCGTAGTCGGCGATGACCATGCCCTGAGCCACTTCATCAGCATCGGAATCGACGGCGAACTCGCCCGGCAGATCGGTGCGCACCCCGTCGGCCATGGGGTGCTGGGCCTGCTGATCACGGACCCGCGGCCGCTGCGGCTGCATGACTTGCGCAAACATCCGGAGGCCTACGGATTTCCCGAGCACCACCCGCCCATGCAGTCGTTCCTAGGCGTGCCGGTCCGGGTCCGCGATACGGTCTTCGGCAACTTGTACCTGACGGATAAGGACGACGGCGGTGATTTCAGCGACGAGGATGAGAGCCTCGCGGTCGCGCTGGCTGCTGCCGCCGGCGTCGCGATCGAAAATGCCAAACTGTACGACGACGCCCGCCGCCGGGCCCGCTGGCTGGAAGCGTGCATGGATGTGTCCGGCCTGATGCTCGGCAGCGACCGGGACTACACCTCGGGCGGCCTCGATCCCATTGCCGCCCGGGCGCTTCAGGAGTCCGAGGCCCAGCTGGCGCTGATCGTGGTACCCGCCGTGTCCGGGCCCGGCTACATCGTGGCGGGCGCCGCGGGGGAGCGCGCCAAGGACTTATCCGGCACGTTACTCGCCCTTGACGCGCCCGAGTTGCAGGACGCGCTCGCCGGCGGCGAACCGGTCGTGCTCAACAACTCCGCCGCTGCGTTGGAAGCATACGGTGGCGGGATGGGTCAACTCCTCGCGGTGGCCCTCAGCACCCAAGGCGCCCATCATGGCCTGCTGCTGCTGGCCCGTGACCCGGATGCTCTGCGCTACGCCCGGACCGACATCGAGATGGGCGCTGTCTTCGGCTCGCATGTGGCCCTGGCCCTGGAACTGGCCCGCGTTCACCGGCTCCGCGAGAGACTGCTCGTGTTCACGGACCGGGACCGGATCGCCAGGGACCTTCACGACCTTGTCATCCAAAGGCTTTTCGCCGCGGGGCTGAGCGTCCAGAGCCTGACCCGGTTCACCAAGGACGAACTGGCGACCGAACGGATCCGCACTATCACCGGCGAATTGGACGAGGCGATCCGTAGCCTGCGGGACACGATCTATTCGCTCAGGAGCGGCAGCGGCGAGACCGAACTGCTCAGCGGCAGAATCCGCCGCGTCGCCAGGAGTTCGGCCAAGTCCATGCCCTTCACGCCCCGGCTCACTCTGACCGGCCCGGTTGATGCCGTCACCCCGGACAAGGCGGACAACGTGGTGGCCGTGGTCTCCGAGGGACTCAGCAACGCGATCCGGCATTCCGGGGCCGACGCCATCTCGGTCTCCGTCGCCGTCATCAAGGGCCGTGTCACGGTGGTCATCACGGACAACGGGTCCGGCTTCAACGTCACCGCCGAACGCAATGGCCTGGACAACTTGGAAGACCGGGCCAGGATGCTGGACGGCCAGTGCACGGTCACCTCCGCGCAGGATGCCGGCACAAGCGTGGAGTGGTCCGTCCCGCTCTAGCCGCCGTCAGCGCCCACCGTGCCGCCATACTCCGTCAGCCGCGGCGTCGACCCACGGGAACCCCTGGCCGGCCGGGCTGGCAATGAAGACGGCTGCCTGGGTACGGCGCTCGAAACCCAGCTTCGCGAGCAGGGACGAGACGTAGTTCTTCACCGTCTTTTCGGCCAGGAACATCTCGGCGGCGATCTGCCGGTTAGTGAGTCCGCCGCCGACCAGCTCCAGTACCCTGCGTTCCTGCGGGGTCAGGGCCGCGGTCCTCGGATCGACTTCCTGCGTTTCCACCATGCTCTCGACGACACCCGCGGCGACGCCTTCCTCGAAGAGTGATTCGCCCGCCGCGGCCCGCCGCAGGGCACCGATCAGGTCAGTGCCGCCAATCTCCTTCAGGATGTAGCCGGAGGCGCCGGCGAGGACAGCGCCCCGCAGTGCCCGCTCGTCGTCGAAGCTGGTGAGGATGATGCAGTTCAGCGAGGGATCCACGGAACGCACGTCCCGGCAGACCTCAATGCCGGTTCCGTCAGGGAGCCGGGCGTCCAGGACACAGACGTCGGGGTGCAGCGCCGGAATCCGCCGCGTCGCCTCCACCGCCGAGCCCGAGCTGCCGACCACCAGGAAGCCCTCGCCCTCCAACAGTTCCTGGAGGCCGCGGCGGACCAGCTCATGATCGTCGAGGATGAAAACGCGGACAACCGCCGGGCGCCCCTCCGCCTCGTTGACACCGGCATCTGCCCAGGCCATCATGTTTCTCCCGCTGGTTGTAGGTCGCTCGCACGCAGTGCAGGCATAGCTACCATTGTGGTGCCTAACGCCCCCGATGGAGGCGAATCCGGAAGTTTTTGTGTGCCGGGCACCCCAATTCTTCGCCCGGCGCCGAGCCCGCAACAAGGGTCATTCGGCCTACGGAACCCGGCCGCCGCCGTGACTTTCGGCCCTGGCACAGCGGACATGGCGGCTTCGAGGGTTTGCTGCTGGGATCGGTGAGCTCCGCCCTCGTAGCCACGGGCACTGCCCGTTTCCGGTGGTTCACGCCCCTCAAAGCGCAAGGCCGGCCCCGGCCTACTCGAAGGAGGCCCGCCGGGGGTCTCCGAGCCTGGTGTGCCACACATCCGGGTTATTGACCTTGAAGCGGCGCCCGGTGAGTGCCTTCGGGGCCAGCCGCACGTAATAGTTCTTTTCGCCCGGATGCCACGGCTCCAGGAGCAGCCCGTCAACGGCGTCCTTGTCGGTCTGGTCCTCGATGAGCTCCGCTTCGCCGCGGGCGACGACGCTCCATGCCGCCTGCTCATGCGTGTCGTAGCCGTCGATTTCGAATGCAACAGGCTTGGCGGTGATCGCGCCCCAGAGTTTCGTACCGCCCGCGGTGCGGAACACGATCGACCGGCGCTGCAGGACAAAGTTCACCGGAAAGACCTCCGGATGGCCGTCCACGATCAGTGCGATCCGCCCCACCACCTCGCTGTCCAAAAGTACCCAGCACTGCTCAATAGACAGCTGGAAATTGGGCGGGGGTGTCGACGTCGTATTCACAGCTCCACGTTACGGACAGCCTGCGGGCCGTCATTAGGGCCATAAGGCCCGTGGCACTGACTGAGGTCCGTCTGCCGGGCAGCCGCAGAACGGATCCGCGCCGGCCTCACCAGGGGCTGGGTTTGTAGTCCTTCAGGAAGACGCCGTACTGGTCGTCCCCGGCCTCGCCCGTGACGATGGGGTCGTAGACCCGGGCAGCGCCGTCCACGAGGTCCAGCGGGGCGTGGAAACCCTCCTCCATCAGCCGGACCTTCGTGTAGTGCGGCCGCTCATCGGTGATCCAGCCGGTGTCGACCGCGGTCATCAGGATGCCGTCGGTCTCGAGCATCTCCTTGGCACTGGTGCGGGTCATCATGTTCAGCGCGGCCTTGGCCATGTTGGTGTGCGGGTGCCCGGGCCCCTTGTAGGCGCGGGAGAACTGGCCCTCCATGGCGCTGACATTGACGATGTACTTGCGCCGCGCGGTGGAGCGTTTCATCGCCCCGCGCAGCCGGCTCACCAGCAGGAACGGTGCGGTGACGTTGCACAGCTGCACTTCGAGCATCTCGAGCGGATCGACCTCGTCCAGCACCTGCGTCCAGCTGTTGATGCTTGCAAGGTCCGGGACCAGGCCGCCGGCGTCGATCGCGGTGCCGGAGGCAATCCGTTCCAGCGATGCGGAGCCGGTGGACAGGGCCAGTGAGGTGATGGCGTCCCCCGCCAGCACCGGATGGTCCAGGACCGAACTGGCCAGCGCCAGCGGGTGCTTGTCGTGGGCGTGGCCGAAGGTGACCAGTTCGGGGCCTCCGTTGGCCGGCTGAAGTTCCGCCGGCAGCGTCTCGGCTTCGGCGTCGACCAGCGGCTGGTAGGCGTTGCCTGAGCGCCGTACCGTTTGGGCGGCGTTGTTGATGATGATGTCCAGGGGCCCCGCGGCGTCGAGGGCATCCGTCAGCGCCATCACCTGGGAGGGATCACGCAGGTCGATGCCCACAATCCGCAGCCGGTGCAGCCAGTCGGCGCTGTCTTCCATCGCGGCAAAGCGGCGGGCGGCGTCCTTCGGGAAACGCGTGGTGATCGTAGTGTGGGCGCCGTCGCGGAGCAGCCGCAGCGCAATGTACATACCGATCTTGGCCCGGCCGCCGGTCAGCAGCGCGCGCCGGCCGCTCAGGTCCGTCCGCGCGTCCCGCTTGCTGTGGCTGAAGAGCGCGCACTCCGGGCAGAGTTGGTGGTAGAAGGCGTCCACCTGGGTGTAGTGCTGCTTGCAGATGTAGCACGGCCGCGACTTGATCAGGTGCCCGGCTACTTCGCCGGTGGCCGAGGGCGCCAGCTTGTTGCCGCGCGTCTCGTCATCGATCCGGTCCGGGGCCGCCGTCGCGGTCTGGGCGATTACGGCGCGGTCCGCCTCGGCGATCAGGTCCCGTTTGGTGACCCTGCGGTGGCGCTTAACGGCCTTGAACATCTTCCCCGTCGCGCGCCGGATCGCAAGATAGTCCGGGTGCTCCTCGTCGTAGACGTGGATGCTGTCCAGCACTTTGAGGCAGGCAGTGATTTCCGCAGGGGTCAGCCCGGCCGGAGTCAACCCGGCAGGGGCGGACGCGGCCGGGTCCGGTGAATCGCTGGCCGGGGCGGGGGGCAGATCGGGGGAGCTCATTGGCCCAATTTTACAGCCCGGCCGGCGCACGGGCGGACGCCGGAATCCCGCCAGCCCCGGCGCGGGGGCCACCTGGCGGGATCCCGGCGTCGGGTACCGGCTTAGTCCGGCCTTGGTACGGCTTGCTCAGTACGCCTTGGTGGAGGCCTTCCCGGAAACCTTGACGCCGACGGCGGCGGCCTGCGCTTCGGCGGCCTTGTCCACGGAGTGCCGCAGGGCCGGCCAATTTTCCGTGGCGGCCCTGACCGCATCCGGTACCAGGATGAGATTGGCGGCCGAGAGGGCACGCTCGGCGTCGCCGGGTTCCGGGACAATTTGTCCCTTGGAAAGGACCGTGATGCCGGAGTCGGTCACCTTGAAGCCCCGGGACCGGTCCAGTTCGGGGTCCAGGCCGATAGCTGCATGCGCGGGGATCCGGACGTTCTTGTCGACGATGGCGCGTTTGACGACGGCGCCCGCGCCGACCCGCACCTTGTCCATCAGCACGGAATCAAGGACCCGGCTGGACGTGCTGACGTAGACGTCGTTGGAGAGCACGGAGCCCTCCACGATGCCGCCGGAGATCACGGTCCCGCTGGCAACGATCGAATCCAGGGCCGAGCCGACGGTGCCTCGGTCGCCGCGGACGAACTTGGCCGGCGGGGAGATGCTCTGCCGGGTGTAGATGGGCCACTCGGAGTTGTACAGGTTGAAGACCGGGACGGGGGAGATCAGGTCCATGTGGGCGTCGTAGAACGAATCGATGGTGCCGACGTCGCGCCAGTAGGTGCGGTCACGTTCGGTCGATCCGGGGATCTCGTTGAGTGTGAAGTCGTAGACCCCGGCTTCGCCCTGGTCAACGAAGTACGGGATGATGTCCCCGCCCATGTCGTGCTTGGTGTCGAGGCGTTCCGCGTCGACGTGCAGAGCTTCGACGAGCGCGTCGGCGTTGAAGACGTAGTTGCCCATGGAGGCCAGGAACTGGGAGGGGTCAGCGGCGAGGCCGGGAGTGGAGGACGGCTTCTCCACGAACGCAGCGATCTTTTGCGGATTCTCCTGGTCCACCTCGATCACGCCGAACTGGTCTGCCATGTGCAGCGGCTGGCGCACCGCGGCCACCGTTGCTTTGGCGCCGCTGGCGACGTGTTGGGCGACCATTTGCGCGAAATCCATCCGGTAGACGTGGTCCGCGCCGACCACGACGACGATGTCGGGGTTGGCGTCGTGGATCAGGTTCAGCGACTGGTAGATGGCGTTGGCGCTGCCAAGGAACCAGCTCTTGCCGACCCGTTGCTGGGCCGGTACGGAGGCAACGTAGTTCCCGAGCTGCGTGGACATGCGCCATGTTTCGGAAATGTGCCGGTCAAGGCTGTGGGATTTGTATTGCGTCAGGACGACAATCTGCAAATAACGGGAATTCACCAGGTTGGAAAGGGCAAAATCAATGAGTCGGTAACTCCCTGCGAACGGAACCGCGGGCTTGGCCCGGTCAGCCGTCAATGGCATCAGCCTGTTTCCCTCGCCACCTGCAAGGACAATGGCCAAAACTTTCTTCTGCTGCGGCATAGTGATCGCTCCTGAACGCCTTCGTTGCTCCCCAAATTCGTCCGGTCTGCCCGAACGTCTTCACACTAGAACAGATCAGCCTAAACGACTACCTTAGGGTTTGTGCGAATAGACATTGTGACCAAAGAATTTCCGCCCGAAATCTATGGGGGCGCCGGCGTCCACGTAGCCGAACTCAGCCGGGTGCTGGCCAGCAGGGTGGAGTTGAACGTCCGGGCCTTCGGTGCGGGACGTGCTCCCGACTACTACGGCGCCGCCGTCAGCTCCTATCCAGTGCCGGGGGATCTGGCTGACGCCAACGCTGCCGTACAGACGCTGGGCGTGGACGTCAGGATCGTGCCGGACATTGCCGGGGCTGACCTGGTGCACTCGCACACCTGGTACGCCAACATGGCCGGGCACATCGCCTCGCTGCTGCACGGCATTCCGCACGTGCTCAGTGCCCACAGCCTGGAGCCGCTGCGGCCTTGGAAAGCCGAGCAGCTCGGCGGCGGCTATGCCCTTTCCTCCTGGGTGGAGAAGACCGCCTATGAGTCCGCCGCCGCGATCATCGCCGTCTCGGAAGGCATGCGCCGGGACATCCTGCGCAGCTACCCCGAGGTGGATCCGGCCAAGGTCCGCGTGGTGCACAACGGCATCGACGTCAGCCTCTGGAATCGGGACGAAGGCGAGGACGCCATCCGCGCCCTCGGGATCGATCCGGCGCTGCCCAGCGTCGTCTTCGTCGGCCGCAACACGCGGCAGAAGGGCGTACCGTACCTGCTGCGGGCCGCCGCCAAACTTCCCGTGGATGTACAAGTGGTGCTGTGCCTCGGCGCCGCGGACACCCCCGAACTCGCCGCGGAGACCGCCCGGCTGATCGAGGAACTGCAGTCCCAGCGCAGCGGCGTGATCCTGGTGGAGCGGATGCTTCCGCGCCACGAGCTAATCCAGGTTCTCAGCCACGCCACCGCATTCGCCTGCCCGTCCATCTACGAGCCACTCGGAATCGTGAACCTGGAGGCTATGGCCTGCGGCGCAGCAGTGGTGGCCAGCGCCACCGGCGGCATCCCGGAGGTGGTTCAGCACGGCGAGACCGGCCTCCTCGTACAGCTCGAGCAGGTCACCGACGGCACCGGCACCCCTCTGGATCCGGAGAAGTTCGTCACAGAATTCGCCGCAGCCCTGACCGAAGTGGTCTCCGACCCGGAGCGTGCCCGTGTCATGGGACGGGCCGGCCGCCGCCGGGCCGAGGAGCACTTCTCCTGGGAATCCATCACCGAAACCACCCTTGAGGTCTACCGCTCGGTGCTACCGGACTGACCGCCCACATTAAAGAGCGCAGTACCGACGACGGCGCCGCCCCCGGAACAAGGGAGCGGCGCCGTCGTCGTGGTGTGCCGGTTCAGCCCCGCTGGGCGCGGGATTTCTTGCCGCCCTGCGGTTTCGTGTCGCGTGCGGTGCGGGCCAGCAGGATCTTCTCGTCCAGCGGCGCCTGGCCGCTGGCGCGCTGGACGCGGAAGAATTCCCGGGCCTCGTCCTGGCGGGTCTTCTCCGCCCCGGTGGCGATCGCGGCGCGCAGGTGTTCGGGGCCAAAGCCGAAGGCGTCCACGAGGTCCAGGGCGTGCGGACGGATCTTCACGAGAAGCCGGTTGATATATTCGCCCACGGTGCGGGCGCGCTGCATCGAGAGCCGGCCGTTCATCAGATACCAGGACAGGTTCTTCTCGATCAGGGACAGGCCGAACAGGTCCCGCAGCCAGGTCAGGACCGCTTTGGTTCCAGGGTCCGCCACGTTCCCCAGTGCCTCGGTAAACGCCTCCCACTGCAGCAGTTCGGCGTGTGCCTGGGCCGCTTCGATGAGCTCGTTCTGATGGCTGTTGAACAGTGCCGCGGCCTGCTGCTGGGGCAGCTTGTTCGCACCTTTGAGCGCCGCGCCGACCTCGGCCACCATGGCCTGGACGCGTTCGGTCAGCAGCGCCCGCTGGTTGGCCTCGTCCTTGATGGCGCTGGCAGCCTTGTGGACCGAGCCGGAGTCCGCCACGAACTGGGCGACGCCGCGCAGTCCGGTCCGGTGGATGGCGGCGCCGGTGGCCTGCCCGACGACGTAGCGGGCCAGCACGCCGAAGTCGACGTTGCGGAACTCCTTGGCGTAGTCTGCCAGCAGCCGCTTCGCGACGAGCTGCAGTAGCACGGTGTTGTCGCCTTCGAAGGTGGCATAGACGTCGAGGTCCGCGCGCAGCGAGGCAAACCGGTTCTCGATCAGGAAACCGGCGCCGCCACACGCTTCACGGCACTCCTGCAGGGTGTCGAGGGCGTGCCAGGTGCTCAGTGCCTTCAGCGCGGCGGCCAGGGTTTCCAGGTCCTGGCGGTCCTCGTCGGTGTCGTTCCGGCCGGAGAAGACGTCGTCGAATTTCTGCAGCAGCTGTTCGCTGGCGAAGCTGGCGGCATAGGTTGTCGCGAGCCGGGTGAACAGCCGGCGCTGGTGCCGCTGGTAGTCCAGCAGGACCTCCTCGTCCGTGGGCGAGGAGGCATTGAACTGGCGGCGCTCGGCGGCGTACTGGATGGCGGTCTTGAGTGCCAGCTTGGACGCGGTCACGGCGGCGCCGTCGAGCGAAACCCGGCCCTGGACCAGGGTGCCCAGCATCGTGAAGAAGCGGCGGCCCGGGCTCGCAATGGCTGAGGTGTAGCTGCCGTCGGCGTCGACGTTGCCGTAGCGGTTGAGCAGGTTGGTCCGCGGGATACGCACCTGGGTGAAGTGCAGCCGGCCGTTGTCGATCCCGTTCAGGCCGCCCTTCACGCCGTCGTCCTCGCCGCCGATGCCGGGCAGGAAGTCCGTGGTCTCCGGGTCGCGCAGCTGCATGTAAAAGGCGTGCACGCCGTGATTGACGCCGTTGGTGATCAGCTGGGCGAAGACGACGGCGGCCACGCCGTCGAGCGCCGCGTTGCCGATGTAGTCCTTCCAGGCCGCACGGAAAGGCGTGTGCACGACGAATTCGCCGGTGGCGGGATCGTAGGTGGCGGTGGTGGCGATGCTGGCTACGTCCGAACCGTGGCCCGTTTCGGTCATGGCGAAGCAGCCGGGAATGTCCAGGTTCATGATGCCGGGCAGCCACTTCGCGTGGTGTTCCTCGGTGCCGAGGTGGTTCACCGCGGACCCGAACAGGCCCCACTGTACTCCGGACTTGATCTGCAACGAGGGGTCGGCGATGACCAACTCCTGGAAGCCGGCAACGTTGGCGCCGTGTTCGTCCGCGCCGCCGACCGCTGCCGGGAAGGCACGGTGCACGGCACCGTGGTCCACCAGGAACTTGAGCTGGCCGAAAACGCGTTGGCGGTGCTCGGTGTGGGTGAGTCCCTCGGTCTTGTGGAGCTCCGGGCGGCCGGCAAGTTCCCGGGCCTGCCGGCGGACGGCGGCCCACTTGCCCAGCAGCTGTTCGCCCAGGGCGGCGACGTCGACGGCGGGGGCTCCGGTCGGGGTTCGGGTCGGGGTTCGGGTCGGGGTTCCGGTTGCCCGGGCGGGGGCCATGGCCGGCGAGGTCTGCGGCGCGCGGTCCCGGGAGATGGCGGGCTCCGCAGGGCGGTCGGCTAGTTCAGTCATGTCGATTCCTTCGTTGGCGCTGACACTGTGGGTAGGGCAAAGGGGCGGTCCGGGATGCAGGGTTGGTTAGGGGAGCGGCGGGTCTTGGAGTTCGGGTGCGACGCCGAAACAGAGCCAGTCCGTGATCTGGCGGGCCATCGCTTCGTGGCCGGGCTTGAGAAGGGAGTCCGGGCTCGCCAGCCACTGCTCGCCGGCATTCCGGACCAGCCCGATGGCGGCGATTGGCCAGTAGCCGATCATGGCCTCCCTGCCCGGCACGGCACGCAGCAGGCTCCTCATGGGCAGCGCGATCATCTCGCCGATCGCGTCGAAGAAGTGCCCCATCGCGCCCGCCGCCTCGACCGAGCCGTTGTGGCTCCCGGCGTCGCCGGGCGCGTAGCGGGTGACAAAGGCGTAGACGTTCGGGCTGGTCTCGGCCATCTGCAGGTAGGCGGAGACCATGGCGTAAAGCCCTTCGCGCGCGGTCTGGGCGCTTTGTGCGGCTTCCTGGATCCGCCGCTGCATCTGATTCAAGACAACTTCGCCGACGGCTTGTTGGAGGCCGGCCTTATCGCCGAAGTAGCGGTAGAAGACGGACTTCGAGGTACCCCCGGCCGCGGCGATGTCCTCCATTGAGGCCTCACTGCCGAGTGCATGCACGGCCTTCCGCGCGGATTTGATCAGCTCGCGGCGCCGTTCCTCGCGGTGGGATTGCCAGCGGGACGTTCTTCCATCGACGGCTGCGCTGCCGGTGCTGGCTGCAGCCGCATGCGGGTTGCCGTCCGCACCGCGGGGCGGGCCGGCGGGATCTGCCTGGAGGATGTTCACGATACCGAGCGTATCAGGTACGCTGGGTATCAGTAATCCGCTTTGACCTAAGGAGACAGCCCATGCCTGTAAACGGAACGTCCACGACCGGACCCGGCGACGCCGCAGCACCGGCCGTCGGACCCGCGACCGCGCCGCAGCTCCGCAGGGCCGTCGTGGTGGGCGGCAACCGCATCCCGTTCGCCCGGACCGGCGGCGCCTACACCAAATCCTCCAACCAGGACATGCTCACCGCGGCTTTGGACGGGCTGATCGCCCGTTTCGGCCTGCAGGAAGAGCGGATCGGCGAAGTGGCCGCCGGCGCCGTGCTCAAGCACTCCCGTGACTTCAACCTGACCCGCGAGGCGGTCCTCGGCTCGGCGCTCTCCGCCGAGACGCCTGCCTACGACCTTCAGCAGGCCTGCGCCACCGGCCTGGAAACGGTGCTGGGCCTGGCGAACAAGATCAAGCTGGGCCAGATCGACTCTGCTATCGCCGGCGGTGTGGACTCCGCCTCCGACGCCCCGATCGCGGTCAGCGAGGGCCTGCGCGAAATCCTGCTGGACCTGAACCGCGCCAAGACCCTGCCGCAGCGGCTCCAGGTGCTCAGCCGGCTCCGGCCCAAGGACCTCGCGCCGGACGCCCCCACCACCGGCGAGCCGCGCACCGGGCTGTCGATGGGCGAACACCAGGCGCTCACCACCGCGCAGTGGAAGATCACCCGTGAGGCTCAGGACCTTCTGGCCTACAACAGCCACCGCAACCTCGCCGCCGCGTACGACGCCGGCTTCTTCGACGATCTGCTCACCCCGTACCGCGGGCTCGGCAAGGACTCAAACCTCCGCCCGGACACCACGGTCGAGAAACTCGCCGGCCTCAAGCCGGTTTTCGGTAAGAACCTTGGGGCCGCCGCAACCATGACGGCCGGCAACTCCACTCCGCTCACCGACGGCGCCTCCACCGTTCTGCTCGCCTCCGAGGACTGGGCCGACGCGCACGACCTGCCCAAGCTGGCCACCGTCCTGGACGGCGAGGCGGCCGCCGTCGACTTTGTCCACGGCAAGGACGGCCTGCTGATGGCCCCCGCGTTCGCGGTGCCGCGTCTGCTTGCCCGCCATGGCCTGAGCTTCGCGGACATCGACTTCTTCGAAATCCATGAGGCGTTCGCCGGTACCGTGCTGAGCACCCTGGCGGCGTGGGAGGACGAGGAGTTCTGCCGCGCCCGCCTGGGCCTGGACGGCGCCCTGGGCAGCATCGACCGTGCCAAGCTCAACGTCAACGGCTCCTCCCTCGCGGCGGGGCACCCCTTCGCCGCGACCGGCGGCCGCATCGTTGCCACGCTGGCGAAGATGCTGCACGCCAAGGGACAGGTGGACGGCCGCCCCGCCCGCGGGCTCATCTCCGTCTGCGCGGCCGGTGGCCAGGGTGTCGTCGCCATTCTTGAAGCACACTAGGGGGACCGGATGACCGACAAATACACTCACTTCGTCAGCAGGGGCTTCGGCAAGGACGTCGCCAAGCGGCTCGGCCTGCCGCAGCCGGTGGTCCTCCGGCGCTTTCAGCCCGGACAGCCGCTGGTCCGTGGCCCGGTCCTGGTCCAGGGAACCGGCAGCGGCGCCGATGAACTCGCTGCCGCGCTGCTGTCCTGGGACCTCGACGTCCGCCGCCATGCCGTGCCGCGCGAAAAGCTCGGCGCCATCATCCTCGTCCTCGATGAGCTAGCACGGCCCGAGGACCTGGCAAAGCCAGTGCTCACCGCCGCCGCCTCGCTCCGGGACCTCGACGCCAACGCCCGTGTGGTCACCGTCTCCCGGGATACCGTCAGCGCCTCCGACCCGGCGGCCGCGGCGGCCCGGCAGGGCGTCGACGGACTGCTGCGTTCCCTCGCCAAGGAACTGCGCGCCGGGGCCACCGCCAACGGCATCGTGCTGGCCGAGGACGCGCGGACCACGAGTCCCAGTGCCCTCGGGGCGCTCCGGTTCTTCCTCTCGGGCCGCTCCGCCTTCGTGGACGGCCAGTTCCTCACGGTTTCCTCGACGGCGGGTGAGCAGCCGGCCGACGCAGAGAGGCCGCTGGCGGGGAAGGTCGCCGTCGTGACCGGGGCCGCCCGCGGGATCGGCGCGGCGATCGCCCGTACGCTTTATCGCGACGGCGCCACCGTCGTCGTCGTGGACATCCCGGCCGCGGGCGACCACCTTGCGACGGTTACCAACGAGGTGCACGGGACCGCGCTGCAGCTGGACATCAGCCGGGAGGACGCCGGGGCGCGGATCATCGACCACGCCGTGCAGCGGCACGGCCGGCTGGACATCGTGATCCACAACGCCGGCATCACCCGCGACAAGCTGCTCGCCAACATGGACCAAGGCCGCTGGAACTCGGTGATTGCCGTGAACATTGCCGCTCAGCTGCGCATCAACGAGGCGCTGCTGGCCTCGGAGCACTTCCGCGACTCGCCGCGGATCGTCTCGGTTGCCTCCACCAGCGGCATCGCCGGCAACCGCGGGCAGACCAACTACGCCGCGTCCAAGGGCGGCGTCATCGGCATGGTCCGCGCCACCGCGCCGCTGCTCGCAGCGTACGCCGGGTCCATCAACGCCGTCGCTCCCGGCTTCATCGAGACCGAGATGACAGCACGGATCCCGTTCGCCACCCGCGAGGTGGCCCGCCGGCTCAACTCGCTGCAGCAGGGCGGCCAGCCCGGTGACGTGGCCGAGGCCATCGCGTTCCTGGCCAGCGACGCCGCGGGCGGGATCTCCGGGGAGGTGCTGCGCGTCTGCGGGCAGAACCTGGTGGGGGCATGACCGCTTCGCAGTCCGTGATCCTCGGCGAGATGCCGTCCCTCTCCAAGCTCTACGTGAACGCTGCTGCCACAGCGGCGCGCCTGCGTCTGCTCGGCGCGCAGGCGGGCACGCAGTTGCCCGGGGGCAGCCACGAGGTCCGCGGCGTGCAGGCCGGCGTCGCCAATCTGACCGCCTACCAGCACCTGATCGGCGAAACCGCGAGCGACGTGCTGCCAGCCGGCTTCATCCACGCGCTGACGTTTCCGCTGTCCATGTCGGTAATGAACCGGGACGACTTTCCGCTGCCGCTGCTGGGGATGATCCACCTCACCAACAAGGTGGTCCAGTCCGCACCGGTGCGCTTTACCGAGGCGCTGGACATCCGGGCCCGGGCCGAAAACCTGCGCGGGCACCGGGCCGGGACCCAGCTGGACCTGGTGGCAGAGGTGCGCGGCGCGGGCGAGGACTTCGTCCGCTGGCGCGGAGTGTCCAGCTACCTCGCTAAAGGGGTGTTCCTGCCGGGGATCGACAAGGCCTCGGCCGCTGCAGCGGCCGAAGGCTTCAGCGCCCCGAATCCGACGGCGCTATGGCAGCTCGGTGTGGACACCGGTCGGGCCTACGCCGCCGTGTCGGGTGACTTCAACCCGATCCACCTGAGCGTGCTCAGCGCCAAAGCCCTGGGCATGCGGCGCTCCATCGCCCACGGCATGTACCTCGCCTCGAGGGCACTGGCCGACGTCGGCGCCGCCAAGGGTGAGGCCTTCAGCTGGGATGTGGCGTTCGAGGCGCCGGTTTTCCTGCCGGCCCGGGTCGCGCTGGACATCGGCACGGTGCAGGCCGAGGACGGTGCGTGGCTGCGTTCCGAGTACGTGGCCTGGAGTCCGCATTCGGGACGGAAGCACTTCAGCGGGTCGGTGGCCTCGCTGAAGTAGCGGAGCCCGGCTAGCTGGAGTTGCTGGCGGTGCCGTTCGGTTCGCGGCGTCCGTCGCCCGACTTGGCGACACGCAGCATCCGGTGCAGGCTGAGCAGGATCGACTCGACCGCGCTGGGGGCATCCCCTGGCTGGTCGTCCGCGGCGACCCGGGCGGTGAAGGCCTTGACAGCGGTGTCGGCTTCCTCGACGAGTTCGGCCAGCCGCTTGGGTTCCTCCTCCTCTGCGGCCCGCAGCACGTCCCCCACCAGGGTCATAGCGTCCGCTAGCGGCTCGGCATACCCGTCCGGGATCACAAAAGGGGTGTCTTCAGCCCAAATGACGTCGGAGAGCACCTGGGTCACGTCCTGGATGTGAAAGGTCAGCCGTTCCAGGTCACGCAGGTTGCGGTAGTCGCCGTCCACATCCCGGGGATGCAGGCGCCGCCGTGGATTGGCGTGCCGGCTCGCGTCCGCCTTCTGCACGGCGGCGCGCACCGAGCGGGCGCGGCCCGCGAGCGACTCCGAGCGGCGTGACCAGTCCTCGTGCTCCGGCGGCCACCTTTCCTGGAGCGCCTTGCCCATGTCCCAAAGTTGCTGCGCCAGGGCCAGCCGCAGTTCGGCCAGGCTGAGGGCCGCGGCCTTGAAATGCAGCGGCGGGAAGACCAGCAGGTTCACGACGATGCCGACGGTGACGCCCACGCCCATTTGGACCAGGTAGCCGAAGGAGAACTTGTCCGGGTTGTGGCCGCCGACCAGCAGCACCAGGAGGGCCGCTGTCGGGATCCAGTCACTGCCCGAACCGATCCGCGGCAGACCGGCGAGGATGACGCCGAGACCCATCACGATTGCGACAGTCAGCGGCGACGGGCTCCCCAGGCTGAAAAGCACATAGGCGAGCCCGATGCCGAGGGCCAGACCCACAAGGGTCTGGACACCCTGACGCATTGAACCCGAGACGTTCTCGTACATGGCGACGAGCGCGCCCAGCGGGGCGTAGTACGGGTAGTCCGCCGCTGATCCGGGCATGAACGGGGCGATATAGAACGCGACGCCGGCGGCGAGAGCCGCCTTGGTGGCCAGTTGCAGCCGGGGCCACAGGAGGGCAGCGGACACGCTCCCGGCCATTGTCCGCCACAGCCTGTGCGTCCTTGAGGGGCGGGCACCGGCGTCGAATTCTTTAGCGTTTGCCATCCCGGCTCACCCTAGGGCCGGTGGTGGTACTGCGACAACTGGACGAAACCCCCAAGGCTGAGTCCGCCTGCATCACGGCCGGGTGCAGTGGATGCCCGGCAGCTGCTCAGCCGGCGCCGTGTCCGGCCGCGACCTCTTCGCCGGCCCGGACCGGCCCGGGCGGGGTGCCGTTGCCGAAGGGCCGGCCGCCGAGCGCCTCCCTGCCGTGCTCCGAGAGCCAGTTGCCCAGCTCAGGCCCGTTCGGGACGACCCCGGTGGGGTTGATGTCCTCATGGACGATGTAATAGTGCTGTTTGATTTGCACGAAGTCGATCGTGTCGCCGAAGCCAGGGGTCTGGAACAGGTCCCGCGCGTAGGCCCACAGCACCGGCATTTCGCTGAGCTTCTGCCGGTTGCACTTGAAATGGCCGTGGTAGACGGCGTCGAAGCGGGCCAGCGTGGTGAAGAGCCGGACGTCCGCCTCGGTGATCGTATCGCCCGCCAAGTAGCGCTGTCCGGTGAGCCGCTCCTCCAACCAGTCCAGCGCCGTCCAGAGCCGGTCGTAGGCGGCGTCATAGGCCGCCTGGGAACCGGCGAAGCCGCAGCGGTAAACGCCGTTGTTGACCTCGGTGAAGACGCGCTTATTGACGACGTCAATTTCCTTCCGGAGGTGCTCGGGATAGAGGTCCGGGGCGCCGTCGCGGTGGAACTCCGTCCACTCGGTGGCGAAGTCGAGGGTGATCTGCGGGAAGTCGTTGGTAACGACGGCGCCACTGGGCACATCGACGATCGCCGGCACCGTGATGCCGCGCGGGTAGTCCGGGAAGCGGCGGAAATAGGCCTGCTGGATCCGCTCTATGCCCAACACCGGATCCTTGCCGCCCGGATCGAGGTCGAAGGTCCAGGAGCGGGCGTCGTGGGTGGGGCCCGGCTGGCCCAGCGAAATGACGTCCTCCAGGCCCAGGAGCCGCCGCGCGATCACGGTCCGGTTGGCCCACGGGCAGGCGCGGGCCGCGATCAGCCGGTAGCGGCCGGCCTCCACCGGCCAGCCGGGCTCGCCGTTGGCCCCGGGGGTACGGTCGCGGGTAATCCGGTCCTCGATGTAGTTGGTGTCCCGGTTGAACTCCGCGCCGCCCGTGACGTAGGCGCCGCGGGTGCTGAAGGACCGGGCATGGTTCGTGGTTGTCTCACTCATCCTCCCAGCCTAGGCGCAGCGCGGAGCCGTAGGGAGCCGAGGCCCGGCAGAGGGGCCTAGACGAAAAGGCCTGCGAGGACCGGTGCCATCGGCTGCCAGGCAACCCACCAGGCCGCGGCCACCACCGCGGCGAACAGCCCGATCCAGACAACGGCAGGCAACGCCGTGGAACGGGACAGCAGGTACGCGTCCGACGTCGACAGCCTGTTCCGGTGCTTGGCGTGGACCGCCGCCAGTTTGCCCAGGTCCCGAACAGCTGCGACGAGCAGGGCAAGGCCCAGCACGATCATCACGTGGCCGATGAATCCGGCCGGCACAAACAGGACCAGCAGCGCCGCGGCGAGCACGGCGGCAGCCGTGATCAGCACGCCGCCGAGGTTGCGCAGGAAGAGAAAGGAAGCGAGTAACAGGAGCGTGCCGACAGACATCGCCGCCGGACCCCAGCCGTTGAAGCCGCACCAGACCATGGCGGCGCCGACGACCGCGGGCACCGGGTAGCCCCAAAACGTCGACCAGACGGCGGCCAGCGGACGCCGGCTATAGCTCGTGGTCGTGCCGGAATGATCCAGGCTGAGCCGGATGCCGCCGAGGCGCTGGCCCGTCATGAGCGCTGCGAAGGCATGGCCCAGTTCATGGGTCACGGTGGCGAGCAGGCCGAAGTACCGCCAGCTGGCACGCGGCAAGCACAGCGCGATGGCGAGGCCGACCGCCACCCATAGCTCGGTACCGGTCACCTCGGGGGCAGCGGCGTGGCTGAACCCGTCAACGATCCGCTGCCACCACGTACCGGCCAGGTTACCGGCGGCGAGGGCCGCTGACTCGATGCTCAGCGGGGGAATAGTCATAGCGGTCATGCCTTCCCGGTTAGGCCTGCCGTGTTCTGCCTGCCACCGGAGTGCCGGATGCAGTAGGGGGTCCACGGACGGGCTTCGAGCCTGCCCTCGGCGATCGGACCGCCGCAGACCGCGCAGATGCCGTAAGTCCCGGCCTCGATCCGGGCCAGGGCCGCCTCGATCTGTGCCAGGCCCGCCTCGCTCCGCTCCAGCAGCGCGGCGGCCTGGGAGAGTTCGAAGGCGATCGTCGCGCCCTCCGGATCGTGTTCGTCGTCGACGTTGGAGTCCTGCCGGGCAGCATTCACCGAGGAAATGTCCTGCCGGAGAGCAGGGAGCAGGGCAAGCTTCCGCTCGCGCTCCTCGCTGAGGAGAATCCGGAACCGTTCGACGTCGTCCATAGGGTGCAAGGTTAGCGTGGCGGGTCGGGCGCCGTCGAAACAGCCCCGGGACGTCATCGGGGACAGCCGTCCCGCGGAGTCCACCGGACCTTTTCCCGCACCCCGGCCGCCCGTACAGTGGGTTCTGATTCAGTGGCTACCTAGTTCCGCCAGCGAAGGAGATTCAATGGACACGCCGGTTACCGATCCGCTGCTGCGGGAACTGGCCGCGGCCCACGGCGTCGGCACCTCCTATTGGGGCTGGGACGGCGTGGAACGGGCAGTGGCGTCCGGCACGTTGCGGCACGTCCTCACCGCCCTCGGCATCAGGTCCGGCGGTAACGAGCAGATCCGGCAGTCGCTGGCAGAAAAGGAACTGGCACCCTGGCGACGGTTCCTGCCGGCCATCGTGGTGGCCCGGGAGGGTAGGGCTGCGTCCTTCGACGTCCATGTTCCGCACGGAAGCCGCGTCGGCGTCTGGATCGTTTCGGAGGACGGTACACGGCACGAGGCCCGGCAGTTGGAGAACTGGGAGGCTCCGGCGGACGTCGACGGCGTCCTCACCGGCCGCGCGACCTTCACCACGCCGGACGGGATGGATCTCGGCTGGCACACCATCCTGGCGGACGCGGGCAGCGGTCCGGCCGAATGCCCGCTGGTGGTCACGCCGCAGCGGCTGAACACCACCGGGGCGCTGGCGGGGCGCCGCAGCTGGGGACTCGCGGCGCAGCTCTACTCCGTACGTTCCACCCGGTCGTGGGGGATTGGCGACTTCGCGGACCTGGCCGATCTCGCCGCGACGGCTGCGGCGGAGGGGGCAGACTTCGTCCAGGTCAACCCGCTGCACGCGGCCGAGCCCCGGCCGCCGGTCGAGGACTCGCCGTACCTTCCCGCCACCCGGCGCTTCTTCAATCCGCTGTACATCCGAGTGGAGGACATTCCGGAGTTCGCATATCTTGATGCTCAGGCGCTCGCCGCCTCGAAGAGTCTGGCGTCCCGGCTGCACGCCGCCAACCGCGAGGCGGGGCTGCTGGACCGCAACACCAGCTATGAGGCCAAGCTGACCGTCCTCGAGCAGGTGTTCCTCGTCCGCCGCGGTCCCGCCCGCTCACGCCAGTTCAGCGACTTCTGCCAGGACCACGGCCAGGGCCTCGATGACTTCGCGCTCTGGTGTGCGCTGAGCGAAACCCTTGACCGCTCGGCCCCGGAGTGGGCCGACGACGCCGCAACACCGGACACCGGGTACTGCGCAACACAACGGGCGGCGCTCGCGGACCGGATCGAGTTCTACTGCTGGCTCCAGTGGATCTGTGACCAGCAGCTGGAGTCGGCGCAGGACGTCGCGCGGCGGGCCGGCATGGGGATCGGCGTCGTGCATGACCTGGCGGTCGGGGTGAAACTCGACGGCGCCGACGCCTGGACACTGTCCGGCGTCCTCGCGCATGGAGTGACGGTGGGTGCCCCGCCGGACATGTTCAACCAGCAGGGCCAGAACTGGACCCAGCCGCCGTGGCACCCTGGGCGGCTGGCGGAGTCCGACTATGCCGCTTATCGGGACATGCTGAGGACCGTGTTGCGCCATGCCGGCGGCATCCGCGTGGATCATGTTTTGGGTCTGTTCCGTCTCTGGTGGATTCCGGCGGGCGCCGGGCCGGGCGAAGGCACCTACGTCTACTACGACCATGAAGCGCTGATCGGGATCCTTGCCCTCGAGGCGCAGCGCGCGGGGGCAGTCGTCATCGGCGAGGACCTCGGCGTCTTCGAGCCCTGGGTGCGGGACTACCTGGCCGACCGCGGGATCTTCGGCACCTCGATCCTCTGGTTCGAGCACGACGACGCCGGCCCGCTGGCGCCCGAACGCTACCGGCAGCAGTGCCTCACGAGCGTCAACACCCATGACCTGCCGCCCACCGCCGGTTACCTGGCTGGCGAACATGTCACGCTGCGTGAGTCTCTGGGGCTGCTGCTCCGTCCCGTCGCGGAAGAACGCGCCGCAGACTCCGCGGAGCAGGAAGCGGTGCTGACCCTCGTGCGGGAGCGTGGACTCCTGCCCGGCACGGGGCCGGAGACCCATCGGGCAGGGGTACAGGAAACGATTGAAGCGCTGTATGCATTTACGGCGCTCACGCCGTCGTCGTTGCTGGGCGTGGCGCTGGTCGATGCTGTGGGGGAGACCCGTACGCAGAACCAGCCCGGCACCAGCACCCAGTACCCCAACTGGCGCATCCCGCTGGCCGGACCGGACGGCGTCGTTCTCATCGAGGAGTTGCCCGACGACGCCCGGTTCCGTTCGCTCCTTGGCACGGTCCGGCACGCACTCCGCCCAGACGCCGCTGGGGTTAGCAACGACCGGTGATCTTCCTACGAACGGAGAGATCCCATGTCGCGTGAAGACCTGGCACAACGCCATGGCGCGTCCGCCGAGGACCCACGGCTTGCCACCGGGACTTTCGCCCGGCTCCGGGCGGAAATTCTTGAGGCGGCGCCGTCAACCAGCCCGGATAGGACACGACAGGTGCAGATGGGAAGTGCTAACAGGAAGCTGCTTCCCGTCCGGGGGCAGCGGGGCGGGTCGGGCAACAAAAATGCCCCGGAATCCTTGGATTCCAGGGCATTTCCTGTAGTGCGCGGAGGGGGACTTGAACCCCCACCCCCTTTCGAGGACTAGCACCTCAAGCTAGCGCGTCTGCCATTCCGCCACCCGCGCAGGTGGTAATTCCGGGAACCAATTCGCCTTTCAGCGTTTTGCTTTTCTCGGAAGCAGCGAGAAAGACTCTAGCACGAAGATTCGGCAAACAAATAATCGGGGCCAGTGGGTAGGCTGAAGCCAGCACTGACCCACCGCCACGAGGAGCGCAATGAGTGATATTCGGCCCGAAGATGAGGTCGTCCGGATCTGTCAGGAACTGATCCGGACCGACACGTCCAACTACGGTGACGGATCCGGCCCGGGAGAGCGCGCCGCCGCAGAGTACACTGCCGGACTCATCACGGAAGTCGGACTGGACGCCGAGATCTTCGAATCCGCGCCGGGCCGCGCCAGCGTGGTTACCCGACTGACCGGGGAGGACCCGTCGGCCACCGCGCTGGTGGTCCACGGCCACCTCGACGTCGTCCCAGCGCTGCGAGAACAGTGGTCCGTGGACCCCTTCGGTGCGGAACTCAAAGACGGTATGATCTGGGGCCGCGGCGCCGTGGACATGAAGGACATGGACGCCATGATCCTCGCCGTCATGCGGGATTTCGCCCGCACCGGCCGTAAACCCAAGCGGGACCTGATTTTCGCGTTCTTTGCTGACGAGGAGGCCGGCGGCAAGTATGGCGCCAGCTACGCCGTCGACCACCGGCCGGAACTGTTCGAGGGCGCTACCGAGGCGATCTCCGAAGTGGGCGGCTTCTCGGCGAACATCGGCGGCCAACGGACGTACCTGCTGCAGACGGCGGAAAAGGGCCTCTCCTGGCTGCGGCTGGTAGCCCAGGGGCGTGCGGGCCACGGCTCGCAGATCAACACAGACAACGCCGTGACCCGGCTCGCAAGCGCCGTGTCCCGAATCGGCGAATACCGCTGGCCGGTCGAACTGACCCCCACCACCCGGCAGTTCCTCGACGGCGTGACCGAACTGACGGGCGTGGAGTTCGACCCGGACGACCCGGACAAGATCCTCAAGGAGCTCGGCACGGTGGCCCGCTTTGTCGGCGCCACGCTGCAGAACACCACCAACCCCACCCTGCTCAAGGGCGGCTACAAGCACAACGTCATCCCCGAGTCGGCCGAAGCCCTCGTGGACTGCCGGACGCTTCCGGGCCAACAGGAACACGTCCTCGAGGTGGTCCGCGAACTGGCCGGCGCCGGAGTTGACATCAGCTATGTCCACCAGGACGTGTCCCTTGAGGTGCCGTTCGCCGGCAACCTCGTGGACTCCATGATCGATGCGCTGCACTCCCAGGACCCGGGCGCCAAGGTCCTCCCGTACACACTGTCCGGCGGCACAGACAACAAGTCGCTGAGCCGGCTGGGCATCACCGGATACGGCTTCGCGCCGCTGATGCTGCCGGATGAACTGGACTTCACCGGTATGTTCCACGGCGTGGACGAACGGGTACCGGCCGACTCGCTCAAGTTCGGCGCCCGCGTGCTGAACACCCTGCTGAGCAACTACTAAGGGGAAACCGAAGGAATGGCCGGGCATGACATGACCCCCGAAGACATCCTGCCCGACGCACTGCTGGAACGGATCCGCAGCCGGGCGGCCGGCTACGACCGCGACAACGCCTTCTTCACCGAAGACCTCCACGACCTCGCGGCCGCCGGCTACCTGAAGATCTTCGTGCCGCCCGCCGACTGCGGCCTGGGACTGGGACTGGCCGGGGCAGCGCAGCTGCAGCGGCGGCTGGCCACGGCTGCCCCGGCCACCGCGCTGGCCATCAACATGCACCTGGTCTGGACCGGCGTCGCCCACGTCCTGGCCGCCAGGGGCGACTCCTCGCTGGACTTCGTCCTGAAGGAGGCCGCGCAGGGCGAGATCTTCGCCTTCGGCAACTCCGAGGCCGGCAATGATTCCGTGCTCTTTGATTCGCGCACCGAGGCTACGCCGCTGCCGGACGGCAGCTACGGCTTCACCGGGCGGAAGATCTTCACGAGCCTCTCGCCGGCGTGGACCCGGCTGGGAATCTTCGGGAAAGACGCTGCGGCGCGCGACGGCGAGGGCGAACTGGTACACGGCTTCATTGAGCGGGAAACTCCCGGCTACGAAATCCTGTCCGACTGGGACACCTTGGGCATGCGGGCCAGCCAGTCCAACACCACGGTCCTGGAAGGCGCGGTGGTGCCGCCCGAGCGGATCTTCCGCAAACTCCCCGTCGGCCCCAACGCGGATCCGCTGATCTTCGCAATTTTTGCCTGCTTTGAGACCCTGCTGGCGGCGGTGTATACCGGTATCGGGGAGCGCGCCCTGCAGCTTGGCGTTGAGGCGGTCAAGCGTCGCACCTCGTTCAAGAACGGCGGGCGCAGCTACGCCCAGGACCCGGACATCCGGTGGAAGGTCGCGGAAGCGGCGATGGCCATGGATGCGCTCTACCCGCAGCTCGCCGCAGTTACGGCCGACGTCGACGCCCTTACCGATCACGGCGGCCAATGGTTCCCACGGCTTGTCGGGGTCAAGGTGCGCGCCACCGAAACCGCGCGCACTGTGGTGGACCTGGCGATCAGGGTGTCCGGCGGGTCAAGCTATTTCCGCGGCTCCGAACTCGAACGCCTCTATCGGGATGTCCTCGCGGGCATGTTTCATCCCTCGGACGATGAGTCGGCGCACAACACTGTGGCCAGCGCCTGGCTGGGCCCGTTGGAGTCCTAAACGGTCCACGGAACCCCTACACGGTCCGCTGGACCTGGATGACCTTCCGACGGAGCCAGAAGCGCCGTCCGCCGCCGACATAGAGGACGCTCCGCTCGAGTTCCCATTTGCCATATTCGGAGTGCGCGGCAAGAAGGCGGCGGGCCTCGGGCAGGGAATCCTCAGGGCTGACCGTCAGCACGAGGTACTCGTACTGCCTCACGTAGTCCCTCTCGCGCCGGACGGAACTGCTCGGAAAATGTTCCTTCATCGCTCTCCATTTTCGTCTGTTTCGGGCTAACGTGAAGTCATGAGCATCGATCCGCGCGTCGCGCTTGAGTCCCTTACCGCGGCTTTGGAAGAACACTTGGCCGCTGCCTCAGCGCGGCGGGGGGACGGCGATCCCGCGGTGGAAGCGGCTTTCTTTGCCGTAGCCGATGCCTTTGAAGTCTACGACGACTCGCTCTACGAAGCCTACGGCGAAGTGACGCCGCTCGAAGTCATCGAGGAAGAAGATGACGACGAAAGCGAAGACGTCGACGATGAGGAAGACCTCGAACTGCTTCAGGACTAGTGGCGGGGCGGGTTCAGGCTGCTTGGTTTTCCGGTCGGCGGGCATCCGGTCCCGGCGCATCTTCGGACGTGGATTCTGCCGCAGGCTGTTCGGGTGCGGCTCATAAGGTCTTACCCCGCTCGCAGGCTTGATTCATGGGAATCGGTGCGGTGCTCGGCTCTCGTCCGGCCGCCCGTCGGGCAACCCGTCCGGCCTGTGGTGAGCGCGGCTCCGAAGGGAACACGCCCTGAACCCGCACCGCCGTCGAGCCTGATCCGGACTTTGAGGCCCGGATCACCTGCCTCTGGCTGGACGCGATCGACAAGGACGGCGACGAACCGGCTGAGGATGTCCTGCGCCAGCTCCAGGGCGCATTCCTCCGCCGTCCCCGCCACGGCCTGCAGCACCTGCAAATCGTCGCGGCCGCCAAGCAGTTCGGACACCTCGACGGGCAGCTCTTTAGGCTAAATGCTGCAGGAATCTCGTGGGAGGGCAGGATCATCGGCGGTGGCGGCATATCAATCTCGGGGCTGGTTGGCAGGTCTTCGGAACTACAGACCGCAACCACAGGGTAAAGCATCGTCCCGTATTTGGGCCAAGGGGTCTTCGTTTCCGAGCCGGATGCTGTCGAACGTCTAACTAAGTCCGTGAATGCCTGGCAAGAACTCAAAGGCGGCGCGGGTCGCGGCGCCTTTTCTTTGCCTGAATAGCAGTGCCGAGTTGAGACCTCTGCGGCGGGAACTAGGACGCGGCAATAGAGGAGTCGGGTCACCGCAGAAAACGGACGACGGCGGGAAAATCGACCGTCGTCCGTTTCCTTTCTGATTCAGTTCAGGTCGAATTCCCGGTAAGCGTGCCCGTCCAGGGCGTGCATCACCACATGCGCGGGCTGCGATCCGACGGCAACGTGCGCAGCGGCTATGGCTTCCTTCTGCGTGCGGAAATACTGGTGCTTGCTGGTCCTGAACTTATGCAGATCCCATTTGTTGCCATCCGTCCCGTCGCAGGGCTGTACATGGAAGATGGCGCGCTTCACCGTCTCTTTTTCGAGTCTCGCTGTGCTCATGACAATCCCCGTCCGTTATTTTGTCTTCGTTGACCAGGCTTCGCCACTCGAACAATACTGGCTCGCAGCACAAGCCATGGCGTCATTCCACTCCTGCTTCGTAGGAAAAACAAGCCTTTGAGCCCTACTCTTTAGGGAACTTTCCTTAGTGTTGTCGGTGCTGGTCCACTCCGGAGCCTGTGACAAAAGGAAGCCCTCGTGCTCACGGCTAAATAGCAGACGGGCCCATCCGGTCAGGCAGTGGTCGTCCTCGTCGGTCGAGGATCGGTCCGGTGCCATTGCCATTTGGGCGCAGTGGGGTGCGTGATGCTTGACCGTCGAGACTGGCAGCCTGCGTCGAAGCTTCCTGTGCTGCTCACGGTGTCCCCGTCCGGGTCATCGATACCGGCGTTATCGCCCGTATCGGCTTGCTCTTGGGGCCGGCTATCCTGGCGGATTTCAGCATCGCGTTGTACAGCCGGTCAGGGCAGAGGTCTGGAAATCAAGGGCAGCAGGCGCTCAGGCCGGGTTGGAAACATCCTCCAGGGCCGTGGCAATCTCCGGCGGCAACGGCGTCAGCACCGCGTCCATGATTTCCTTCAACTGAACCGGAGTCCGGGCGCCCACTACCGCCGTCGCCACTCCGTGCTGGGACAGGAGCCAGCTCAGCGCTACATCCAAGGCGGTACGCCCCAGCCCCTTGGCCGCCATCGCTACTGCTTCAACGACACTCGAGGCGTTGCCTTCAAGGTAGGGCTCAACGTAGCTGGCCAGCTTCTGGTGCGCGGCTCGTGAGTCGGCGGGAATATGCCCGCGGTACTTTCCGGTCAGCACGCCGCGTCCCAGCGGGGCCCACGCCATGAGTCCGAGCCCGGCGTCCTCGACGGCGGGAATCAATTCGGATTCGGCCTGTCGCCGCACCAGCGAGTACTCGGTCTGGCACGCCACCAGCGGGAAACCCGCCACGGCCGAGGCCTTGGCGGTCTGCCAGCCGTTAAAATTCGAGACACCGGCGTACCGTGCCCGGCCGGAACGCACCGCAAAGTCCAGGGCGGAAAGGGTTTCCTCCAGCGGCACGTTCGGATCCCAAGCCTGGGCGAACCAGATGTCCACGTAATCGGTTCCCAGCCGTGCGAGGCTCGCATCGAGGCCGGACAGCATCCCGTTACGGGACGTGTCGACGCTGTGCCGGCCGCCCGACGTCGTCAGCCCGGCTTTGGTGGAGATCACCACTTCAGAACGGGCGACGACGTCGCCAAGCAAGCCGCCGAGCAGGGCCTCGGCCCGGCCTCCGGCGTAGGAAGCAGCGGTGTCAATCAGTGTGCCGCCGCCGTCGACAAAGGTGCGGAGCAGGCCGGAGGCATCCTGTTCATCGGTCTCACCGGCCCACGACATGGTGCCAAGGGATAAGGACGAGACTCGCAACCCACTGTTGCCGACATATCGCTGCTGCATGACTGCAAGCTTACGATGCTTCGGAATATTCATAACGTAGGGTCTATAAACGTGAACTGGTTAGAAGCGGCCTTTCTGGGCCTTGTGCAGGGACTGACAGAATTCCTCCCCATTTCCTCGAGTGCCCACCTGCGGATCGTGGGCGCTCTCCTGCCCGACGCCGCCGATCCCGGCGCGGCCTTCACGGCCATTACCCAGCTGGGAACCGAGACCGCGGTGATCGTCTACTTCTGGCGTGACATCGTCCGGATCGTCAAGGCCTGGTTTGGATCGCTGACCGGAAAGGTGTCCCGGCAGGACCCGGACGCCCGGATGGGCTGGCTCGTGATCCTAGGCAGCCTTCCGATCATTATCTTGGGCCTGCTCTTCCAGGACCAGATCGAATCGGTACTCCGCAGCCTCTGGGTCGTTGCCACCACGCTGATCGTTTTCGGGATGATCCTCGCGGTAGCGGACGCCGTCGGCCGCCAGGAACGTGACCTCACCCAGCTCACGTACAAGCACGGCATCTTCTTCGGGCTCGCCCAGGCGATGGCGCTTATCCCCGGGGTGTCGCGCTCCGGCGGTACCATCACCGCCGGTCTGCTGATGGGCTACACCCGCGAAGCCGCGGCACGGTACTCCTTCCTGCTCGCCATTCCGGCCGTCTTCGGCAGCGGCCTTTACCAGCTGTACAAGGTCGTCTCCAAGGAAGGGATCACCGGTCCCTACGGCCTGCCCGAGACCGGCCTCGCCACCGTGATCGCCTTCGTGGTCGGCTATTTCATCATCGGCTGGTTCCTCCGATATGTTTCCACCCGCAGCTACCGGATCTTCGTCTGGTACCGGATCTTCCTGGGCCTCGCGCTGTACCTGCTGCTCGGTTTCAATGTCATCAGCGCCTAGCACTAGGCTTGGGATGTGAAATCCTGGACCTCCCGCCCTGTTCCCCACCTTCCGGGCAGCATGCCCGCGCTGCGCCTATTCGACACCGCCAAGCGCGCCTACGTCACTCTTGAAGCGACGGGGAACCAGTCGCTGTACGTCTGCGGGATCACCCCCTACGACGCCACCCATATGGGCCACGCGGCCAGCTACGTGGCCTTCGATTTGCTCAACCGGGCCTGGCGCGACGGCCGCCAGCAGGTTGCGTACGTCCAGAACGTCACCGACGTCGACGATCCACTGCTGGAGCGCGCGACGGCGACCGGTGTGGACTGGCGCGACCTCGCGGCGAGCCAGATCGAACTGTTCCAGACCGACATGGAAGCGCTAAACGTGCTGGCGCCGGACGAATACGTGGGGGTCGTCGAAGCCATCCCGCTGATCGTTCCGGCGATCGAGTCACTCGTGCAGCGCGGACTGGCCTACCCCGTGGCCGGCATTGCCGGAGAGCCCGACGGCGATATCTACTACGACGTGGAAGCGGCCGGAAAGCACTCCGCCGAGGCTCAAGACGCCTGGACTCTGGGGTCCATCTCGGGACTCTCCGACGCCGAAATGCTCGAGTTGTTCGCCGAACGCGGCGGCGACCCCGGCCGTGCCGGGAAACGCCAGGCCCTGGATCCGCTGCTCTGGCGCGTCGCCCGGGAGGGTGAGCCGAGCTGGCGGGGCGGCGAACTGGGGGAGGGGCGCCCAGGATGGCACATCGAATGCACCGTCATCGCGCAGAAATACCTGCCCGCGCCCTTCACGGTCCAGGGCGGCGGTTCCGACCTCGTCTTCCCGCACCACGAAATGGGAGCGGGCCACGCGTACTCCCTGACCGGGGTGCCGCTCGCCAGTCACTTCGCGCATGCCGGCATGGTGGGTCTTGACGGCGAAAAGATGAGCAAATCCAAGGGCAACCTCGTGCTGGTGTCCAGGCTGCGCGCCGCGGGGGAGGAGCCCGCCGCGATCCGGCTCGCCATCCTGGCACACCACTACCGCAGCGACTGGTCCTGGACCGACGAAGGCTTCGCTGAAGCCAAAAACAGACTGCGTGCGTGGCGTGCCGCCGCGGATCACGCCCCGGCTGGCTCCGCCGCGGCACTCGTCGGGGAGCTGCGGGCCGCGCTCTCGGATGACCTCGACGCCCCGCGTGCCTTGACCGCCGTGGATGCCTGGGCTACAGCGGCCCTCGCACCCGGCGCAACGGCCGGTTCGTCCGTCGACGCCGCCCAGGTGGCCGACGCCGTCGACGCGCTGCTCGGCGTCGAACTGTAGCTGCGAGTCGAACTGTAGATGGGGTCTTGGTAATAACGGCGTGAAATTGCGCGCTAAGCCCTTTGGCGTCATTTTGGGGTAGTCCTGCGGGTCACCCGGCCGGAGGAACACCCACCCGTCTCGGACGAGCGTTGGCGGAGTACGGCAGAATAGCCAAAACCGGCACCTGCTGGACTTCATCGACTTTGACTAGGGCTAGTGACGGGCAGACGTCGTGAAAAGGGTCATTGCCGACACCCTGAATCCTGTCGTTTTCAGAACTGGTGCACACGACTTCTGAAAACGACAATGTGGCGGCGTTTTGTGATCGCTCGGTCTCGCACCAGCGCCCGTAAGCCGGTCCTCCACCGGCCGCGGCAGCACCTGGTGCGCTTTTCCAAAAGGCCGCCGCCCCGGCCTGTGGTGGTTAACGCTTCCTGGCGGTGTTTTGTGATCGCTGTTTGGCGCTAGGAAACTGCTGACGGGGTGGGCGTGGACACAATCGCTTGTGCTACCAATTGCAAGTCCCTTGCAAAGTGCGGGTTTTTGCACGCGAACTTTTAGCACGGGACCGGCTAACTCATATAACTGACAGTCGGAAGGACTCATTCGCGGAAGCTCTCCCTCTGTGGGCCAGAGCCGAAGATAGTTCGAGAGCTACTATGGCCTCGGTCGGGGCGCTGGGATCCGGAGCATGTTGGCCGAAGTGCAGGGCACGCGGCTTCGCCTCGATGGCCCCCTTCCTGCATTGCTCCGACTCCTGTGTGCCGTTCAGTTCGCTAGGAACATCTGGACTTCACGGACGAACTCTTCGAGGTGCTGGAACAGGAATGCGTGCCCGGCGTCGCTGTAAAGGACTAGCTTGGCGTTGGGTAGTTCCTGCACCGCCGCGTAGGAGCTGTAGGCGTTAATCATGACGTCGTGGGCGCCGCCAGCGTAGAGCACTGGGGCGTCGATGGTGGCCCGTTCCCGCGCCACGTCCTCCCAGGGAGCGGAGAGTGCTGTTGTGATGGCTTGGAGCTGGCCCATGGCTGCATCCTGCGTGACTTGCGGTGCGCCTGCGGGCATCTCCACCTGGACGCGGCCAAAGTGGTCCAGGCCCTCTGCGCGGGCCTCCGGGGTCTCCGGGTAGAAGAGGTACAGCAGGTCCTCCAGGCCTGAATCTTGCTTGGTCATGATGGTGGCCACCCGGTCCGGCATGGCCACCATGCCGGGGGCCGTGCCTGAACCGCTGCCGGCGATGACCAGCTTGCGGACCAGATCCGGGCGCTTCAGTGCCATTTCCTGGATGACGACGCCGCCGAAGGACCAGCCCAAGAGATCCACCTGCTGCAGTCCCAGGGCTTCGGCCAGCGCGATGGCACCGTCCGCGAAGCCGTTCACGGTTGTCAGCGGGGCGCCTTCGGTGTAGCCGATTCCGACGTTGTCGAAGAGGATGACGTCGCGTTCTGCCGCCAGCGACTCGATGAATCGCGGGTCCCACCAGTCAATGGTGGCGCGGAACCGGTGCAGCAGAAGGAGGGGTACGCCGCCGGTGGGTCCCAATCGGCGGTACGCGAAGCTTGTTCCGCCTGACTCGATGTACTGCGTGGTTGCGGTTGCTGCTGAGTAAGTGCTGCTGCCCATGATTTTCTCCTGCTCTGGTGTCCGTTGCTTCTTGGGGAGTGGGGTGGTCATACCTGGGCGTTGGCCTTGGCGACGTATTCACCCATGTTGTATTCGAAATCGAGGCCGACCTCGGCAGCGATTGCCTGGGTGGCTGCGGCCCGCATCTGGAATCCCGGAAGCGCCAGTGACTGTACGAACTCCGAGAACGCCGTGACAAGGTCGCCCACCGGCGGCAGGGTGGCGCGGTTGACGGCGGCCTTGGCAGCGGCGAGTGAGGCCTTGTCGAAGCTGGCCAGGCGGGCCACCATGGCATCGACGAAGGCATCGAGCTCGGCGTCGGGGAGGGCGCGCGTCACCCAGCCCCACCTCTCGGCCTGCGCGGCGTCGTAGTCACCGCTGCCGAGGATGGCTTCCAGGGCGCGGTCCCGGCCCAGGAAGCGGGGTAGGCGCTCAGTGCCGCCACCGCCGGGCAGCAGCCCCGCACCCACCTCGGGCTGTCCGAAGAAGGCCTTCTCCAGGCTGGCGTAGCGCAGGTCCAGGGCCAGTGCCAGCTCGTTTCCGCCGCCGCGGGTGCGGCCCCGGATGGAACCAACGGTGATGAAGGGGGCATTCGTCAGGCGCACCACCAGGTCCGTCCAGATGGGCAGTTCGCCGGGGTTGGGCACCGGCAGTTCGTCGACGGCGGCAATGTCGAAGTGGTTCAGGAAGAAGTCAGGCACGTCGCTCTTGAAGAGGACCACTTGGACATCCGCGTCGTTTTCGATCTCTTCGACGATTTCGTGCAGCCGGATGGCGGTCTCGGCGGCCACCACGTTGGCCGGCGGATTGTGGAAGGTGATAGTGGCGATCTTGGGGGTGGGGCGTTCCAGGATGACGGTGCTTGCAGTGTTCATGATGATGCTCCTAACGGGCGTGCTGGATGGATCGGTGGGGCGCGGTGGATGAGTGCTTGCTGCGGCGGATGGTGGAGCCCATGAAACGCACGACGGCGCTTCGTGGGAGGAAGCGGGCGGCGATGGCCAGCGGGCGTCCGTTGGTGATGACTGATGGGCGGTGCGAGGGCTTGCTGACGGTTTCCAGGGCAGTCTTCACAACGTCTTCGGGACGGGCCCGGCGGGCGCCGTAGTCGGCGGCCTGGCTGCCGGCGGCGTCGAAGAACTCCGTCTTCATCGCACCGGGTGAGATGGCGAGAACGCGCAGGCCCGTTCCGCGGGCCTCCTCCCAGAGGGATTCGGTAAAGCTCAGTACGAAGGCCTTGGAAGCGCCGTAGACGCTGAGGTACGGGGTTGGCATGAAGCCGAGCAAGCTGGCGACGTTGATGAGGATACTCGTCTCCTGCTTGGCGAAGACGTCGAAGTAGGCGTGGCTGAGGTCGACCAGGGCGCCGATGTTCAAGGTGATGAGCTGCTGCAACCGCTCGGGGTCTTCTTCGCCGAAGGGGTTGTGCGTACCGAAGCCTGCGTTGTTGACCAGGCCTGTTGCGAAGATCCCCCGGGACTCGAGTTCTGCGCGGAGTGTGCGGCCGGCGTCGGGCCTATCCAATTCGCGGGCAATGGTGGTGACCTTGACCCCGTGCTTGGCGGTCAGTTCCTTTGCCAGGGCAACCAACCGGTCTTCCCGGCGGGCGATCAGGACAAGGCTGGAGCCGCGGGCGGCAAGTTGGCGGGCGAATTCCGCACCGAGGCCGGAGCTGGCTCCGGTGACGATGACGGTCTGTGTGCTGTAGTCAATAGTTTTCATAGGCACACTCTATGCAGAGTTCTGCACAAAGTGCAAGTTGTTTCTAAAACTGCACCGTTGTACTATTGGTGCATGCCCACTCCTTCCCCCCTCCGCCTTCAGACCCGGGCTGTCGTCCGATCGCTCCTTGCCCAGACCGCGATGGCATTGTTTGCCGAGAAGGGATACAACGAAACCACCGTCGATGAGGTCGCCGCGGCGGCGGGAGTGTCCCGGCGCACCCTGTTCAACTACTTCCGCACCAAAGAGGACCTCGCGCTCAGCGGCCTGTCGGAGCAGGGGGACGTTATTGCCAAAAGGCTCAGCGGTCGTCCTGCCGATGAAAACGTCTGGGTATCGCTGCGCTACGCGTTCCAGGTTCTCGACGAGATAGAGGCCACCCCTCAGCACAGGCTTGAAATCACCTCGATGCTTTTCGACAACGACGCGCTCCGGGCCGGTCATGCTGAGAAGCAGGCGCGGTGGACCGATCTGCTGGCACCTCTGGTTGAGGCGAAGATCCCTGACTCGGGCGACAAGACTTTTCAGGCGAGGGCGATCGTGGGCACCGCCATCATTTGCCTCCAAGGCGCCACGGAGGAATGGCTTCGACGAGAGGGTGCAAAGCCATTGTTCGACCTGTATGACACCGCAATAGCAGCGGTGCGCACCCCATGACCGGCTCCGCTGCCATTTCACCAGTCGCTAGGCCATCCGTGGCTGCCCTCATCCGGGCCCACCTCACGAAGGCAGATTCGTCATGACACGCACGCTCCCCGCCCCTGACTTCAAGAATCTCCAGGACGCCTACCGTGCAGAAAGCGTTGTGATGCTCGATTTCGTGGGCGGACTGACCGATGCCCAGTGGAACGCGCCCAGCAAGGCGGCCGGCTGGAGCATTGCGGACATGGTGGGGCATATCGGCTCCACTGCCCACAACATGTACATCCCCGCCGGCGTCCTCTCCTCCCGCAGGCCCAGCCTTGAAGCAGCCAACGAGGGCCCGGTGGAGGTTCGCCGGAGCTGGGGCAGGGAACGGGTCATGGCCGAGTTCGCCACCTCGACCCGGACGGCGGATCGCTTGCTCAGCATGGTCCGGCGCACGCCGCTGCGGAACGTCCCCATGCAGCTCAACGAGCTGGGCAAATCCCCATGGCGCTGCTGGTGGGCGGGGCCCTCGTGTTCGATCTCCACACGCACCTTCGTCACGACATGGCTCCTGCCCTGGGGCTGCCCACTCCTCCCTCTGATAATGAACGGATGAAGGCTGTGCTCACCTGGATGACAGCGGTCCTGAGTAACCAGACGGCCATGGCTCCCGTGCCGGGTCTCGACGCAGGTCTGACCCTGACGCTGACCGGTCCCGGCGGCGGCAGTTGGTGGATTGATTCACATGGCCTCTCGAAGCCCGGAACCAGGACTCCTGCGGCACGCATTACGGCTTCCGCCATTTCCTTCCCGGAGTGGGGGACCCAGCGCTCATCCTGGCGCGATGCGGAGGTTTCCGTGGAGGGCGACGCCGGCCTGGCCGCCCAATACCTGGACACTGTCAACGTCATCTGAGTGGTCGGCAGTGGGACCTCCGGAGTATATTTGACCTGCAGGTACAAAATAGGTAGGTTTGGGTAATGGGCAGAGCCAAGCAGTTTGATCCGGAGGCAGCCATCATTCAGGCGATGGACGTCTTCTGGCGTCAGGGCTATGCCTCGACAACACCCCAGGGGCTCGCCGATGCGCTCGGCATCGGCAAGGGAAGCCTTTACAACGCCTTCGGTGGCAAGCGGCAACTCTACGACCTGGCACTGCAGCATTACCTCGAAGCCCAGAGGGCCGTTCTTGCCTCATGGCTCGAGGCCCCCGGGCCGGTCAAGGAACGCATCCGCAGTGCGTTGACGTTCCTGGTGGAGACCGACCTTGCCGACCCCCACCAGCGGGGCTGCCTTGCTACCAACAGTGCCGTGGAATTCGGCACTGCTGACAAAGAGGTTGCCGGTCGGGTGGGCAACCTGTTCGACTACACCGAGCAGGCCTTTGCTTCGGTCATCATCGAGGGCCAGGCCACCGGGGAACTGCGCTCCGACCTGGATGCCGGCGCCGTAGCCAGCATGCTGCTGAATACGGTCACGGGACTCCATGCCCTGGCCCGCGTCGATCATGGCGACGGGCGGCTGCAGCGGGTTGTTGGCGCGACGGTCGACCTGCTTTAAGGGACGCCGGGGTTAGTCCGCAATTATTTTTTCAGCTTTTTCTGTACCTGTAAGTCAAATAAATCGACATAGGAGACACTGCAATGACTGCACCACTGACCCTCGCGATCTTCACCGCACCGGCCCAGCCCGTGAGCGTCCCCATGCCGGCACCCGAGGGCGGGTGGACCTGGCCGTCCACCTCAGTGACCCTCGTATCGGGTGAGCGCGAGGCGATCCTGGTGGACACTGTCCCCGGCGTTGCGGACAGCCAGCGGCTTGCCGACTGGATCGAAGCTTCCGGCAAGGAACTGACCTCCATCTACATCACGCACGGGCATTTCGACCACTTCCTCGGAGCCGCAGCACTGGTGCAGCGCTTCCCCAAGGCCCGGGTACTCGCCACCGGGCCGACTGTGGATCTCATTGCTGAGGAAGCCGAAACCCGCAAGGCACTGGCGAACTACACTCCAATGTTCGTCCAGGAGATCGGCTCCGAGATTGTTGTTCCCGAAGCTGTCGTTAATGGCCGGATCGAGCTTGAGGGCCACGATATCCTTGCCGTTCCCACCGGACAGTCTGACGTCAGCGACTCCTCCTACGTCCACATCCCTGAGCTGCAGGCCGTCATCGTCGGCGACATTGCCTACGGCGATGTGCACCCAACCCTCGTCGACAGCACCCCCGAAACGCGCCGGAACTGGATCAAGACCCTCGAATCCATCCAGATCCTCAAGCCCGAAATCGTCGTGCCCGCCCACCGCAGCGCCGAATCCGACCTCGGCAGCGAAGTCCTCGACGCCACCATCGCCTACGTCCGCGACGCCAATGAACTGCTCGCCACAAACCCGACCGCTGAAGAGTTCACCACCAAGATGCTCGAGGCTCACCCGGACAGGATCAACCTGAGCACACTGCTCTTCGGCACGGCTCTCCTGGGCCTCCGCCAGGCATAGAAGCGAAGTTAGGTCCGTACTGCCGGCAGCAGAATGCCAACCTGACCGGCCTAGCTGACACCGGGGCCGGCTACCTTTTGCATTCCACAGGTCACGGGTGGCGAAAGAGAGCACCCAGAGTGCTCACCATGTGTAGCCCACCCGAGGAAAATGCCCGCAGAGTGCTCTTTGTGACTTCCGGGTGGCGTCTCGAAATACAAAAGCTTTTCGAGGCAATTCGTCCGCGTGGTCTCAGCCGAAAGGTCGTTTAGAACTGCGCACACGAAGAGGAGCGCCGGGCTAGTTGGCGCCCCCCTTCTTTGTTGCCCCTGGAGGCCCCGGCCAATCCGGGTTCTTTCTTAAGCGGAGTGCGCAAAAAAATGTTGCATCATTTGACTTTATACTTAGAACCACAGCCGGAGACGGAATCGAAATCTATCTCCCAGAACTTTTTCGAGTTCATCTCGTAGGCGAACCCCTTCCAGGTCAAAGAGCTTACGGCGTCCCTCACTCCCAAACATCCCTGTCTCTTCATTCGCATGTTCGTTGAAGAATTTCGCCCAGGCCACCAGATCCTCGTACAGAGCCTCTGGAAGTTCGCTCCGCCAATCAGGCACATCTCCTGGAGCCCAGAATATGGTGGACATCGGCCAGGAATACCCGTAATCGACGTCGATAAGGATCTCGGGTCGCGAATCTTGTGAAGGCATAGCCACAATACAACTGTATCCTCTCAGCAACCGGGTCTGGTTGACGGGAATGAGGTTATGATTTTTCGGTTGCCGTCGGAGACTATGACCGTCGGATTGAACTGTATCGAGCCGTACGGGCCGGACATGAAAATCGGCGTTGTGCAGCAGATCTTTCCGCCGCCCACACTCCTCGGATATCCGCCCGCAGGATGCTCGACCTCCTGCGCCGTCGCCCAGACCATCAGGTCATCCCACAGGCCTCCGGTACCCACCTGATTGATGCGATCCTGCCAGTGGGACTGGTGATTATCCCGAATGTGGACGTATCCCGAGACGGAATCCCCGCAGCGAAGATCAACTGTGCCGAGATACACTGAGTTAAAGCTCGCTACGCTGACATCCCCGTAGCCCCAGTTGCAGGGCGCGATCGTACCCGGGTCCAAGTAGGGGCTGGCCTGGTCTCCGCCGATGGATACAGCCTCCCGACACCACGGAAGGGCCTCTCAACCCATAGTGCAGAGCAATTCTGATATCCGGTGCAGACGACTTCTGAAAGTGACAGTGCCTGCACCGTTTCGGCTATTCCCGTGTCTCAGGAACTCGTCTCGACGAAAACCATGCCACTTCCACAGGCCGGCTGATGCTGAATATGCTCGCCACTCTCGCTGAATACGAACGCGAACTCATCATTGAGCGAGTCAGGAGGTGACCATTTCCGGCCGGGGACCGCCGTCCAGGTTCAGTATCGTGTCCAGCAGGTAGAACTTGACAGGCTCGCATGTCCGCCACCAGCGCCCGCAACCGGGTCAGTGATGCGGGGCCTCCAAGGCGCCCAGCGGTGCCACCGAGAGTTTCACCCTCCCGTTGCCGTCGTCGACCAGGCGGACGCCCGCCTCGGCACCTGACTGCCCGATTGCGTCCGCCGGCCCCGCCAAGCGGCATCGAGCACCTCGGCTTTTGTCACGGCGGCGCAGATTCGTGCGCCGTTGCTCCAGCACGCACACCACCCACGCATCCCGGTACACTTCAACTTCTTCGCCCCGTCCGAAAACCGCCGCAGGCCACGCTGGCGGTACCAGCGCCTCGTCGGGCGTCCGGGACCAATGCGCTGAAAAGTAGCGCTAAGCCACCGCCGGAAGGTTGGTCACCTACCCCCGACTTCAACAGTCCCGTTGCGGTCACGCGGGTGCCCTTGGCCAAGGACTCCGGGGAGATGCTTGGTTGCGCCCTGGGCTTGGAAGCGATGGTGAAGTTTGCGACGGCCGCGCCGGACGCCGACGACGACCCGCGATTTGGTATCGCCGCCAGCCCCACCGGGCACATCAGCATCCGCACCCAGGACACCTAACCTGCGGACTGACCCCCGTCGGCGCTGGCGGAAACGCTGACATCAAAAGCCCACCAATCAAGCAGGCGTGATCCGCAGCCAGAAGGCTGCGTTCGGAGCTGCCCTGATGGGTTTCCCTGGGCGTCCGTCGGGATACGGAGCGGATATTACACAAATGTCATGATCTAAAACAGTCAAGGAAACCTGCTTGACAAGTCGGTTGTGGTGGGTTCATTCTGTGGTTTAAACGGGTGATCTATCTCACTTGTTGTATGCCCGTCGAGCAGTTCCGCAGTATTGCTGTTGTCAACACACCACGTCACTTAAGGGGAAGTAACGATATGAGAAACATTCAGCTTTTCTCGACTGACACCGATGACGGAGTCGTCTCGGTCGTCGCCAAGACCGGTCCGAGCGAACACCGCTTGATCAAGCAAATCCGGGTCGGCAATGCCCCTCGAGGGGGTATGAAGTTCACCAAAACGGGCCGTGGTTTTGTCTGCAACACCAGCCAAAACACGATCTCGGAAATCGATGCGGTGGCGCTGTCGGAGACTCGGCGTATCGAGGTTGGCCACGGGCCCCGGGGTCTGGCGCTGTATCCCGGCGATGGCTACGCCCTCGTCAGCAACTCCGGTTCGGACACCCTCTCGATCGTTGACTTGGAGTTGAACGTCGAGGTGCGGCAACTGCCGATGGGCCGAGACCCTCGCCATATGGCGATTTCCAAGGACGGCAAGTGGGCCTACGTCTGTGTTTGGGGCGATGGCTACATCAGCAAGATCGATGTGAGTGGCCTTTCTCTGGGCGACGTCTCAGCTGTCCATGAAGTTGCTCGCATCGATGTCGGAGCGAAAGCGCATCCCTACAGCCTCAACTTCTCCCCCGACGGAAACCGCGTGTTCGTGGCCAATACCCAGGCAACCTATGGCTCGGCCATCGATGTGATCACGAACGAAGTTTCCAAGATCGACTTCGGGAGCATCGGCGGCCGTGGCGTCGCCTTTAGCCCTGATGGACGATACGCGCTCTTCACGCTCGAGGCGGTCTCACGGATCTATGTCGTGGATGTCGAGAGCCTGGAAGTAACCCGCTTCATTCCCGTGGGTCCGGGACCCCGCGGCCTGACGGTGGACGGCGAGGATGAGACGATCTACGTCACGAATTTCAAGCGGACCACACTGACCATGAAAGCCAACGACGGCGGCCCTGATTTCGCGGCGAACAGTTTGACCATGGTCGACCTGAAATCGGCACCGCTGGACCGCCAGGAAGGCGCGTTCAAGTACGAGGAGATCATGGTTGGATTCGGGCCATGCTCGGTTGTCTCCTTCGATCTGAACACCATTTCCGAAGACGATCGGCTGCGCAGGGTTGAACCCCTGGAAGTCGCTGACCGTAACTGAACAGCGACGATGGCCGCGGCGAAGCTCGCCGCGGCCATCGTCCGTCGAGGAGTGGGAATGATTTCCGCGAAGTTCACCCGATTACAACCTTGGGCCGTTCTGCCCGAGAAACCGGACGTCCCCATTCAGGCGATGCGGGAGGAAAGAGACCTTTATGCTGAGCACTTTCGTCACCTGAGGATCGCCCGGCTGGAGAGTGATTGCCCGCCGTGGCGAATGGGTCAGGAACTGGGCTGGGTCGTGCGCTCACCGGTGTCTGTGACTATGGAACGTCTCGATGATCTTGACCTTGGGCTACAGGAAGGCGAGGACATCGGTACCATCGGCCGACGCTACGGGTGCACGGAAGCCTGGGATAGAGACGGAAGTTGGGTCGCGGCCTCTGGGGCATCGTGGACGCGCCTCTACGATCATCAGACCCCACGTGGTTGGGAAGCCATGTTTCTTCCTAACGGCAGGGGCAGTTTGGAATGGAAGCTGGGTTGGGGAATTGCTTTCAAGGACCCTTACTTCTTGATGATGCTCCCCGCCGGCAACACCGGCCTCGAAGTTCCGCTCGGGGTGGTTTCGGCCAAGATGGCTGAGGGGATGACAGAACAGGGTGGCTTCAGCCTTGCATGTCGGCCGACGGGGCCAACGACCATTCGGCGGGGTGACCCTATTGCGCGGATCGTTCTCTTGCACGCAGATTCCCAGAGAGCCCAAACGAGTTATGGAGAGGAACCAGGTGTCAGCATTCACGACGACTAGCCGTGTCCTAGTGACAAGGCGGGTGGCTGGGCTACTCCTCTCCGCCCTCACTAGCTCGTGTCGCAGGAGCGGCAACCCCGTTGGCCCTCCTTGTTGCGCTGGCACATCCCTATGGATTTGGGACCGCGGCATTCGTGGATGGGGTCTACACCCTGATCCTGGCGTGTCTGGGCCCACTCCGTTCACGAATCGTTGACCACCTCGGCCAGCGGAAAGCGCTGCTCGTGATGGGGGTGCTCTCAGCCGTAGCCCTCGGTGGAGTGGCGTTCCTTGTTAATGTCAGCGCTCCTTGGCAACTCGTGTTGGCCCTTGTCGTGATCGCCGGACTCGTCTCACCGCCGCTGAGTGCGGCTGTTCGGGTCTCCTGGCGCCAGGTTGTCAATCCAGAAACCGATGAGCTCAAGGTGGTTCACTCGGCTGATTCGGTAATCACTGAGGTGGGATTCATCCTGGGTCCAACTCTTGCTGGCCTGGGATTCGGCTATCTCGGGGGAGCCATGACCTATACCCTGGCAGTGGCCGCATCGATAGCTGGACTCGTCATCTTCCTGGCAGTGGCCTGGGCCCACACCTTGCGGATCGATGGTGAGGAGGCAGACGCACCCCCGCCACGCGAGGTCACCTTTTTGACACGCGTTGCCGGACCGCTGGCTGATCGGCGGATGCTCGTGATCTTGGTTCCCCTAATCGGAATGGGCTTTGTCTTCGGTGGAATTGGCGTATTCACGCCCGCGTATTCCGAGCATTTGGGGATACCTCAAACATCCGGGATCATCATCGCCATGATCAGCGTCGGGGGGGTCATCGGCGGAGTGATCTACGGGGCACTTCCGTGGAGGCTCGGTCTCTGGAAGAAATATGTGTACTTAGGGCTTGGGTTCCTGATCCCATCCTGCTTCATGGCCTTCGGGACTAACCTGTGGTCGCTGATGCTCATACTGCCGCTCTGTGGTCTCTTCGTCACTCCGCTATATATCAATGCCTATCTCTTAGTGGATTCAGTGATTCCGCTACGGATGAGACACGAAGCAAATGCCTGGTTGGGATCCGGCACTGACGTTGCCAACGGCATCAGCGCCATCGTGGTCGGGACGTTCATCTCGCGCCAGGACTGGCAAGGGGCGCTCTGGGCGATCGCGGGCCTGGCGGTTATAGGAATCCTGAGCCTTGGACTATTGAGGAATAGCGAAGAAAGGTCAGTAGATGAACTTCAGCCAGTCGCTTGAGGTCCGTCCCACGACAAGGGCGGACCTTGAAGCACCGTGGGTTGAGCAGCTTGCAAAGGCGTCCTCGATAGTGGGTGGTGTGAACCCTGCGGCGCCCGGCGTCCGCCGTGGTAGCCACTTCATGGTGCGCTGTGACGAAGACATGGCACTGGCCGAATCGAATTTCACAGTGAACGACGATCCAGAAATCGCGGCCGTTGCCGGCGGCTCTGCCGTTGAGATCAAAATCCTTGGTGCTCCCTTTGGGGGTTCCCCTCATATGGAGGAGGCAATTCATCGCATCGTTGATCAGACCCGGGGCCCTCACCACCCCGAACGGGTCACACTTCATCTGAGAGCCGGCGCCACAGAATGGATACAAGGGAAGGGGATGAGCTTCTCCAAGGACAGCGGTCTCTCGATTCGCGAAGTCCCCACGGATTTGGGGATCGTTCAGGGTGAAGCACACCGATACTCTTGGGCGACACCGGCTGATAGTCACTGTGTTTCGAAAATCTTCGAAACCTACTTGAAAGGGTTGAGCACGAAATCAACCTTCATAAATCCGTCCCGAGAAGCCGTGATGTCTGTGTATCGCCGGGTGGCATCAATCAAGGATTTCGGGAAAACAGCCGACAACAGCGTGATTCTTCTGGCCCGAGACGGCGATAGCGTCCTTGGGGTTATCGAATGCAGCCTCGGGACGGTTGGAGATGGTTCACTGATTTCCAAGCTCCCAGTGGGCGCGGAGGTGCTGTCGATTGATTGGATTGCTGTCACCCCAGATTCCCAAGGTCGGCGCATCGGACACCACCTCGTTCGCGAAGTGGTCCGCAGGACTGTGACACCGAAGACCAAGTATCTGATGGCTCAACATTTGGTCGGACCAGGCACGGCACAAGGATTCTGGGAATCCCAAGGATTCGTCCTCACATGGGAAGTCCACGAAGGGCGGTTCAAGTGAGGGGCGATGTAATCAGCTTGGAGGAAGCACGCCACATCACTGTCACGGCAGCGGGATATACGGACATTCTTTCCGATACAACTGAGCTGCAAGCGGCTTTCACGCGGCTCGGCGTCGTTCAGCTCGACTCGATTGGCACTTTCGCTCGAGCCCATCAGCTCACGCTCGCCGGCAGAGCAAGCTCCACTAGGGATGGCGTTGACGAATTCCTGTGGGGCGACGGAATCTCGAAGGCATTCGAGTTGTGGGTCCATGCCGCTTCCCTAGTACCCATAGAGGATTGGCCGCTTTGGCAGTTCAGGATGCAACGCACACGCGATGCGCAATTGGATTGGGCACCGGAAGCCAAAGAGAAGTCCAGGATACTCAGCATCATTTCCTCTCAGGGCCCCTCCACGATGTCGGTATTGCGTGACGGCGGCGCAGCCGGTTCAGGATGGAACTGGGGACCCACTAAGCTCGCCGTCGAGCATATGGTGTGGACGGGAGAGCTGGTATGCGCCCAGCGGAGGAATTGGCAGCGTGTATTCGATCTTCCAGAACGAGCACTACCCGTCGCAATACGCGACGCCCAAGTCTCTGCAGACGACTCCATGAACCAGCTTATGAACAGAGCACTCGACGTCTTGGGTGTAGCCACAGCCAAGGATCTCGCCGACTACTACCGAATGAGGCCTAGCGAGGCGGCAAAGTGGCTGAAAGAATCGCCATTGGCTCCTGTCCAGGTACAGGGATGGCGAGATCAGGCATGGATCTCTTCACCTGCAGTCGAACGTGCGCGGATCTCGCGAGCGGTTAATACCTTCGTGGGCCCCTTCGACAACCTTATTTGGTACCGGCCAAGGGTTGAGCGCCTCTTCCACTTCAGGCAGGTATTTGAGGCCTACAAGCCTTCTCATAGGCGGGAGTTCGGCTACTACGTCTGCCCGTTGCTAGTCGACGGGACCCTCGTCGGGCGTGCGGATATTTCGCTTGACCAGGAGACACTGACGCTCCGGCGTCTTTCGTTCGAAGAAGGGAAGACGCCGCGAGAGGACGGGGTGGTCTCCGCCATCCAGAGCACGATGACAATGTTGCCTGCAACTCGCGTTCGGGTCACAGACATCGAGGCTAATTTTGCCAGCCGCATCGGCAAGGCCCTCGGGGAGGCCGGGATTTCGTATGAGCTCGCAAACTAGTTTGGCACCAAGCGGGACGGCGTCGATCCAGCAGAAGACAACCACACCGCTGTCCCAAGCGTTCTCCCACGTAGTGCTCGTTCCCTGTTCGATTCTCACAGCCTTGAATCTGCAAGTTGGCGCAATTCCAGTCCTGTATGCAACTCGTGAAGACGAGGCCCTAGCCCTCGCCTGCGGATTAGTGACCGCTGGGCAAAGGCCTCTGGTGATGATGCAGAACTCAGGCCTGATGAACTCCCTCAATACCCTGGGTTCCCTTCCCATGGCCTACGGCATCGGACTCCCCATATTGGTAACGCTCCGTGGCAGCCTTGACGACAAGAACATGACTCAGCACCCCATCGGTTTGGCCACGCGTGGCATCCTCGATGAATTGAGACTGGACATCTTTGATCTTCCAAGGCGACAAGGCTTGGAATCGACGATATGTAGCATCGCCGGGATGCAGTCCGACGTACGGCGACCCTACGTCCTTCTGGTGGACGGAGGGGAACCATGATCGACCGCAGGAGGCTCTTCGAGACAGTTCGACGGTCCTTCCCCCAAGCCAACGCTGTCTGCCATCTCGGCGATTCGTCGAACGAAATGTTTGAATATGCGGATAGTGACAGGGTGTTCTATCTACTGGGCTCAATGGGCTCGGCCCTTTCCTTCGCCCTTGGGCTATCACTCGCAAGCAACCAGAAGACCATCGTCTTTGAAGGAGATGGAGGAGCCCTCATGTCTTTAGGCTCCCTGGCCACGGCGGCTCGATACGGCGGGAGCAACCTCGTCATCATCATATTGGACAACGGTTCCTACGGTTCAACAGGCGGACAGCCCACCGCCGCGCGAAGCGAAACGCGCCTGAACGAGGTGGCCCGTGCATGCGGATTTCAACGCAGCTTCCGATGCGACAACGACCTAGATAGCCTCGTAGCAGAGATCTCGCAACCTGGTCCAAGCGTCATCGTCGTCGAAACATCAATTGGAAGCAAAAAATCCGACTTCATTCCTATCTCGCCCGAACAGATTATTGGGTCTGCCCAAGGTTTGATTGACATCTGATTTGTGAGTTTTTGGCTCGCAAGTGAAAGGATGTTGAACATGCCTAAAGCTTTTCCTGAAGAGTTCCGCCGTGATGTGGTCGCGGTGGCCCGCAAGGGCGAATCATCACTGGTCCAGATCGCGAAGGACTTCGGTGTTTCCCCGGCCGCCCTGCATCGGTGGTTGAAGATCGCTGACGTCCAGGACGGGGTGGTTCCCGGGGTTACGAAGGAAGAATCCGTCGAGCTGCGTGAGGCGAAGAAACGCATCAGGCTCCTCGAGCAGGAAGCGGAGGTGATGCGCCGGGCGGTGGCTTACCTCTCCCGGGATGTCAACCCAAAATGATGTACCCGCTGGTCCTTGAACTGGCCGCCCCGGAAGCCCCTGTGCGGGTGCCGGTCGCGGTGACCTGCCGGGTACTGGGGTTCTCCCGCCAAGCCTTCTACCAGTGGTGTGCGAACCCTGTCAGCGACCGTGACTGGGAGGAAGCCAATCTGGTCAACGCGGCCTTGGACGTCCACGCCGGGGACCCGGCGTTCGGGTACCGGCTGATCCATGACGAACTCGTCCACGAGCTGGGGCTGGTGGCTTCCGAGACCAGGGTGGGGCGGCTGTGCAGCGAGAACAGAATCCTCTCGGTCATTCACCGTCGGCGCGGCACGGGAAAGAAAGCCGGCCCGCCCGTCCATGACGACCACGTCCGGCGAGAGTTCACTGCCACGGCGCCGAACCTGTTGTGGCTGACGGACATCACCGAGCACCGCACTTCTGAGGGCAAGCTGTACCTGTGTGCGGTCAAGGACGTGTTCTCCAACAGGATTGTGGGCTACTCCATCGATTCGCGGATGAAGGCCTCCCTGGCTGTTGACGCGCTGAAGGCCGCGATCAGTCAACGTGCCCCGCGAGGAACCCTCATACACAGCGACAGGGGCTCGCAATTCCGGTCCAAGAAATACACCCGCTTGATCAGCACGGCGGGCTTGAAGGGCTCTATGGGACGGGTCGGGGCATGCGCAGACAACGCCGCCATGGAAAGTTTCTTCTCCCTGCTGCAAAAGAACGTGCTGAACCAAAAACGCTGGGCAACCCGGGAGGAACTACGCCTGGCCATCGTGGTCTGGATCGAGAAAACATACCACCGCCGACGCCGGCAACGACGACTCGGCAAGCTAACACCGATCGAGTTTGAGACAATAAACAAGACCTCTCAACCGGTCGCCGAAATACCAGCCCAAACTGTCAACTAAACCTTGGGCAGACCCATTCGAAGATTCAGGGAAGCGAATTTCCCGATGTTTGAGGCTCCTCATTTGGCTTGTCCTTAGGAACGTATCAGGACGGAGAAGACCGGATTAGGAAAAGCACACGGTCGAAGTCAGCGAGGGGAAAACTTTAGAGTCCCAACCGCCAGGTGACCAAGAGGGGGCGTCTCACCACCAAGCTGCTGGCGGGTGTACAGCCTCCACGCATTAGATTGCAGACGGTCACCTACCGCGCGTCATGCTTGCGCAGAGCCGCCACATATGGCTGACCCAGCGGCTAGGTATTTGCTTGCTGTGGAAGACTCATGGCGTGAGTGAACATTTTGTCGGGGCCTTAAACCATATCGAATTGTGGGTGCCGAACCTGGCGCGGGCTCAATATGAATGGGGCTGGCTGCTGGGTGGACTGAACTACGCGTTAGATCGTAACTGGGTGAACGGAACTAGCTGGCGTAACGGCGGGACCTACATCGTTGTCGAGGAATCTCCTGACATGAGTAGTGGGGAGCATGTCCGGACTGCGGCAGGTGTGAATCACCTGGCATTCAGTTCCGGGACTCAGCAGCGAGTGGACCGCCTAGCGGCTGAAGGCGCACATCACGGCTGGACCCAGTTGTTCCCGGAACGCTATCCCCACGCTGGCGGCCCTGACCACTATGCCGCGTACTTGATTAATTCCGACGGGTTCGAAGTCGAACTCGTCTCCCGCTGACCGAAAGGTTGCCCTCCTTCCGCGGCTACGGCTGTCCGTGTCCGTTTCATAACTCGTCTGACCAACTGCACCCTGTGTCTCGTGTCAGTGGAGGTTGTCGGAGCCCGAGGACGATGCATATTTGTGAATGAAGTGCTGATCCTCTTAAAGGCAGAAGGGCCGGCGCCGTTGTGAACTGGTTAGCTGTCGCCGGCGCCCACGGCACCTGCTTCAGCACCGTGACTCACTCGCGGATTCCGGCGGGAGGGGCCGCCACACGACACTGCTGCCTGTTCGGAACCATGTCGCACGCCTGACAGAAAGTGTAGTTGGCCCCGGAGCTGACTGCCACGGTGACCTTCTAGGTGCGTGGGTCAGTAGTGAGGGTGCCGGTTTTTAAAACGCCGGCGGATTGACCGGGTCCGGATAGGGGTGGCTGGGAGAATCGGGGGTATG
>NZ_JBEPNK010000013.1:0-105097 GCF_040546245.1 Arthrobacter sp. UYEF3
TTCCGGACGTTATCGTACGTGGTGTCATGCACGGCGTAATCCCCGTGGCTCATGTTCATCCGGGCAACGTCGACCCCGGCCTCAAGCACCGCGAGAGTGTTCTCGAAGCTCGCGATCGCCGGTCCGAAGGTGGCCACAATTTTAGCGCGTCTCATATACCTACCCTAGTTGTCTCTTGGTCTATTAGAGGTGTCGCGGGGAAGAACGGCCGGTGTCCGGCCGGCCCGGGAAGGGGCCGGACCGGGCTACAGGACGGCGATCGCCCGGTCCGTGGGCGCAACGGGCGCCGGGAGAATGGTGCTGCCCATCAGGAACTTATCCACCGCGGCGGCGCAGGCGCGTCCCTCGGCAATGGCCCAGACAATTAGGGACTGCCCGCGGCCGGCGTCGCCCGCGACAAAGACGCCTTCGGTGCTGGTCATGTAGTAGCCGTCCCGCGCCACGTTCCCGCGGCCGTCGAACCCGGCATTCACCTGTTCGGTGATCCCGGCCGGCTCGGCGCCGGTGAAGCCCAGGGACAGCAGCACGAGGTCCGCCGGGATGATCCGCTCGGTGCCGGCCTGGGGCAGCCGCTTCCCGTCAATAAACTCGGTCTCGGCCACCTTGACGCCGGTCAGTTTGCCGTTCTCGCCGACGAACTCGACAGTGGACGCGAGGTAGGTGCGTTCGCCGCCTTCCTCATGGGCGCTGGCCACCTCGAACAGGGTGGGGAACGTCGGCCACGGCTGGTGCGCGGCCCGCTCGGCGGAAGGCTGCTTGCCGATCGCCAGTGTGGTCACCGACGCCGCCTGGTGGCGGTGCGCGGTGCCGAGGCAGTCCGCGCCGGTGTCGCCGCCGCCGAGGATGACGACGTGTTTGCCGGCGGCGTTGATCTGGTTTTCCACTGTCTCGCCGGCCACGACACGGTTGGCCGGGACGAGGTAGTCCATCGCAAAGTGCACGCCTTCGAGGTCGCGGCCCGGGATCGGCAGGTCCCGCGGGACGGTGGCGCCGGTGGCGACCACGACGGCGTCGTAGCGGCGGCGCAGCTGCTCCCAGGTGACGTCGGTGCCGACGGCGACGCCGGTCCGGAAGCGGGTGCCTTCGGCCTTCATCTGGTCCAGGCGGCGGTCCACGTGCTCTTTTTCCATCTTAAAGTCGGGGATGCCGTACCGGAGGAGGCCGCCGATCTTGTCATCGCGCTCATAGACGGCCACGGTGTGGCCCACCCGGGTCAGCTGCTGGGCGACGGCGAGGCCGGCAGGGCCGGAGCCGACGACGGCGACGGTCTTGCCGGAGAGTCGAGCCGGCGGCAGCGGGTTGACCCAGCCGTTCTCGAAGGCCTGATCCACGATGGAGACCTCGACCTGCTTGATGGTCACGGCAGGCTGGTTGATGCCCAGCACGCAGGACGCCTCGCAGGGGGCCGGGCAGAGCCGGCCGGTAAATTCCGGGAAGTTGTTGGTGGCGTGCAGCCGCTCGATCGCTTCCTCGCCCTTGTCCCGCCAAATGAGGTCGTTCCACTCCGGGATGAGGTTGCCCAGCGGGCAGCCCTGGTGGCAGAACGGGACGCCGCAGTCCATGCACCGGCCGGCCTGGCTCTTCAGGACGCCCTTTTCCTGGGCCTCGTACACTTCCTTCCAGTCCATGATGCGGACCGGGACGGGACGACGCGGCTGCGTTTCACGCTGGCGTACTTTCAAAAATCCGCGTGGATCAGCCACCGGTCACCTCCAGGATTCGAGACCATACTTCTTCGCCGTCGGGGTCAAGGCCCTCTTCGATGGCGTCGAGTCGGGTTTGCAGGACGGCCGCGTAGTCACGCGGCAGGACTTTGGTAATGCGGGCCGCGGTGTCATCGAAGTCCTCGAGGAGCCGGGCCGCGAGCTGCGACTCGGTTTCTTCGAGGTGCTTGGCCAGGAGGCCGTGGACAATCTCGCGGTCCTCGGCGTCGAGTTCACGCAATTGCAGCTCGCCGGCGTCGAGGGCCTGCTTGTTAACCCGTTCGGTCCGCAGGTCCAGGACATACGCCGTGCCGCCGGACATGCCGGCGCCGAAGTTACGGCCGGTGCGCCCGATGATGAGAACCTGACCGCCTGTCATGTACTCGCAGCCGTGGTCCCCGATGCCCTCGACCACCGCGGTGGCACCGGAGTTACGCACCATGAAGCGTTCCCCCACCTGGCCGCGGAGGTACAGCTCGCCGCTGGTGGCGCCGTAGCCGATCACGTTGCCCGCGATCACGTTCCGTTCCGCCGCGAAGACGTTGGTCCGGTCGGGGCGGACGATGATGCGTCCGCCGGAGAGCCCCTTGCCGACATAGTCGTTGGAGTCACCGTACATCCGCAGCGTGATCCCGGCCGGCAGGAACGCGCCGAGCGACTGGCCGGCGGTGCCGGTCAGGGTGATGTCGATCGTGTCCGTGGCCAGCAGGTCGGTGCTGAAGGTCTTGGTCACCACGTGGCCGAGCATGGTGCCCACCGAGCGGTCCGTGTTGATCACGTTGACGGCGATCTTCACCGGGGTGCGGTCGCTGAGGGCCTCGGCGGCCATCGTGATCAGCCGCTGGTCGAAGTGCTTGTCCAGTTCGTGGTTCTGGCCGGTGAGGTTCCGCAGCGGGACGTCGTCGTCGAATTCGAGGCCGTGCAGGATCGGATCCAGGTCCAGCCCTTCGGCCTTCCAGTGATTGATCGCCCCGCGGGTGTCGAGCATCTCGGCGTGGCCGATCGCTTCCTCCAGGGTCCGGAAGCCGAGTTCCGCAAGGATTTCGCGGACCTCCTCGGCCAGGAATTCGAAGAAGTTGACGACGAACTCGGGCTTGCCGCTGAAACGTGAGCGCAACTCGGGGTTCTGCGTTGCGACGCCCACCGGGCAGGTGTCCAGGTGGCAGACGCGCATCATGATGCAGCCGGAGACCACCAGCGGCGCGGTGGCGAAACCGAACTCCTCACCGCCCAGCAACGCGGCGATCACGACGTCGCGACCGGTCTTGAGCTGACCGTCCACCTGCACCACCACGCGGTCGCGCAGGCCGTTAAGCATAAGGGTCTGCTGGGTCTCGGCGAGGCCGAGTTCCCACGGCACACCGGCGTGCTTGAGCGAGTTCAGCGGCGAGGCGCCGGTGCCGCCGTCGTGGCCGGATACGAGCACGACGTCGGCCTTGGCCTTCGTGACGCCGGCGGCGACCGTGCCGATCCCGACCTCGGAGACGAGCTTGACGTGCACTCGGGCCGAGGGGTTGGCACGCTTCGCGTCGTAGATCAGCTGCGCGAGGTCCTCGATCGAGTAGATGTCGTGGTGCGGCGGCGGCGAGATGAGTCCGACGCCGGGCGTGGAGTGCCGGGTCCGGGCCACCCAGGGGTAGACCTTCTGGGCCATCAGCTGGCCGCCTTCGCCGGGCTTGGCACCCTGCGCCATCTTGATCTGGATGTCATCCGCGTTGGACAGGTACAGGCTCGTGACGCCGAAACGTCCGGAGGCGATCTGTTTGACCGCGGACCGCCGGGTGGGATCGAGCAGGCGGTCCACGTCCTCGCCGCCTTCACCGGTGTTGGACTTGCCACCGAGCCGGTTCATGGCGATCGCGAGGGTCTCGTGGGCCTCCTGCGATATCGAGCCGTAGCTCATGGCACCGGTCGAGAAACGCTTGACGACGCTCGAGACGGGCTCCACTTCCTCGAGCGGGACCGCGGGGCGGATGCCGTCCTTGAACTTGAGCAGCCCGCGCAGCGTCATCAGGTTCTCGGACTGGTCATCCACGCCGCGGGTGTAGGCCTTGAAAATGTCGTAACGGCGTTCCCGCGTGGCGTGCTGCAGCCGGAACACGGTCTCCGGGTTGAACAGGTGCGGCTCGCCGTCGCGACGCCACTGGTACTCGCCGCCGCCCAGCAGGGGCTGGTGCGGAACTTCGATGCCATTCTCCGGGTACGCCATCCGGTGCCGCGCCGCGACCTCCGCGGCGACGACGTCAAGGCCGACGCCGCCGAGCTGGGAGTTGGTGCCGGCGAAGTACTCGTCCACCAGCTCCTGGCCCAGGCCGAGCGCTTCGAAGGTCTGGGCGCCGGTGTAGGAAGCGACAGTGGAAATGCCCATCTTGGACATGATCTTCAGGACGCCCTTGCCGAGGCCCTTGATCAGGTTGTAGACACCGTCCTGCGCGGTGACGCCGACGACGTCTCCGGCGGCGATGAGCTGCTCGACGGATTCCATTGCCAGATAGGGGTTCACGGCCGAGGCGCCGTAGCCGATCAGGACGGCCACATGATGGGTTTCGCGGACGTCGCCGGCCTCGACCACGAGCGCCGTCTTGGTGCGGTTGGCGCTGCGCAGCAGGTGATGGTGCACGGCGCTGACCAACAGCAGGGACGGGATCGGAGCCCACTGGGCATTTGAGTCACGGTCCGAGAGCACGACGTACTGGACGCCGCGGTTAATGGCGCCGGAGACCTGCTCGCAGATTTCGGTGAGCCGCGCACGCAGCGCATTTTCGCCGCCCTCGGGCCGGTAGAGTCCGCGGACCTTCATGGCGACCCTGTCGCCGTCTGCGTTCTCGATGTTCGCGATCTTGGCGAGCTGGTCGTTATTGATGACGGGGAACGGCAGCGATACCTGCGGCTGGCGGACCTGTTTGGTGTCCAGCAGGTTGCCGTTGGGGCCGATGGCGCAGGTCAGGGACGTGACGAGCTCTTCCCGGATGGCATCCAGCGGCGGGTTGGTCACCTGTGCGAAGGACTGCACGAAGTAGTCAAAAAGCAGCCGGGGGCGCTTGGAGAGCACGGCCACCGGGGTGTCGGATCCCATGGCGCCGAGCGGTTCGGCACCGGTGCGGGCCATCGGGCCGAGCAGGATTTTGAGTTCCTCGGTGGTGTAGCCGAAGGTGCGCTGGCGGATGTTGACCGAGGCCGCGGTGTGCACGACGTGCTCACGCTCGGGCAGGTCCTTGAGATCGATCAGGTTGTCCTTGACCCATTCAGCCCAGGGGTTGGCTGCCGCCACCTCGGCCTTGACCTCGGCGTCGTCGATGATCCGGCCCGATGCGGTGTCCACGAGGAACATCTTGCCGGGCGACACCCGGCCCTTTTTGACCACCTTGGAGGGTTCGACGTCGATCACGCCGACCTCGGAGGCGAAGATGACAAGGCCGTCCTCGGTGATCCAGTACCGGCCCGGGCGCAGGCCGTTGCGGTCCAGGGTGGCACCGACCAGGTTGCCGTCGGTGAAGGACACGGCGGCGGGGCCGTCCCACGGTTCCATGAGCATCGAGTGGTATTCGTAGAACGCGCGGCGGGCCGGATCCATGGTGGCGTGGTTTTCCCAGGCCTCGGGGATCATCATCATGATCGAGTGCGTGATCGGACGGCCTGAGAGCCAGAGCAGTTCGGCAACCTCATCGAAGGACGCCGAGTCCGAGGCGCCCGGGGTGCAGATCGGGTATAGCTCTTCCGGCGAGCCTCCCAGCAGCGGGTTGGCCAGCTGGGACTGGCGGGCCCGCATCCAGTTGCGGTTGCCCTTGACGGTGTTGATTTCGCCGTTGTGGGCGATGGTCCGGAAGGGCTGGGCCAGCGGCCAGGACGGGAAGGTGTTGGTGGAGAAGCGCGAATGGACGATCGCGAGCTTGGTCTTGAACCTTGTGTCCGAGAGATCCGGGTAGAACGGCTCGAGCTGTGCGGTGGTCAGCATGCCCTTGTAGACGATGGTCCGGGAGGACAGCGAGGGGAAGTACACGCCGAACTTGTTCTGGGCGCGTTTGCGGATCCGCCAGGCGCGGGAGTCAAGTTCGTTGTGCGTGAGTGCTTCACCGGTGCTGGAAGCAAAGAACGGCTGGGCGAAGTACGGCATGCAGGCCCGGGCCATGGAGCCGACGAGGTCGGCCACAATCGGGACTTCGCGCCAGCCGAGGACGGTGAGCCCCTCGTCGGCGGCGAGGCTCTCGATGCCTGCCTTGGCAGCGTCGGATTCACGCTGTTCGGCCGGCAGGAACGCGGTACCCACGACGTACCGGCCGGGGGCGGGGAGTTCGAAGTCGGCGACGGCGCGGAAGAACTCGTCCGGCACCTGCATCAGCAGCCCGGCGCCGTCGCCGGTTCCCTCATCGGCACCGACGGCACCGCGGTGCTCGAGGTTGCGGAGGGCGGTAAGCGCGGCTGCCACAATGTCGTAGCCGGGCTCGCCGCGCAGCGTGGCGATAATGGCCAGGCCGCAGGCGTCCTTCTCGTGTTCCGGGTGGTAGAGTCCGGCGGCTTCGGGCAGGGCCGCGAAACGCTTGAACGGTGACATGGCCGTGCCGGGCTGCTCCGGACCGGACCAACTGGGGCTGTGCAGGGTTTGGGTCATGGGAGACGTCCTTCCTCCTGATCGTGCGTATGGGAGGGACAACATTGGCCCGAATCGGTGCGCCGGCGTAACGGGCGCAACAACGTGAATTTCCTACTCGAATTGTAGGCCAGCGACGCTCTCTGTACGAACAGTTACGCTGGCCGCCGGCCCTGGTTTGCATCGCGATCAGCTATCTGCCTGCGCTGCATTCCTATTCGCCACGACGCTGTGGATCCGGGCCCGGCAGGCGGTCGCCGTGCAGCCCGGTAGCCGGTGCTGAGCTACTTGGTGCTCTCAGCCTCCGGCGCGGTTTCGGTCGCCCGGCGGCCGGAAACTCCGGCAGCCGTTTCACCGGTGGCGGCCTTGGTTCCGCCGGCCGATTCCCCGGCCGCCAGAGCCGGGGCCGCGTCGGCAGAGGCCGTTCCAGGCCTTTCCGCTTCGGACAAGTCTTTTTCCGACGAGTCCATAGCCCGGCGCGGACCGCCTTGGTTATCCGGGAGATTATCACGGGATTCAGTATCCGAGACAGAAGAGTCCGCATGATGGACGGCCTTCGCGCCGGCTGCCGCGCCGTCGTGGTCGACTGCGGCGTCGTCCGCGTCGGCATCACCCTCCGACTTCATGGCACCATCGTCGGCATTTTCGACGAGGGCGTCCCCGCCCGCGCCGTCGCCGTCCTCCACGGCGACAGCCGGCTCGCGTCCCGGCAGGTACGGGGTGTCCGGCGCTTCACGTTTGCGCAGGCCCAGGGCGACGAAGACCACCAGTGCGGCGAGCAGTACGAAGATACTGGTCCAGACATTCAGCCGGGTGGTGATGCCGAAGAGGTTGATCTGCTCGGCATCGTCGATCCGCATGGCCTCAATCCAGACGCGGCCCAGCGTGTAGTAGATGGCGTAGAGCCAGAACAGCCGGCCACGGCGGAAGGAGAACTTCCGGTCCAGAGCCAGCAATACCACCACCCCGACGAGGTTCCACAGAGATTCGTAAAGGAAGGTCGGGTGGAACAGCGTGTCGGCGGGCAGGCCGGCCGGGAAGTTGGGGCTGCCGGCGTCGATCTGCAGGCCCCACGGCAGGGTGGTGGGGCCGCCGAAAAGTTCCTGGTTAAAATAATTTCCCCAACGGCCGATCGCCTGCGCCAGCAGCAGGCCCGGGGCCGCGGCATCCACAAAGGCGCTGAGCTTGACGCCTGCCCGCCGGCAGCCGATCCAGGCACCGACGACGCCCAGCACCACGGCACCCCAGATCCCCAGGCCACCGCGTTGGATCTGCGGGATCAGGGACAGGTCTCCGGTGCCGTCGAAGCCGGGACCGAAGTAGGCGTCCGGCGACGACACCACGTGGTAGAGCCGACCGCCGATGATGCCGAACGGGATCGCCCAGATGGCGATGTCCCAGATGCTGCCCTCAGGGGCGCCGCGGCGGGCCCACCGCACGGACGTAAGCCAGAGGCCGACAATGATGCCGGCCAGGATGCACAGCGCGTAGGCGTGGATGCGCAGGGACCCCCAGGGCAGCGGGATATCGAAACCGGACCAGCCCGGGCTCGGAATGCTCGCGGAAACCATCGCCGCCGCGTGAAGGACTGACTGCATTGGTTACGCTTCTTTCTGGCTGAGACCGGTGCTGAGCTCTTTCGTCAAGGACGCTACGGCATCCACACCGCCCTCACCGATCGCCGCGACGAGGGCGGTGCCGACAATTACCCCGTCGGCGTAGGCGGCGATTTCGCGGACGTGCCCCGCGTTGGAGACACCCAAACCGACGCAGACTCGTTCGGCGCCGGCGGCGCGGGCCGCGGCGACGACGTCCTTTGCGGCGGTGCTGACCGAGGCGCGCGCCCCGGTGACGCCCATGATGGAGACGGCGTAGACGAAGCCGCGGCTCGCATCCACGGTGCGTTTCATCCGCTCGGGGGTGGAGGACGGTGCCACGAGGAACACCCGGTCCAGGCCGTACTTGTCCGAGGCGGCCATCCATTGCGCCGCCTCGTCCGGAATCAGGTCCGGGGTGATGAGTCCTGCTCCCCCGGCGTCGGCCAGCCGGCGGGAAAACTCGTCCACGCCCATCCGGAGCACGGGGTTCCAGTAGGTCATGACCAGGACGGCGGCCTCGGTCCTGCTCGTGATGCCGCGCACGACGTCGAAGACCTGCCCGACGTGGAAGCCCTTGGCGAGCGCCTCGGTGGTGGCGGCCTGGATGACCTGACCGTCCATCACCGGGTCCGAATAGGGGATGCCGATCTCGATCAGGTCGGCGCCGTTTTCGGCCAGGGCGATGCCGGCGGCGATGGTGTCTTCGACGCTCGGGTACCCGGCGGGCAGGTAGCCGATGAGGGCTGCACGGCCCTGGGCCCTGGCCCGGTCGATGGCGGCCGCCGACTTGCTCGCATGCGGCGTCGTGCCTGCCGTACGTTCGGCGGCAACTTCGGTGCTTCCTTGGGCGCTGATGTCGTCGTTGCTCACAGCTGCTCCCCCTCCTGGGCGATCTCGGCTTCGGGTGAATCCTGGTCCAGCAGGTTGAACCATTCCGCTGCGGTGGCCACGTCCTTGTCACCGCGGCCGGAGAGGTTCACAAGCACAATCTTGTCCGAGACGGCACCGGCCGCATCGCTGCCTGCGCCGGCGAGCCGCTGTCCGACCTTGATGGCGCCGGCGAGGGCGTGCGCGGACTCGATGGCCGGAATGATGCCCTCGGTGCGGCACAGGATCCGGAAGGCCTCCATAGCCTCGCTGTCCGTGATGGGCTCGTAGCGGACCCGGCCAATGTCGGCAAGGTAGGAATGTTCAGGTCCGACACCCGGATAGTCCAGGCCGGCCGAGATCGAGTGCGACTCGATAGTCTGCCCGTCGTCGTCCTGCATGAGATAGGAACGGGCGCCATGCAGCACGCCGGGCTTGCCCAGGGTAATGGTAGCCGCGTGACGGCCGGTTTCGACGCCGTCGCCGCCGGCTTCGAAGCCGTAAATTTTCACCGAGGGGTCATCCAGGAAGCCGTGGAAGATGCCGATGGCGTTGGAGCCGCCGCCGATGCAGGCGCAGACGGCGTCCGGCAGCCGGCCGGTCTGCGCCAGGATCTGGGCGCGCGCCTCTTCACCAATGACCTCGTGGAAGTAACGGACCATGGCCGGGAACGGGTGCGCTCCGGCGGCCGTGCCCAGCAGGTAGTGGGTGTTGTCGACGTTGGCCACCCAGTCGCGGAGCGCCTCGTTGATCGCGTCCTTAAGCGTCTGGGAGCCGCTGGTGACAGGGATGACCGTGGCTCCGAGGAGCTCCATCCGGGCCACGTTCAGGGACTGCCGGCGGCAGTCCTCGGCGCCCATGTAGACCACGCATTCCAGGCCCAGCAAGGCGGCGGCGGTGGCGCTGGCCACGCCGTGCTGGCCGGCTCCGGTCTCGGCAATCACGCGGGTCTTGCCCATGCGCTTGGCGAGCAGCGCCTGGCCGAGCACGTTGTTGATCTTGTGCGAGCCCGTGTGGTTCAGGTCTTCGCGCTTGAGGAAGACCCGCACTCCCCCGGCGTGCTCGGCGAAGCGCTTGGCCTCGGTCAGCAGCGAGGGACGGCCGGAGTAGTTCTTGTTCAGCTCGGCGATCTGCGCGGTAAATTCCGGGTCCGCCTTCGCCTTCTCGAAGGTGTCCTCGAGCTCGTCCAGCGCGGCGATGAGGGACTCGGGCATCCAGCGTCCACCGTAGGAGCCGAAGTACGGTCCGGGGGCGTGCCGCAGGGAAGGTGACCCCTGCGGCCTGTCCTCGTTCGGTCGGGCGCCGTCTAAGAACGCGTCCACGGGGCTTTCGTCTGAGCCGGCTGCTGGCGCATCGACCATCAGTCTCACCATCCTGTTCCACTGCTAACTAGATCTTCGGTGCCGCACGGAAGCACCGCGGCGTCCGGCCGGCTGCCCGGCGCGAACGCCGGTCAGGAACGTGCGGCGATTTCTTCGGCGCCGGCGGCGGTGAATTCGGCGATCCGCTCACGCGGAGTCGCATCGCTGACCAGCGCCTCGCCCACCAGGACAGCATTGGCGCCGCTGGCCGCGTAGTGCCGGACGTCATCGACGCCGCGTACACCGGATTCGCCCACCACGAGCGCGCCGGCCGGGATGCCGGCGGCGAGGTCCGCGAAAACGGAGCGGTCGACATCGAGGGTCTTGAGGTTGCGGACGTTGACGCCAATGATTTTGGCATCGGCGGCCACCGCGCGTTCGATTTCGCCGGCCGTGTGGGTCTCCACGAGTACATTCATGCCCAGGTCGCGGCTGAGCGCGCTGTATTCGCGCAGCTGCGCGTCGGAGAGGGAGGCGACGATCAGCAGGATCAGGTCGGCGCCGTGGGCACGGGCCTCCCAGATCTGGTACTCGTCGATCATGAAGTCCTTGCGGAGCAGCGGGACGTCCACCGCGGCCCGGACCGCGTCCAGGTCGGCGAGCGAGCCGTTGAAGCGGCGCTGTTCGGTGAGGACGCTGATCACTGCCGCGCCGCCGTCGGCGTACTGCACGGCCAGTGAAGCCGGGTCCGCGATGCTCGCGAGGTCGCCCTTGGAGGGGCTGCGCCGCTTGATTTCGGCGATAACCTGGAGCCGGTCACGGGCGGACGGGCCTCCCAGCGCAGCCCAGGCGTCCCGCGCCGGGGCTGCCGCCGCGGCGTGCTCCTTCAATTCTGCGAGCGTGACCAGGCGCTGCCGGGCCGCCATATCCTCCCTGACACCGGCATTGAGGTCATCAAGAACAGTCATGCTTAGTGGCCGGTGTTCTTCAGCTTGCTGCCGCCCACGCCGTACCCGGCTTTACGCATGGCGAAGCCCACCACAAGGCCGAGCAGCATGATCACAACTCCGGCGATGAAGATCGGGGTGTTGGCGATGACGAAGGCAATGGCGGCGATGAGCGCGCCGATCAACATGACGGCTACGGTCGTCCAGGCCGCCGGGCTGTTGCCGTGGCCGGTCGGCTCGCGGTGGTCGACGCCGTCGTAAATGCCGGTGCCGGCAGCAGGCTGGGGTGCGGAAACAGGGGCTTTGCTCATGGAAATCTCCTCAGGATCAATACTGCTTACATTCTGCCATTTATTGGCGGCGTTATTGGCCGCGTTACAGCCCGCGCAACTGCCCGTGCCGGCGGCATTGGCTCAGGTCGGGTCGTCACCGCGCGACAGCCGGTCCCAGCTGTCGATCTCGTCGGCAGGCCGGGCGGGGTCCGAAACGCCTCCGGTCGCCGCAACGTCGTACTTCGTCCGACTCCGCCAATACCGCCCCGCCGGGACGATCGCGAGGGCGCCGAGCCCAAGCAGGGAACCGGCGACGACGGCGAGGACGGGAAACGCGGTGAGTGCCACCTTCACGTTGCTCCCGCTGATACCGGTGGCCGCAGCGATGGAGCCCTGCGCCGCGGCCAACGGGTTTGCCAACACTGTCGCGGCCGCGGCAACGATCCCGACGGCGGCGAGCAGGATGATCGCCGTGATGATCCAACGCGCGATGCGGCCGGCGATCGATGCCGCAAGCCCGCCGGCCAGCGCAACGAGGGCAAGGGCCGTCACCGTGGTCGCGGCCTTGCTGCCCTGGACCTGAAGACCGTCCTGGCTGTGCACGCCCTGGCCCAGCTGGCCGGGATCGAGCTGCACCACCAGCCAGGTCTGGGTGGTGGTGCCGAAGACCGCCAGTGCCAGGGCTGCGATGAGCAGCACCAGGGTGGACTTGCGGGCCCAGCGGGGAACGGCGGGGCTGGTGCTCCGGACCGCGCCGGCGGCGTCGGTCACGGCTGCTCCGTCCCGGCGCCGGTCACGGTTTCCGCTGTGATGTTGCGCAGCGACTGGGCCGTATGGACGGCCCGCATCGGCGCGGCGGCCTTATTCACTGTTTCCTGCGCCTCGGTGGCGTTCACGGAGTCGGCCACGATCCCGCCGCCGGCCTGCACGTAGGCGCGGCCTTCGCGGAGCAGCGCGGACCGGATGGCGATCGCCATGTCCATGTCGCCGGCGAAGTCGAGGTAGCCCACCACGCCGCCGTAGATGCCGCGGCGGTGGGGTTCCAGCTCGTCCAGGAGGCGCAGCGCGCGGGGCTTGGGGGCGCCCGACAGGGTGCCCGCCGGGAAGGTGGCCTTGAGCACGTCGTAGGCTTTGGCGTCCGGGGCGAGCTTGCCCACCACCGTGGACACCAAGTGCATGATGTGGCTGAACCGTTCCACCTCCATGAACTGGGTGACGTCCACCGTTCCTGCCACGCAGACCTTGGAGAGGTCGTTGCGGGACAGGTCCACCAGCATGAGGTGCTCGGCGCGTTCCTTCTGGTCCGCTAGCAACTCCTCGGCCAGGGCTTTGTCCGCCTCGACGGTCTTGCCGCGGGGCCGGGAGCCGGCGATCGGGTGGGTGATGACGTCCTCGCCGGTGACCGTCACGAGGGCCTCCGGGGACGAGCCAACGATCGAGTACTGGCGGCCGGCGGCGTCCTGGAGGCTGAAGAGGTACATGTACGGGCTGGGGTTGGTGTTCCGCAGGACCCGGTAGACGTCCAGCGCGTCGGCCCCGCACTCCATTTCGAAGCGCCGGGAGATCACGACCTGGAACACCTCGCCGTCGACGATTGCTTCCTTGCCGCGGTCCAGGGCGGCCAGGTACTCGCTCTCGGCCCACCGCTCCTGCACGCTCGAGGCGAAATCGAGGGCCGCAGTTTCGAGCACGGAAACGGGCTGTTGCGTCGGGGTGCTGACCTTTTCCAACAGAGTCTTCACCCGGGCGACGGCGTCGTGCCAGGCATCGTCGACGCGTTCGGAGCTGTTGTCGAAGTTAATTGCGTTGGCGATCAACAGCACGGTGCCGTCCATGTTGTCGTGCACGGCCATGTCCGTGACGAGGTTCAGGGCCATCTCAGGCAGCTCCAGGTCATCCTCGGGCGGGCTGGTGAGTTTTTCCCAGTGCCGCACGGTTTCCCAGCCAAGGAACCCGACCAGACCGGAGGTGAAGGGAGGCAGGCCCTCGAAGCGTTCGGTGTGCAGGGCCCGGACGGTATCCCGGACGGCGTCGACCGGGCTGCCGTCCAGCGGCACGCCGACGGGCGGTTCGCCGAGCCAGTGCGCCTGCCCGTTGCTGGTGGTCAGCGTGGCGCGGGACCTCGCCCCGATGAACGAGTAGCGGGACCAGGCGCCGCCCACCGCGGCGGACTCCAGCAGGAACGTCCCGGGCTGGCCCTGAGCGAGTTTGCGATACAGCCCGATCGGGGTCTCGGCGTCGGCGAGCACCTTCAGCCGGACGGGGATGACGCGGCTGTGGCCGGCGAGTTTCCGGAACTCGTCCAGGCTGGGGCTGATGATTCCGAGGTCCTGCATGGCTGCGTGTGTCCGCCTGTTCTCTTGATCTAAAGCTGGTGAAGTGCCGGCCGCTGAAGGCCGGGGTGCGCCGCGGTCCGCGGTGTTAGTCGACGGGGCCGACGACGGCGTCCAGCGCGCGGCCGTCGAAGCACGTCCGGGTCCCCGTGTGGCAGGCCGCGCCGACCTGGTCGACCCGGACCAGCAGGGCGTCGCCGTCGCAGTCCAGCGCGAGGGACTTGACCCACTGCACATGGCCGGAGGTATCGCCCTTCCGCCAGTACTCCTGGCGGGAGCGGGAGAAAAACGTGACCCGTCCGCTGGTCAGCGTGCGGTGCAGTGCCTCATCATCCATCCAACCCAGCATGAGCACCTCACTGGTGTCGAACTGCTGGATAATCGCGGCCACCAGGCCGGCGCTGTCCCTTTTCAGGGAACCGGAAAGACCGGCAGGGAGCGAAGCCGGGACAGTAGTTCCACTGACGGATTCGCTGCTGGATTCGCCGGCGAATTCGCTGGCGGGGGCGGGGGCAGGCTGCTCAGACATCAGCCCAAGTCTAGTGCCTCCGGGCCCGGTGCCGTCCGGCGGGGCGGCACCGGGCTTAACAACTCCGTTAAAAGCCCGACGGCGCCGAAACCACGGCGCTTCCTGTGCACACGGGCGCGCGTCTCGTGCTACGTTCACAAGTGATGCAATTCGTCGATCCGTCCCGAGAAGTACTGGCCGAAACCCTGCTGGCGGCCGGTCCTGACTGCCCTACGCTCTGCGAAGGCTGGCAGACCCGGCATCTCGCCGCCCATCTCTTCCTGCGGGAGCGCAAGGCCCGGGTAGGACTCGGACTGCTGATCAAGCGGTTGTCCAAGGCGTCGGACCAGGCCACTGCCGACCTCGCCGCCAAGCTCCGGACCCCGGACGCCTACGCCACACTGGTCAACAACTTCCGCGCCGGACCACCTGCGCTCTCCCCCCTGCGGATCAAGGCCCTGGACGAGAGTTCCAACCTGATCGAATACTTCGTACACACCGAGGATGTCCGCCGCGCGGTGGACCGCTGGGCGCCGCGGGCTCTGGACGAGGCTTACTCCGACGCCCTCTGGGCCGAACTGATCAAGCGGGCCGCCATCCTGTACCGCGGCGTAGATCTGGGCATCGTGCTGGTGCGGCCCTCCGGCCCCCGGCACGTGGCCAAGCGTGCTCCCGTCTCGGTCGCAATCGTCGGCGAACCGGGCGAACTCCTGATGCACGCCCACGGCCGGACCCGGCACGCGCTGGTCACGTTCGAAGGCCAGCCGGACGCCGTCGCACTTTTGCAGTCCGCCGAAGTCGGCCTGTAGTCCCCACCCGCCCCCTCACCTCGCAAGCTCGGCCAGGGGACCCTGCGGGCGTGCGCCCACCACCCGCCGCCTCACTTTGCAAGCTCGGCCAGGGGACCCTGCGGGCGTGGGCCCACCACCCGCAGCCTCACTTTGCAAGCTCAGCCAGGGACCCTGCGGGCGTGGGCCCACCACCCGCAGCCTCACTTTGCAAGCTCGGCCAGGGGACCCTGCGGGCGTGGGCCCACCACCCGCCGCCTGCTCGTCACCGGACCTCGGTTAGCGGACTTCGAAGCCTGCCTCGCGGATGGCGGCCTTGACCTGCGCGATCATGTCCTGCGGGCCGAAGTGGAACACCGAGGCGGCGAGGACCGCGTCCGCGCCGGCTGCCACGGCCGGCGGGAAGTGTTCGGGCTTGCCGGCGCCGCCGGAGGCGATCAGCGGCACCCTTACGCTGGCGCGGGCCAGCCGGATCAGCTCAAGGTCGAACCCGTCTTTGGTGCCGTCGGCGTCGATCGAATTGAGCAGGATCTCACCGACCCCGCGGTCCGCCGCCTCGCGTGCCCATGCGAGGGCGTCGATGCCGGTGCCCTGCCGGCCGCCGTGGGTGGTGACCTCGAACCCGGAGGGTGTCGGCTGCGAGCCGGGACGGGTACGACGCGCATCGAGGGAGAGCACGAGGACCTGGGAGCCGAAGTGCCGGGTGATCTCGTCGATCACTTCGGGACGGGCCACGGCCGCGGTGTTGATGGCGGCCTTGTCCGCACCGTGGCGCAGCAGCTTGTCCACTTCGGCCACGCCGCGCACGCCGCCACCGACGGTCAGGGGGATGAACACTTCCTCAGCGGTCCGGCGGACCACGTCGAAGGTGGTTTCGCGGTTGCCCGAGGACGCTGTGACATCGAGAAAGGTCAGTTCGTCGGCACCGCCGTTGTCGTAGCGGTGCGCGAGCTCCACCGGGTCGCCGGCATCGCGCAGGCCTTCGAAGTTGATGCCCTTAACCACGCGGCCGGCGTCTACGTCCAGGCACGGAATGACGCGGACGGCTACAGACATGGCTGCTCCTGCTCTGGGCTCAAGGACGATGGGCTCACGGACGTCGGATTCACGGGGCGCGGCGCTAGATCCGGCAGGCGTGGATGCTGCTGACCAGGATGGCGCGGGCGCCGAGGTCGTAGAGTTCATCCATAACCCGGTTGGTTTCCTTCTTGGGCACCATCGAGCGGACGGCCACCCAGTCCGAATCGCGCAGCGGTGAGACGGTGGGCGACTCCAGCCCGGGCGTCAGGGTTGCGGCCTGCTCTACAAGCTCCTTGCGGATGTCGTAGTCCATCAGCACGTACCGGCGGGCTACCAGGACGCCTTGGAGGCGCCGGATCAGCACCTCGATGGCAGGGTTTTGCTCACCCGGCCGGCCGATCAGGACCGATTCGGAGTTCAGGATCGGCTCGCCGAAGATTTCCATCCCGGCGGCCTTGAGCGTGGTGCCGGTTTCGACGACGTCGGCGATCGCGTCCGCGACGCCGAGCCGGACGGACGATTCGACCGCACCATCAAGGCGGACGACCTTGGCGTTGATGCCGCGCTCGGCGAGGTAGTCGCGGAGCAGGCCGTCGTAGCTGGTGGCGAGCCGTTTGCCCTCAAGTTGTTCGATGCCGGCGAAGTCCCCCACCGGGCCGGCGAACCGGAACGTGGACACGGCGAAGCCCAGCGGCAGCAGCTCGTCAGCGTCCACCTGGGCGTCGAGCAGCAGGTCGCGGCCGGTGATACCGACGTCAAGGGTTCCTTGGCCCACGTACACAGCGATGTCGCGCGGGCGCAGGAAAAAGAATTCAATGTCGTTGTCGGGGTCCACCATGACCAGTTCGCGGCTGTCGCGGCGCTGGCGGTAACCGGCCTCGGCGAGCATGGCGGAGGCGGCTTCGGACAGGGATCCCTTGTTAGGGACGGCAACTCTGAGCATGGCAAGTGTTCTTTCTGGTTAGGAAGTCATCAGGGCACTGCGGGCCACGGGTGCGCCGTCCTGAGCGGAAGCAGGTCCGCTCAGGACGGTGCGACGCGGCTAGAGATGCTTGTAGACGTCTTCCAGGCTGAGTCCTTTGGCGAGCATCAGAACCTGCAGATGGTAGAGCAGCTGCGAAATTTCTTCCGCGGCGGCCTCATCGGATTCGTACTCGGCAGCCATCCAGACCTCGGCTGCTTCCTCCACGACTTTCTTGCCGATGCCGTGGATTCCGGACTCCAGTTCAGCGACGGTGCGGGAGCCCTCCGGGCGGGTGGCTGCCTTCTCGCTTAGTTCTGCAAACAGCGACTCGAAATTCTTCACGCCTTCCAGCCTACTTGTTCACGGCAGGACCACGCCTGCCGGTCCTTGCATGACGGAGCGGATGTGAGGGAATACACAGCCTAGGAGTATTGCTTCAGCATAACGGCGGTGGCCAGGGCCGCGGTGACGGCCTCGTGGCCCTTATCTTCCTTGGAGCCGGCCAGTCCGGCCCGGTCGATGCCCTGCTCTTCGGTGTCGCAGGTCAGCACACCGAAACCGACCGGAACGCCGGTACGGACGCTGACCTCGGTCAGGCCCAGGGTGGCGGCTCCGCAGACGTATTCAAAGTGCGGGGTTCCGCCGCGGATCACGACGCCGAGCGCCACGACTGCGTCGAAGTGCGGCGCCAGCCGGGAAACCGCGACGGGCAGTTCAAAGGTTCCGGGGACCCGCAGCACGGTGGGTTCGTCGATGCCGGCGTCCTTGGCGGCGCGCAGGGCGCCGTCGAGCAGGCCATCCATGATCTGGGTGTGCCAACTGGCGGCCACGATGGCCAGTTTAAGCCGGGAAGTTTCGCCGGGTTCGAGGGTGGTGAGGTCGATCTGGGGGGCGCCGTGGCCGCTCATGCGAGTTCCTTGCTGTGGGGGTAGGAGTTGATCAGGGTGCTGGTACCGCGGGCGGGTCAGCCTTGTTCTTGGTTGAAGCCGAGATGTCCCGTGGCGCGCGCGGACTCCATGTCGAGGACCAGCCGGTGATCCATCCGGTCCTTCTTGGTCTGCAGGTACCGGATGTTCTGCTCCCGGGACGGAACCTCGGTAGGAACCATCTCGACAACCCGGACCCCGGCCTGGGCCAGCCGGTCCTGCTTGTCCGGATTGTTGCTCAGCAGCCGGATCTCATGGAGACCCATCTCAGCGAGGATCTGGGCCGCGGCTTTGTAGCAGCGGGCGTCCACCGGCAGTCCCAGCTGTTCGTTTGCCTCAACGGTGTCGAAGCCGGCTTCCTGCAGGGCGTAGGCCTTGATTTTATTGGCCAGGCCGATGCCGCGGCCTTCCTGGCCGCGCAGGTAGAGCAGGGTGCCGCCGTATTCGTGGATCATTTCAAGGGCGTAGGCCAACTGTTCGCCGCAGTCGCAGCGGTAGGAACCGAACACGTCCCCGGTGAGGCATTCGGAGTGCAGCCGAACCAGGGGGGCTTGGCCGTCCCTGGCCGGCAGCGGGGAGCTGACGGCAAGGTGCTCCGCGCCGGTGGCCAAGTCGGTCCAGGCCTGCGCCACGAAATCACCGTGGGCGGTGGGCAACTGGACGATCGGTCCTCCGGAAACCGGATGCCGCTGCTGTCCCGGGACGGCCTGCCGCGCTTCAAAAGTCGTCATTGTCTCTCCTCAGTCCAAGGATCTAGGCGGATGCCGATGGGTGGCTTTCGGCGTCCCCGGAATCAAGGTACGCCACCAGATCAGAAATCGAGATCAGCGGGCAGCCATGTTCGGCGGCGAAGCCGCGAAGTCCGTCCAGCCGCATCATTTCCCCGTCGTCGTGCACCAGTTCCGCAATCACACCCACGGGTTCGAGGCCCGCCAACCGGCACAATTCGACAGCTGCCTCGGTGTGGCCGGGACGTTCCCGCACACCTCCGTTAACGGCGCGCAGCGGAAAAACATGCCCGGGGCGGGTCAGCGAATTCGGCTGGCTTGTCGGATTGGCCAGAATCCGGGCCGTCAGGGCCCTGTCCGTGGCGGAGATGCCGGTGCTCACACCCACTGCCGCGTCGCACGAAACCGTGTAGGCGGTGCCCTTGGCGTCCTGGTTGACGGCCACCATCGGCGGCAATTCCAAGGCGTCCGCCCGCTCGCCGTCCAGCGGTACGCAGATCACGCCGGAGCTGTACCGGACGGTCCAGCCCATCAGCTTCGGGGTGGCGTGCTGCGCGGCGAAGATGATGTCGCCCTCGTTTTCGCGGTCCTCGTTATCCACCACCAGCACCGGCCGCCCGGCCGCCATCGCGCGGATGGCGTCCTCGATCGGATCCAGCGCGGGCGCGTCCAGGGCGAGCCCGCGGGGAACCTGCAGCCGGCTCATGATGCGGCCTTCCGAGGGTGCGCGGTAGGGACGAAGGCGAGCAACCGCTCGGTGTACTTGGCCAGCACGTCCACCTCAAGGTTGACGGCGCCGCCCACAGCTTTGGCGCCCAGGCCCGTTTCGGCCAGGGTCGTCGGGATCAGCCCGACTTCGAACCACGGGGCCGGTTCGGGCGCCGGGCTCACGGCGGTGACGGTGAGGGAGACGCCGTCGATGGCGATCGAGCCTTTCTCAGCAATGTAGCGGGCCAGTCCGGACGGTACGCCGAAGCGCAGCCGGTCCCAGTTGCCGAGCGCCTCGCGTTCCAGCAGTTGGCCGACACCGTCGACGTGACCCTGCACAACGTGGCCGTCGAGCCGGCCGCCTGCCGGGACGCAGCGTTCCAGGTTGACCGGATCCCCGGCGGCCAGGCCGCCGATGGTGCTCCGGACCAGAGTCTCGCCCATGACGTCGACGCTGAAGTCCGCGCCGTCGATGTCCGTGGCGGTCAGGCAGACGCCGTTGACGGCGATCGAGCCGCCGGAGGACAGTCCGTCAGTGCTCACAGGGGCGTGCAGACGCAACGTCGCGCTGGTGTCGCCGTCGTGCTCGACGGACAACACCTTCCCCTGTTCGGCGATAATTCCGGTAAACATCAGTAGCCTCCTGCGGCGGTGTCCGCGTCGCTGCGCGGGGTGGAATCGGATGAAGTTTCGGTGCCGCCGGATCCGGCGGCGGGGCGGAGGTGCAGCCGAAGGTCGCGTCCCAGCATCCGGACGGCGCCGCCAGAGGCCTCGTCCCAGTCCCAGTGCTGGGCGTCGGCGAGGGTGCCGATGCCGAGGTCTTCCAGGGCGGCCGTCCCGGCGCCGAGCAGAGTCGGGGCGAGGTAGACGATGAGCTCGTCGACGAGGCCGGCGGCCAGGAACGCGCTCAGGATCCGCGAGCCGCCCTCGACCATCAGGTGCCGGACGCCGGCGTCGAACAGCTGGTCCAGGGCCTCGCGGGGTTCCCGGGTCGGCAGGTGCAGCACCTTGCCGTCGCCGCCGTTGACCGCGGCGCCGTCGGGAATCCCGCGCAGGCCCATCACGGCACGCAGCGGCTGTTTGTCGGCGGGTCCGCCGTCCGGGTTCCGGGCCGTCAGCCGAGGGTTGTCCACCAGGACCGTCTGCGTGCCCACCAGGATCGCGTCGATCCGGCCGCGCAGGCCGTGATTGTCGGCCAGCGACTCCGGGCTGGAGATCCACTGGCTGGTGCCGTCGCTGGCGGCGATCCGGCTGTCCAGGGTTTGCGCGATGTGCAAGCTGACGAACGGCCGCTTGGCGGCCACGGCGTCGAACCAGCGCCGGTTAAGGTCCAGGGCGGCGACGGCGCCCAGCCCTGAGCGGACCCGGACTCCGGCGGCGCGCAGGGTTGCCGCTCCCCCGGCCGCCGGATCGTGCGGGTCGTCCACGGCGTAGACGACGCCGGCGATGCCGGCGTCGATGATGGCCTGGGCGCAGGGACCCGTGCGGCCGCGGTGGTTGCACGGCTCGAGCGAGACCAACATGGTGGTGCCCTTGAGGTCCACTCCGGCGGCCGCGGCCTGCGAGATCGCGTCGACCTCCGCATGGGGCGTGCCGGCGCCGCGATGGTGGCCGGTCACGAGGGGTCTGCCGTCGCGGTCGATGACGACGGCGCCCACCAAGGGGTTAGCGCCCCGCGGGCCCTGTGCGGCGGCGCCGAGGGCGGTGTCCATCGCGGCTGTCTCGGCGGCGCTGAAGCCGGCGTCGGCGACGTCTGCCGCGTAGCCACCTACGCCGCTGTCCTGGCCGTGGTTCTTGGGCGGCCCGGCGGCCGCATGCTGAGCGCTCATGTGGCGTCCGCCCGGTCCCGCGGGACCGCGGTGGTGGCGAAGAGCCATCGCAAGGGGTTCATGTGTGTGTCGTTCCTTCCCTCAGAACCGCGATGGCTCCGGGGGTTTACGACAGCGGACTCCCGCGGCGTCGATTGGACGCCGCAGTAAAAGCTGTACGTGCTTCTCTCATCCAGACTTTAACTGTCGGTACCGGAATTTCACCGGTTCAACCGTCCGCCGTCAGCCTTCCCTGGGGAAGGTGCCGGCTCGCGGGTCGCGGACTATAACCGCCGGTTCGGACTTACACCGACCCCGGAGCACGTATGTGTGTAGCTATTCTGACACAACCCACACGTCCGTCCGGCTATTCCCGCGGTAAGGACGGTACAAGTGTCGTCATGTTGTGGCGGGTCCCCGGCGCTACCTGCCGGCAACCCGGTGGCTACCGGCCGGTGGCTACCGGCCGGGGGCTACCGGCCGGGGGCTACTGGCCGGTGGCAGTCCGAAGCCGGCTGATCGCGTCCGCCGGGTCAGCGGCGCCGTAGACCGCGGACCCGGCCACGAAAACGTCCGCGCCGGCGTCGGCGGCGCGCCAGATGGTCTCCTCGGTGATGCCGCCGTCCACCTGCAGTTTAACGTCGAGTCCGGAGGCGTCGATAGCCGCCCGTGCCCGGCGGATCTTGGGCAGGGTGAGGTCCAGGAACTCCTGGCCGCCAAAGCCGGGTTCCACCGTCATGATCAGGATCATGTCCAGTTCTTCGAGCATGTCCAGGAACGGCTCCACCGCGCTGCCGGGCCGCAGCGCCAGGCCCGCCTTGGCACCACGTTCGCGCAAATCCCGGGCCAGCTTCACCGGCGCGACCGATGCCTCGGCGTGGAAGGTCACCGAAGCCACACCGGAGTCGGCATAGGCCGGCGCCCAGCGGTCCGCATCCGCGATCATCAGATGTGCGTCCAGCGGGATCGGACTGACTTCCTGCAGGCGCCGGACCACGGGAAGGCCGATCGAGAGATTGGGCACAAAGTGGTTGTCCATCACGTCAACGTGCACGGCGTCCGCGGTCCTGATCCGGTGAAGCTCGGACTGGAGGTTCGCGAAGTCCGCCGAAAGGATGCTCGGGTGGATGCAGCAACGGGCCATGGATTTCCTTGTCGTTTCGCTGGTCGGAAGGTGGGGGTAGCTGATGCCGGTACGGCCCGGCGCTCAGGCTTTCTTGTGGATGAGGGCCAGGAACATGGCGTCCGTGCGGTGCCGGTGCGGCCAGAGTTGCGCGGTGAGCTCGTGGCCGGACTCAAGGTGGCCGGTGAGGCTCACCTCGTCCAGGGCGGCGCCGGCGTCGAGCAGCTCAAGGTCGTCGCGCTTACGCAACGCGTCGCTGACGACGGCGGTGGTCTCCGCCGGGTGCGGCGAGCACGTCACGTACGCCACGACCCCGCCGGGCCTGACCGCGTCCAGAGCCGATTTGAGCAGCTGCCGCTGCAGCGGGCCGAGATCCACGAGGTCTTTGGGGGTGCGCCGCCAGCGCGACTCCGGACGGCGGCGCAGCGCGCCCAGCCCGGTGCAGGGCACGTCCACGAGCACCCGGTCGAAGCTCTCCGCCATTTCCGTCCCTACCTCGCGGCCGTCGCCGGTGCGGACGTGCCAGACCTCGTGCGGGACCGCGGCCAGGGCCTGTCGGACGAGTTTCGCGCGGTGCGGCGCGGGCTCGTTGGCGAGCAGGGTCGCGCCGTGCTGCCGGGCAAGGGCGCCGAGCAGGGCTGCTTTACCGCCCGGGCCGGCGCAGAGATCAAGCCAGCGTTCGCCGTCGGCCTGCCCTTCCGACGCCGCGCCTGCCGGACCGTCCCCGCCGAGGTCCACGGCGGCCAGGGCACGCGCCACGAGCTGGGAGCCTACGTCCTGGACCCTGGTGCTGCCGTCCCGCACCGAGGCGAGGCGGCCGAGGTCGCCGCCGCTGGAGAGCGCCGATCCTTCCACCAGCTCGCCGGGAGTGGCTCCGCTTTCCAGCGCTTCGTCGAGGCTGCCAAGGCCTGGGAGCGCCACCAGGTTCACCACGGGGGCGGCGTTGTCCGCTTCAAGGAGCTCGTTGATTTCCGTAACCGGGCGTCCGTGTGCCACGAGGGACTGCCGGAAGGCGCGAACGATCCACTCGGGGTGCGCGTAGCGGACCGAGGCGACCTTGGTCTCGTCCGGCTCGTCGCGGAGCAGCAGCTCCAGCCACTCGTCCAGGGTGTGCGCGGAAACCTTCCGGAGCACGGCGTTGATCAGCCCGGATGGTCCGGCGCCGATCACGGCGCGGGCCAGGCCCACGGTCTCGTCGAGGGCGGCGTGCGCCGGGACCCGCATGGCCAGCAGCTGGTGGGCGCCGATCCGCAGCGCGTCGAGGATGGCAGGGTCCAGCTGGTCCAGCGGGCGGTCCACGCAGCGGGCCAGGACCGCGTCGTAGGTGCCCTGGCCACGGAGCGCGCCGTAGCTCAGCTCAGTGGCGAATCCGGCGTCACGTTTGTCCAGTCCGTGGTGCCGGATCCGGGCCGGCAGCACCAGGTTGGCGTACGCGTCCTCGGCGGCCACCGCGCGCAGCACTTCAAAGGCCACCAGCCGGGCAGGGTCGGCGCGCCGGGTGCGCTGGGAGGGAGCATTTTCGCTGAAACCGCGCTGCGGGCCGCGGTTCCGTTCGCGTCCCTGCGCGTCGCGCCTGACGCCTCCCCGGGACCCCGGGCCCCCAGAGGCCGGGCCGCCGGAGGCCTGGCTGCTCTGGCCGCCGGACCCCTGGCCGCCGGGCCGGCGGCCCCGTCCGCGGCTGCTGCCGCTTGTACCGGATTCGCTCATTCGAAGACCACGCTTTCAAGTGTTGCCTGTCCGCGCACCCAATCGGCGGCGGTCATCATTTTCTTGCCCGAAGGCTGGACCCGGGTGAGCTCCACGGGGTACGAGCCGGTCCCGACCAGGACGGCTTTCCCGTCCAGAGCCAGGTGCCCCGGGCGTAGTGTCGGGGCGCCGGGGCGGAGCAGAACCGGTTCGAGCTTGACGCGCTGCTCCTGCAGGGTGGTCCAGGCACCGGGTTCCGGCGTGACTCCGCGGGACCTGCGTCCAATCGCGAGGGCGGGCTGCTGCCAGTCCAGCCGGCCGTCCTCGAGCGTCAGTTTGGGGGCAAGGCTGAAGTCGCCCTGCTGCGGGACGGCGGTGGCCTTGCCGGCGTCGACCGCGGAAAGGGTCTGGGTGAGCAGCACAGCGCCGCCGTGCGACAGACGTTCCAGCAGTTCCCCGGCGGTATCCACCGGCCGGATGGCCTCTGTCAGGGTGCCGAAGACCGGTCCGGTGTCCAGTCCTTCTTCGAGCCGGAAGGTCACCGCGCCGGTGAGGTCGTCCCCGGCGATGAGGGCGCGTTGTACCGGCGCCGCACCGCGCCAGGCCGGGAGCAAGGAAAAATGCAGGTTGATCCAGCCGTGCCGGGGCAGGTCGAGGGCGGCACGGGGAATGAGGCCGCCGTAGGCGACGATCGCTGCGACGTCGGGCGCGGCAGCCCGGATCCTGGCGGTCACCGCGGCGTCGACCTTGGCGGCATGGATGACCTCGATGCCGAGCTCCGCGGCGCGGGCGGCCACCGGGGAGGGCGTGAGCACCCGTTTGCGTCCCAGCGGCGCGTCGGGCCGGGTCAGGACGGCGACGACGTCGAACCCGGCTGCGATGAGCGCGTCCAGTGACGGCACGGCGACAGCAGGGGTCCCCGCGAAGAGGACCCTCATTGGCCGCTTCCGAAGGAGGAACCCGCGCCGAAGCTGGAGCCGACCGTCTTGGCTCGCTTCGACGTCGTCTGCTCCGTGATGGCGTCGTAGTTGGCGTTGCGGATGGCCCTCAGGGCGGTCTTGCGGTCCTCGCCTTCGAGCCGGTCGGTGAACAGGATCCCGTCCAGGTGGTCGGTTTCGTGCTGGAAGACGCGGGCCAGCATCCCCTCAGCCTCGAGCACCACCCGGTTGCCGTGCAGGTCGACGCCGGTGACGCGCGTGGTGCGGTGCCGCCGGACCGGGAAGCCGAGGCCGGGGATGGACAGGCAGCCTTCGACCTCGTCCGGCTGGAAGTCTTCGCTGTTTTCCAGCACCGGGTTGATGACGTGCCCTTCGACTCCGTGGATCCGGTAGGTGAAGACGCGCTGGCTGATGCCGACCTGGGGCGCGGCCAGGCCGGCGCCTTCGACGTCCTCCATGGTTTCGGTCATGTCGGCAACGAGCTTTCCCAGCTCCGGCCCGAATTCCGTCACGGGATCTGCGACCGTGCGCAGCACAGGGTCCCCGATGATGCGGATATTCAATATGGCCATGGGCTATCTGTCCTCACAGTGGGCGGCTAAGGGATTCCCTCCAGTTTAGTGGGAGATTCCGGACGCCCGGTTGCAGGACACCGGGTTGCAGGGCCCCCGGCGTCGCCTGCAAAGCAGGGCGGCCGAGGCCCGCAACCGGTTGTGCCTTGCCAGCAGTCTCCCGCCGCGGCCGGGGCTCGCGGGAATGCTGCCCCCGGCCGTCCACGAAGAATAGGGTCCACCGTGGCCGCGGGCGAGGTGTCGGCGCGCTCCGCGGGCATCGTCACGGCTGCGTTGGAGCGCGTCGGGCCGTTCTGCGACGATGCGGCCGTCGTCCGGATGGAGCACGCCTTTACTCGCACCGCCGCCGACAATGACCCGGACTTCCCGGCCCGCGTGTCACAGGGCTGGATCGAGGCGCTGAACCAGACCGGTTCGGAGCCGTCCGAAGAGCTGTTGCGCCAACTCCAGGGTGCTTTTTATCCGCAAGCCGTGCCGAGGACTTGAACACGTCGAGTTTTATGAGACGCCCAAACAGTTCTGAAATCTCCTCTCCGTGATGAATACCGCCAGTATTCCGCGCGCCGGCACGGCCCCAGTGATAAGCCCGAGGACGCTCCGTACGCTGAGCCGCTGGACCGGCCGCAGTAACTCCTGGACGGTCTAATCGGCGCCCGCAAAGTCGCGCTGCCCTGCGACGCGGACATTGTTCCGGTCCTGCTCGCGGCGAAGGACGGATCCCTGGACATCGGCCGGGCCGCGCGCGTCTTCCCTCCGCACATCCGCAAAGCCCTCGTCGCCCGGGACCAAGGCTGCGCTTTTCCAGGCTGCACCATTCCGGTGCGCGGACCACCACATAGACTATTGGTCGCGCGGCGGCGGCACGGGAACCGAAAATGGAACTTTTTTGTGTTCCGAGCACCACCAGCTGATCCACAAGGAGCACCCGACCGTCCGCGTCCGGAGCAGCGTCCCCTGGTTCATCCCACCGCCGTTCATCGACCCGCAGCAGTACTTCCGGCCTCGTATCGTCGCGGATATTCGGCACGAGGAAAAAATCTAACCCTTCAGCATGCGTCTCAGATCGAAGGACTTGGGGATGTTCCTCCGATTGAACTGTTCAGCGGGCTACCGGCGGTGCGATCGGCAGGAGGGCAGGTCCGGCGGCCGACGTGTCGGCGGACATCTCCCAGACGCGCCGCAGCGCACAGAATTTCCACCAGTGATGTTTGAGCACCTCCGGGTTGGCCCGCTGCGGGCGGACTTCCGTCTCGCCGATCGCCACGGCGAGCAGCATCGGGGATTCGCCGTGCTGCCAAGCTTCCCACTCCCCCGCCACCGGATCCACCAGGCTTTCCTCGGCTTTCATGCCGGCCACCAGCTGCATGACCACCTTGGCGTCGAGCGGTTTGACGGTGCCATCCCGGCTGGTGCCTTTGGTTTTGTAGTCGATGAGGCAGGTGCGGCCGTTGATCCGGGCCACCAAGTCAAGGGTTCCCGCATAGCCCACCGACTTGTTCCACACGGTGATCTCGGGGGCGATCGGCTCCACCTGGAATAGCTCCCACCACTCGTCGAAGCGGGCGGCGAAGGCTTCTTCGCCGTTGGCCGCCAAAGCCTCCCGGGTTTCCTTCATCCGGTGCGGGCGTCCTAGGGAACGGAGGGCCACCTGCTCGCAATAGTTGTGCACACGGTCACCGCGCTTGGCGGCGTCGTCCCGGTGCGTCTCAGCCGCCTTGGCCGCGCGGCTAACAGCCTGGCGTATCTTGGCCGGGCTGCCCAGGATGGCGGGCAGGGACGGATCCGCGGCCAGGCTGTTCGCGCCCATGTACCCGAACCAGCCGTCCAGGCCATGGGGCTGCTGGCCGATCACGGTGGTGATTGACGGGACGGAGAATTGCTCGGACGTCGAGCGGGCATACATCCGGCCGTAGTCGGTGGCGTGGGCAAGAAGTGGAGCGGTCATGGGAAAACTCTTTCACAGGGGTCGGACACTGTAGGAAAACAAAATGGTCCGTCCCGCTCTGTGAGCGGAACGGACCATTTTCCAGGTGGGCGATACTGGGTTCGAACCAGTGACCTCTTCGGTGTGAACGAAGCGCGCTACCACTGCGCCAATCGCCCCGGTGCCATTGAATGCTAGCCCACCCCGGCGGAATTCAGAAATCGGTGTATCCCGCGGGCGCCACGGCCGTCGGTGGCCCCATTAATCTGACAAGAATGGCCGCTCTGTAGCCAAGGTAGCGGCCACCATCGGCGAATCGTTGGAGCGGGGCCGCCCCGACCAGCCAGATCTACCCTCGGCGGGTCCGACGGCGTCACGGCCGTTTGCGGCAACGCCCGTCGTCGTACTTAAAGGACCGCGGCCGCCGGCAGAAGCCCCTCCCGGGCAGCCAGAATTACACTTATGTAATTAACAAAATCCGCTAGATTGCAGGGAAGCGCGGGGGTACGGCGGCGCAGGTAGCCTTCCGATTTGTAGATTGCCTGAACCTCCTATAGAGTTCTTACTCGTTGGAACGCGAGGAAATGCCGATTGCGGCACTGAATCGCCGGCAACAATGCGGACGTAGCTCAGCTGGTAGAGCACCACCTTGCCAAGGTGGATGTCGCGAGTTCGAATCTCGTCGTCCGCTCGCAGGACACTGTCACGGCAAAGGTTCTTTTGAACCCTGTCTACACGGTGGGTTGGCCGAGAGGCGAGGCAGCGGCCTGCAAAGCCGTATACACGGGTTCGAATCCCGTACCCACCTCGGTGAAAACCCTGGTTTCCGGTTCCGGCCGGATGCGAAAGGGGCGATTGGCGCAGCGGTAGCGCGCTTCCCTGACACGGAAGAGGTCACTGGTTCGATCCCAGTATCGCCCACCAAAACAAGGAAACTTGTTTGATCCAGTACCGCCGGCTCGCCGGAACGGACTAATAAATGCGGACGTAGCTCAGCTGGTAGAGCACCACCTTGCCAAGGTGGATGTCGCGAGTTCGAATCTCGTCGTCCGCTCTCTGTTCAGCAAATTTACAAAACTCCACTCCGGATCCTTCCGGTTGCGGGCGATTGGCGCAGCGGTAGCGCGCTTCCCTGACACGGAAGAGGTCACTGGTTCGATCCCAGTATCGCCCACCACGAAAGCAGCTCCCCCGAGCTGCTTTTTTTGTTGCCCCGCACGGGCCCGGACAGAGTCATTACCCTCTGGGCGTAGACCCTTGGCAGGCCCCGAGGGCGGCGGCTAGGATCGAAAGCGCTAGGAGCGATCTGGCTCCGCGACCGAAGGGAGGTGCCCGTGGGATTACTTGACGATCTAAAGGGCAAGGCTCAGCATCTGATTGGTGGCAACGAACAGGCCATCAAGGACGGCATCGAAAAGGCGGGTGATTTCGTCGATTCGAAGACCGGCGGAAAATACGCCGACAAGGTCGATTCCGTCCAGCGAGGCGCCTCCGACTTCGTGGGCAACGCAAACGGCGGATCGGCAACGGCCCCCGTAGCGGAGCCACATGTGGCGGAAGAGCCACCGGTCGCCGGGGAACCCCGGCAGCAGGGCCTCTGACCCAGGTACGTCAGCGAGGTGCCGGTCCCGCCGAGAGGCAGCGCCGGCACCTTCGGCGTTTAATGGCGCCGAATCAAGCAACGCGGGGTCACTTACGGCCCCTTCGAACGCTCAGGACGGGCCGTGAGTGACCCCGCGTTGGTTTTAGGTGGAAAGTTCCGGGCTACGACGGCTCGTGGTTCTGGCCCTCCCTGGCCAGCGCGGTGAGGCGGGACACGGCGCGGAAGTACTTCTTCATGTACCCGCCGGTCATCATTTCCTCGGTGAACAGCTGGTCAAACGGTACCCCGCTGGCCAGGATGGGGACGTCCTTGTCATACAGCCGGTCCGCCAGGACGACGAAGCGCAGCGCCACGGCCTGCTCGGTGATGGTCTCAACGTTGCGCCACACCACTGCGTCGATCCCATCGAGCAGCTGCCGGTAACGGCTGGGGTGCACCCCGGCCAGGTGGTTGATCAGGGTGCTGAACTCATCCCTGGCCACCGTCTGGCCGTCGAACTCCGCCTGCATGTGGCGCGCGAGCTCGTCGTTGCGCAGCGGCGCGGGCGCCTTCGGCAGCCCGCGGTGCCGGAAGTCCTCGCCGTCGATCCGGACGACGTCGAACTGGTCGGCGAGGACCTGGATCTCACGCTGGAAGTCAACGGCGGCGAAGCGGCCGTCGCCCAGCGAGCCGGGCAGCGTATTGGACGTGGCCGCAAGCTTGACGCCGGCGTCGGCAAGCTCGCGCATCAGCCGGGACATCAGGACCGTGTCGCCCGGATCGTCGAGCTCGAACTCATCGATGCAGACCAGCTTGTAGTGACTGAGGGCCTCCACCGTCTTGCGGAAAGACAGCGCCCCCACCAGGTTGGTGTACTCCACGAAGGTGCCGAACGCCTTGGGCCCGGGGGCCGCATGCCACAGCGAAGCGAGCAGGTGGGTCTTGCCGACGCCGAAGCCGCCGTCGAGGTAGATGCCAGCCCGGGAGGTGTCCTTCTTGCCGAACAGCCGCTTGAACAGACCATCGCCGTCCCGCGCGCCGACGCCGGCGGCAAAGCCTTGCAGGGCTCGGACCGCGTGGGCCTGGCTGGGCTGGGCCGGATCCGGCCGGTAGCTCGCAAAGGACACCTCACCGAAGCGCGGCGATGGATAAAACCCTTTGAGGAGTTGATCCACGGAAACCGCCGGCGTTCGGGCGGCGAGCTGTTCGATCTGTACCAAGGTGGTCCGTTCTGCTGGTCTGGTATCCCCAGAAAGGATACCGGCAATGGCAGGTTTCCCATCCGGGCCGGAAACGGACGTGACCAAGCCCATATTTCCGAGTATGTAGCCGGTGGAACAATCCCGCCGGAGCGTGGTTAGTGTAATGAGAGGTCCCGCGCCGGGCACAACAAATGCACCGGCCTCCCGAACGCCCAGTGAAAGGCCAGCCTCATGCCCTACCCCGTTGAGCAGAACGAAAAATTCGCCGCCTACGCACGTCCCGAGCGTCTGGTCTCCACCGGATGGCTCGCCGCGGCAATTGACGGCGGTGCGCTCGACAGCGGCGAACTGGTGGTCGTCGAATCCGACGAGGATGTGTTGCTGTATGAAACCGGCCACATCCCGGGTGCGGTCAAGATCGACTGGCACACGGACCTGAACGACGAGGTCACCCGCGATTACGTGGACGGCAAGGCGTTTGCCGCGCTGGCCGCCGCCAAGGGGATTTCCCGGGACAGCACCGTGGTGATCTACGGCGACAAGTCGAACTGGTGGGCCGCCTATGCCCTGTGGGTCTTCACCTTGTTCGGCCACGAGGACGTCCGGCTGCTCGACGGCGGCCGCAACAAGTGGTTCGCCGAAGGCCGCCCGGTCACCACGGACCGGACCGTTCCCACGCCGGGCGACTACCCGGTGGTGGAGCGCAACGACGCCCCCATCCGCGCCTTCCTGGGAGACGTGCTGGCCCACTTCGGCAAGCCGCTGATCGACGTCCGCTCCCCGGAGGAATACACCGGCCAGCGAACGCACATGCCGGCCTACCCCGAAGAAGGCGCCATGCGCGGCGGCCACATCCCGACCGCCGCGTCCATTCCGTGGGCCCGCGCCGCCGCGGAGGACGGCACCTATCGCAGCCGCCCCGAACTGGAGGCCCTTTACCTGGACGAAGCCGGGCTCAAGGAAGGCGACGACGTCGTGGCCTACTGCCGGATCGGCGAGCGGTCCAGCCACACGTGGTTCGCGCTGAAGTACCTGCTGGGCTTCGAAACCGTCCGCAACTACGACGGATCCTGGACCGAATGGGGCAATGCCGTCCGCGTCCCGATTGTTAAAGGAACCGAGCGCGGCTCCGTGCCCGCCGGCCGTGCGTAAGCTGGGAGTGATGAATACTCCTGCCCTCCCCGCCGCACTGGCGGAAATTGTTGACGATTTCCAGGCCCTCGAAGAAGCCGAGCGGTTGCTACTGCTGCTTGATTTTTCGCGCGAGCTGCCCGACCCCCCGGCGCGGCTCCGGGAACATCCGGAGCTGATGGAGCAGGTGGTGGAATGCCAGTCGCCGCTGTTCCTCACGATCGAGACGGAACCGGCCGACGGCGGGCACGCCGGCGAGGCGCCGGAACGTGTCAGGTTGTTCTTCAAAGCCCCGCCGGAGGCGCCCACCACGCGCGGCTTCGCCGGCGTGCTGCACGAGGGTCTGGACGGCCTTAGCCCTGCCGAGATCCTCGCCGTTCCGGACGACATGCCCGAACTCCTCGGCCTCACCCGGGCCATCACTCCGCTCCGCATGCGCGGCATGACAGCAATGCTCGGCCGGATCAAACGCAAGGTCGCTGCACTGCCGCAGCACGGCTGAGCCCGGCCCGGTGGCCCGCAAGCAGGCGTCCCAGGGAACCCCGGCCACCGCGGTGCTCGCGGCCGCCGGGGTATCCTTCGTTGCGCACCCGTACAGCCATGACCCCGCCGCCGCCAGCTACGGGCTGGAGGCCGCCGATGTGCTGGGCATCGACCCGGCCAGGGTGTTTAAGACGCTGATGGTCGAGGTCGACGGGCGCCTCGCCGTTGGCGTCGTGCCGGTCAGCGGAATCCTGGACCTGAAGGCGATGGCAGCCGCCCTGGGCGGCAAAAAAGCCGCCATGGCGGACCCGGCGACGGCACAGCGCCGCACCGGCTACGTGCTCGGCGGGATTTCACCGCTGGGACAACGCCAGCCCTCCCCTACCGTCGTAGACGAGAGCGCGCTGAAGCTGGAAACCATCCTGGTGTCCGGCGGACGCCGCGGCCTGGACCTGGAGCTCAGCCCCGCCGCACTGATTAAGCTGACCGGCGCGCACACGGCCCGGATCGGAACCGGCAGGACCTAACCGGGTCGCGGCGGGCAGCGCTACCGGATCAGGCCGCCCCGGGATTCGGGCGGGGCGCCAGCTGCAGCCGGAGCCAGGCCGCCACCAGGGCCTCCCAGCGCTCCGGGTCGACGTTCCATTCCTTGGTATGCCGCGCCGTGGCGAACGCTTCGAAGGTCACCATCTCCGGGTTCTTCCCGGCCAGATCCGCGGACGGGCCGAACGGGACGTATTCGTCATCGACGGAGTGCAGGATCAGGGTCGGCGTCCGGAGCTCCACGGCCCGGGACACCCAGTCCATCGCCTTCAAGTCCACCGGGGCCGCGAGACCGGTGAGCCGGCGCCCGAGCCGGTGGCTCATCATCAACTGGCCGTAGCGTCCGACGGCGGACGGGATCCGGTTCAACTCGGCGTGGTGCGCCAGCACATCAACCCAGTTGATCACCGGGGCGTCCAGCACCATGGCCCGGATCAGGTGGTGGTAGCGGGACAAATCAGCGGTCTGCAGGCAGATGGCCCCGCCCATGGACCAGCCGAAGAGCACCACCTCGCGGGCGCCCTGGCCGAGGGCATAGCCGATGGCCGCCTCGACGTCGCGCCACTCGGTGGAGCCCAGGCCGTAACGGCCGTCCTCTGCCGAAGGCGCCAGCCCGTCGTTGCGGTACGAAATCAGCAGGCTGGAAAGGCCCAGGTCCCGCGCCGCCCGGACGGCCCGCAGGCCTTCCTGACGGGTCGCGCCGCGCCCGTGCACCATGATCGCCCAGACGTCCGACGGCGGCGTCCCGGCCTCCGGTGCGGCGCGGACCAGCCACGCCGGCGCCGTACCGCCGTCGACCTCAATCCGCACGTCCTCTGCCGGCAACCCCATGGCGGCCGGATCCGGGTAGACGGTCCCGCTCCAATAGCCGCGCCGCGCCGTCGTCAGGTCTCCGCTGTGGACCCCCTCGACTTCCCGCAGCACCGTCTGCTCTGCCGGCGAATAGGACAGTATCCGGCCTAGCCGGGCGTGCCCGCGGCCGCCGTCGAAGAAGAAGCCGTAGACACCGTCCACGGTGGATTCCGGGGTGGCCTTGAGGATGACCTGCAGCCCGAGGCCCTGTCCGATCACGGCGAGGACCTCCTGGTCCTCGTCGCGGACCCGGACCGGGGTGATGACTCGGCGGGCGAAGTACAGGGCCAGAGCCGAGGAGCCCGCCGCGAGCAGGCCTGCAGCGGCGCTCCCGCCGATGATGCCGCCCACCGCCCACTTGGCATTGCCGGACATAGCAGTTTCCGTCCCCGCAGCGGCGGGCGCGGCCATGGCGGCCTGCGGGGGCGTGCGGGCGGCCGGCGGGGGCGTGCGGGCGGCCGGACGCCCCGTTTTGCTCCGGTACCTTGGCTGGGAGGGGCGCGGGATGGAAGCCATGGCACCATTCTCGCCGAACTCCCGACCAGGACCGGCATCCGGCGCATCCGAGCGGGCCGATCCGTGCCGGCGGCGCGTCACGAACGCCTGTGGATAATACAGCTAGGCTGGGGGCATGAGCGACCCCATCGTCATCCTGACAGAAGAGCCCCTCGGCGCGGACGACCGCGTCAACATCGAGACCCTCGTGGCCGACGCCGATTCGCCGCTGGTGGTCCTGGTCCCGGCGAACACCGAGCGCCACTTGCTGGTGGACTTCCTGGAAAACCTGTCCATGCTCGAGATCGCCAAGGCCTTCCGGGACTTGACGGGCAAGGCGCCCGATCAGGCGGTGGAGCGCACGGCCGCAGCCGAAACCCTGGCAGCCTCGCTCGCCGCGCTGGGCGGTCTGGGCGGCGGCGTGACCGGCGAAATTGTGGAGGGCAAAGCCGTGGACGGCCTGGTCGCCAAGGTCAGGGAACTGAACGCCGGGCAGGCCGTGGTGATTACCCGTCCGCACGCTGTCGCGGACACCTTCCATACCGACTGGGCCAACGAAGCGCAGGACAAGCTCGGCCTGCCTGTGCTGCACTTGTATGCCGGTTCGGGATTTATCGGGGACTCCTGAGCGTTGTTCAATTCATGAGCATTTTCAGCAACAAGGCCAAAGTCGCGCCCGTACCCTCCGCCGCGCAGGTCCGGGTCGAGAAGACCGACCGGCAGTGGCGCGAGGAACTGAGCCCGGACGAGTACCGGGTGCTGCGCCAGGCCGGGACTGAGCGGCCGTACACCGGCGAGTACTGGGACACCCACATCGAGGGCGTTTACCAGTGCCGGGCCTGCGGTGCCGAGCTCTTTACCAGCCGGGAAAAATTCGATTCCCACTGCGGTTGGCCGTCGTTCTGGGCCCCGCTGGCGGACGGCACGGTGCGCTACATCCACGACCGGGCCCTGGGCATGGAACGGATTGAGGTGCGCTGCACCGCCTGCGATTCGCATCTGGGCCACGTGTTCGAAGGCGAGGGCTACGGCACGCCCACGGACCAGCGCTTCTGCATCAACTCCGTTTCCCTGAAGCTCGTCCCTGCCGCGGAGGCCACCCCCGCTGCAGCCGAGGACTGAACAAGCCCCTGTCCGGCTGGACCTGGACGGCTGGCGGTGGCCTAAATGCCTCAGAGTTACTTACGCTCGGTCACTTTTTGAGTTAGAGATGCTGTTTGCTTGCTACGCTCGCCGTAGACCTTCCAGCAACCCGAAAGGCGACCGATAATGACGATCACCGCCCTCACCGCCCCTGCTCCGATCACATCCGAGTCCGCGGAATGGCAGCAGCTCAAGGCCGCTGCCACCGCCCTGCAGTCGCTCCAGATCCAGGACGGTTCCGTTCCGGACGCCGCCGATCACGAGGCCGCGGCGGGCCATGTCGCCACGATCACGGCAGCGGTGGCGGCCCTGGCACCGGCCTTCCCGCACGACACCCGCTACTTGGAACTGCTGGCTGTGGACTTCCGGCGCTGGGCCGACGGCGGTTTTGGCGTTCCCGATTTCCTGGACTCACTCCAGGCCTTCGCGCCGCAGCAGCACCGGGTCAACGGCCTGCAGCACCTCGTGGTCTTCCCGATGTACACCCAGAACGGCAGCAGCAACCGCCTGGTCGAGGCCGTGCTGATCGAGGTCATCTGGCCCGAGTTCATTGCCGGTCTGGAAGGGGGCGAATACTCCAACAAGCTCTTCGTGCCGATCCGCTTCCTCGACTTCACCCCCGGCTACGACACCAACTCGGCAGTCCTGTTCCCGGAAACCGTCGCCGTCCGCGAGACGCCCACGTTCACCTGGGGCGCCATCTTCGCCGACCGTGAGGCCGCCCGGTTCCGCCGCGTACTGCGCGCCGCCGCGGAAATCACCTCACTGCAGCTGCCCGACGACGCCGCCGCCCTCCTGGAAGACCAGAAGCTCACGCAGGAAACTTTCGTGATGTGGGACCTCATCCACGACCGCACCCACATGCGCGGCGACCTGCCGTTCGACCCCTTCATGATCAAGCAGCGGATGCCGTTCTTCCTCTACTCGCTCGAGGAACTCCGCTGTGACCTGACCGCTTTCCGCGAATCCGTAAAGGTCGAGAAAGACGAGGAAGCGACCCCCGAAGCGCGGCGCCACGCCAAGCTGGTCCAGTACGCCGTCATCTTCGACCGTATCTTCCGCTTCGCCATAACCGGCAGCCGCGTCCGCAACTACGACGGCCTGGGTGGCCAGTTGCTCTTCGCCTGGATGCACCAGCATCACGTGCTGCACTGGACCGACAGCAAGCTCAGCATCGACTGGGACGAAGCCGCCGACGTCGTGGTGGCCCTCGGTGCCCGGATCGAAGACCTTTACTGGCGCTCGATCGACCGCCCCAAGACCGCCCACTGGCTGGCCGCTTACGAACTGATCTCCGGCACCCTCACGGCCAACCCGGCCTCGGTCTGGGCCAAGGGCCCGGGCGCCCTGCCGCTGGACGGACCGCCGCGCGGCCTCACCGACCAGGTGCTCGACGACGAGTTCCCGCTCTCGATGTTCTACGAGGCGTTGGAAAAGAAGATGCGCCCCGTCATCGAATCCACGGCCGGCATTACGGGAACATCCGATGCCGGCATTGCCAGCACAGCCATGAACGCCTGATGAGCAACGGACGCGGCCTGAACGTTCTGGTCACGGGCGGCAGTGGCCCTTCGGGGATCGCCGCCGCCCGCGCCCTGCACGACGCCGGGTACACCGTCTTCACTGTCGGTTCGGACAAACCCCGGATCGAGGCTGCCGCCGCTGAAGCCGGCAGCGGCGTCACCCCGCTGGTGTGCGACCTCGCTGACCTCGCCGAGGTCCGGTCGCTGCACTCGACGGTCCGTGAGCTCCTGGCCGAAAAAAGCGGGTCGGTCGACGGCGTCGTCCATTTGGTGGGCGGCTGGCGCGGCGCCAAGGGAATCACCGACCAGAGCGACGCGGACTGGGAGTTCCTGGAACGCGGCGCCATCACCACACTCCGGAACGTCACCCGGGTCTTCTACGACGACCTCGCGGCCTCGGACACGGGCCGCTTCGCTATGGTCTCCTCCACGGCGGTAGACAGCCCGACGGCGGGCGGCGCCAGCTATGTGGCCGCCAAGGCTGCCGCCGAAGCCTGGACCCTGGCCGTCGCCGAGGGCTTCCACCGCGGGCAGTCGGGACACAAACAGGAGCCTGTGGACCAGCGCAGCGCAGCCGTGATCTTCGTGGTGAAAGCCCTCGTGGACGCGGCCATGCGGGCCGAGTCCCCGGAACGCAGCTTCCCCGGCTTCACAGACGTCGAGGAGCTGGCGGCGGCCGCCGTCAGGCTGTTCGAGACCCCCGCCGCGGAATTGAACGGCCTGCGGCTGCCGCTTGGCCAATGACGCGGCTCCCCTAAACTGAAAGCGTGAGCAAAGAAATGACCGGCACAATCGAAAGCGCCCCAGCAAGCACCGCGGTGCGGCTCCACGATCCCTCCGTCCGGGGCTTCGCCTCGGACAACTATTCCGGCGTGCACCCCGAGGTCCTGGCTGCGCTGGCTGCGGCCAACGAGGGCCACCAGGTCTCCTACGGCGAGGATGACTACACAGCCCGCCTGCAGCAGTTGATGGAGCAGCACTTCGGCGCGGGCATCGAGTGCTTCCCGGTCTTCAACGGCACCGGCGCTAACGTCCTGTCGCTGCAATCCCTGCTGCCCCGCTGGGGCGCGGTTATCTGCGCCTCGACGGCCCATATCAACATGGACGAGAACGGCGCACCCGAGCGGATCGGCGGCATCAAGCTGCTGCACGTCCCGACGCCGGACGGCAAGCTCACCCCGGCCCTGATCGATCAGGAAGCCTGGGGCTGGGGCGACGAGCACCGCGCCCAGCCGCTGGCCGTCTCGATCACGCAGACCACCGAACTGGGCACCTGCTACACCCCGGGGGAGGTCCGCGCCATCGCGGAGCATGTCCATTCCAAGGGCATGAAGCTGCACATGGACGGTGCCCGGCTTGCCAACGCCGCGGCCAACCTGGGAGTGCCGCTGCGGGCCTTCACCCGCGACGCCGGGGTGGACATCCTTTCCTTCGGCGGCACCAAGAACGGTCTGCTCTTCGGCGAGGTGGTGGTGGTGCTGAACCCGGACGCCGCCCAAGGCCTGGTCTACCTTCGCAAGATGAACATGCAGCTGGCCTCCAAGATGCGGTTCATGTCCGCGCAGTTCATTGCCCTGCTCGAGGGCGGGCTGTGGCTGCGTTCGGCCGCGCACGCCAATGCGATGGCCGCCCGGCTGCGCGCCGGCGTCGAGTCCATCCCCGGCGTCGAACTGAGCCAGAAGACCGAGTCCAACGGGGTATTCGCCGTCCTGCCCGCCGGTGTGGCGGACCGGCTGCGGGAGTCCTTCCGGTTCTACGACTGGAACGAGGCGGCCCGCGAGGTCCGCTGGATGTGCTCTTTCGACACCACCGAGGAAGACGTTGATTCCTTCATCGCCGCCATCAGGCGTGAACTGGCGGACGGCTAGGCGCCCCGCTGTCCCGGCCGGGCGGCGAGCCTGCCGGGCAGGGGCGGCGCCCATGCATAACCTTTCACTGTGAACCCACTCGACCAGGTTCCGGCGGATTTTCTTTTCGCCCTGGGAACCCTTCGAAAAGCACGCTGCCGCAGCGAGTTGCGCCTCGACGAGATCCCGGCGCCCGGCCGGCTCGCGCCTTACGCTGTGGCGCTCGGCGCCGAAGTAGTGGTCCCCGGCGACCCTGCGCCCGGCGCCGTCCACGGCCCTGTTGGTGCCGGTCTGGCCCCGCCGGCCGGCAGCGACGACGTCGAGCTCGCCACCGGCCGCTTCATCCTGCTGCACGACCCGGACGGCGTCGCGGTCTGGGAGGGGGAATTCCGGATCGTCACCTACATCCGCGCGCAGTTGGAACCGGACATGGGCAACGACGAAATGCTCGGCTCTGTGGCCTGGACCTGGCTTGTGGAGGCGCTGGAGAATAATCAGGCGCCCTACCGCTCGGCCGGCGGCACAGCCACCCGGGTCCTCTCCGAAAGCTTCGGCACGCTGGCCGACCGGCCCGAAAACATCGACATTGAACTCCGCGCCTCCTGGACTCCGGCCGGCCGGGACATCAGCGCGCACCTGGAGGCCTGGTCGGACATGGTTTGCACTTTTGCCGGCCTGCCGCCGCTGCCCGACGGGGTCTTCGCACTGCCCCGCCGGCGACCCGGGCCGGCATGACAAGCCCCCGGCAGCCGCGGCCCGCCCCGGCAACGAGAGTGATGTCGCTAAACTGGAGACATCATGACCCCTCATAATCCGGAAATCGGCACGGCCGGTACGGCCAGCCCAGCCGCCAACACCGCGGCCGACACCGCCGCCAACGCAATCGCCGACACAGTCCCCAGCACGGCCGGGGCCGCTGACACAGCAGCCCACATCACGGTGGAAGGCTTCGACAGCCTGGTTCCCGAGGTGATCGACCTCGACGCTCCCCGCGACGGCGTCCCGCTCGTCATCGAAACGCAGGCCGGCCTCGAACGTTGCGCCGCCGCCCTGGCCGCAGGCCACGGACCCGCCGGAGTGGACGCGGAACGTGCCTCAGGATTCCGCTACGGCCAGCGTGCCTTCCTCGTCCAGATCCGCCGCGAAGGCGCCGGCACCTGGCTGATCGACCCGGAACCGTTCGGGGACCTGCGCATCATCGATGAGGCCCTGCGCGGCGTCGAATGGATCCTGCACGCGGCCAGCCAGGATCTCCCCTGCCTGTCCGAACTGGGCATGTGGCCGGACAAGCTCTTCGACACCGAGCTCGCGGCCCGGCTGGCCGGACTGCCCCGCGTGGGCCTCGCGGCCGTGATCGAACAGCTCTTGGGCTTCGGCCTGGCAAAAGAGCATTCCGCCGCCGACTGGTCCACCCGGCCGCTGCCCGAACCCTGGCTGCGCTACGCCGCGCTCGACGTCGAGGTCCTCGCCGAATTACGCGAGGAGCTGATCGAACTACTGATCGCCGACGGGAAGCTGGAGTACGCGGAGCAGGAATTCGCTGCGATCCTCGACGCGGGCACTGCCCCGCCGCGGGTCGATCCCTGGCGCAAAACATCCGGGCTGCACCAGATCCGTGACCGACGGCAGCTCGCCGCCGTCCGTGAACTCTGGCTGGAGCGGGACTCGCTGGCGCAGAAGCGCGACATCGCGCCGGGCCGGCTCATCCCCGATTCGTCCCTCGTAGCCGCCGCCAAGGCCATGCCCAGCACCGTGCCGCAGCTGCTCGGCACCAAGGGCTTCCACGGCCGGGCCGCGCAACGCGAAGCCCCGCGTTGGCTGCGCTGCATCAGCACCGCCCGGAGCCTCGAAGAGCTGCCGCCGCTGCATCTGCCCACCAATGCTCCCCCGCCGCCGAGGGTCTGGGCCGACCGGGACCCGGAGGCCGCCGCGCGGCTCGCCACAGCAAGGCCCAAGCTGCAGGTCCGGGCCGAGGAGCTGAACCTGCCGGTCGAGAACCTGCTCACCCCGGACTACCTCCGCCGCGTCGCGTGGCGTCCGCCGGCGGAAATCAGCGAGGAAGGCGTCGCCGAGGAGCTGCAAAACCTCGGCGCCCGCCAGTGGCAAATCCAGCTCACGGCTCCGCTGATCACGGACGCGTTCCTGAACCCGCAGCCGCTACCGGCCAAGGATGCCAAAGCGGCCGAGGTTGAAACCAAGGCTGACCTAACCGATGCCCCACCCGAAGCCCTTTCCTGACGGGACCGCGCCGCACTCCTTGCCAGCTAAGTTACTCATGAGTAACATGACTAGGGATGTCGCCTGGATCACTTCTGTCCGTCCGGAACCAACCGGCCGCGGCCAGGGATCCGGCACCCAAGTCTCAAGGAGGAGTTCCACGTGAGCCAAGACCGCCCGAGCGGACAGCACAGCAGCGTAAACCTGAGCAGCGGAAAAAACAAAAGCGCGAATCCCCGCACCGTCCGCGAGGTTGTCTTCGTCGACGGCGTCCGCACCCCGTTCGGCCGGGCCGGCGAGAAGGGCATCTACGCAGGAACGCGGGCCGACGACCTCGTGGTCAAGTGCATCCGCGAGCTGATGCGCCGGAACCCGTCGCTCCCCGCCGAACGGATTGACGAGGTGGCCATCGCTGCCACGACCCAGACCGGCGACCAGGGCCTGACGATCGGCCGTACCGCCGCCCTGCTGGCCGGCCTGCCGCGGACCGTGCCCGGTTTCGCGATCGACCGGATGTGCGCCGGCGCCATGACTGCCGTGACGACCACGGCGAGCGGCATTGGCTTCGGCGCGTACGACGTCGTGATCGCCGGCGGCGTGGAGCACATGGGCAACCACCCGATGGGGGCCGGCGCGGACCCCAACCCGCGCTTTAGGTCCGAACGGATCGTCGACCCGGCAGCCTTGAACATGGGCAACACCGCGGAAAACCTGCATGACCGCTTCCCCGCCATCACCAAGGAACGCACCGACGCCTACGCCGTTGCCTCCCAGGACAAGCTGGCCGCCGCCTACGCCAAGGGCCAGATCCAGCCCGACCTGGTCCCGGTCGCCACCATGAAGCCCGGTCAGGGCTGGACCGTCAACACCGCGGACGAGCCGCCGCGCCCCGGAACCACGGTTGAGGACCTCGCCGCACTCAAGACCCCGTTTCGTGCCCACGGACGTGTCACCGCAGGCAACGCCGCCGGCCTCAACGACGGCGCCACCGCGGCCCTGCTGGCCTCCGCAGACGCCGCCGAGGAACTCGGCCTGCCGGTCAGGATGCGCCTGGTCAGCTACGCCTTCGCCGGCGTCGAACCGGAGGTCATGGGCATCGGCCCGGTCCCCGCCACTGAGAAGGCCCTGAAGAATTCCGGCCTCGGCATCGAGGACATCGGCCTGTTCGAAATCAACGAAGCCTTCGCCGTCCAGGTGCTGAGCTTCCTGGACCACTTCGGCATCGCGGACGAGGACCCCCGGGTCAACCGCTACGGCGGCGCGATCGCCGTCGGGCACCCGCTGGCCTCCTCCGGCGTCCGGTTGATGAACCAGCTGGCCCGCCAGTTCGAGGAGGACCCATCCGTCCGCTTCGGGATGACCACCATGTGCATCGGTTTGGGCATGGGAGCCACCGTCATCTGGGAGAACCCGCACCACGCCGATTACGGCACTGACTACGCCACCACCGAGACTGGAGCCGCAGCATGAGCGCCGCCGATTTCCACAAACTTGCCGAGCTGTTCCCGAACGAAACGGTGACGCACTCCTACGTCCAGGACATCCAGCTTCCTGCAGCAGGCGGGACGAAGGATGGCGGCACGAGCCCCGGAACCTTCGCACTGGTCACCCTCGACAACGGCCTGGACCACTCCAAGCCCACCACCCTGGGCCCGAATACCCTGATCGAACTCGGCACCGCGCTGGAGGGGCTGCGGGACCGCGCCGCCCGCGGCGAGATTGTCGGCGTCGGCGTTACCGGCAAGCCCTATTTCCTTGTGGCCGGCGCGGACCTGTCCACGGTCAAGTCGGTCAGCGGCCGCGAGCAGGGCCTCTGGATGGCCCAGCTCGGCCACGACGTCTACGCCACCCTGGCCAACCTTGGCGTGCCCAGCTTCGCGTTCATCAACGGCTTGGCCCTGGGCGGCGGGCTGGAGATCGCGCTGCAGTCCACCTACCGCACCGTGTCCACCGGGGCCGGGGCACTGGCCCTGCCGGAAGCGTTCATCGGCCTGATCCCGGGCTGGGGCGGCGTCTACATCCTGCCGCGGCTGATCGGGCCCGAGAATGCCCTCAAGGTGATGATCGAGAACCCGCTGAGCAACAACCGCACGCTCACCGGCCCGCAGGCCTACGAGCTCGGCGTGGCCGACGCCATCTTCGAACCGGCCGACTTCGTTGAACAGTCCGTCGCCTGGGCTGCCCGGGTCATTGCCGGCACCGTCACGCCGGAACGCGCCAACGCCGTCGACCCCGCCGCGCCGGAGGTGGCCGAACGCTGGGCGGCCGCCGTCGCCGCCGGCCGCGCGTTTGTGAAGGCCAAGACCTCCAACGCCTCGCCGGCCCCGGCCAAGGTGCTGGACGTGCTGGAAGCCAACCGCACCATGACGCAGTCGGAGTCGGCGGAGCTTGAGTGCCAGACGCTCGCGGACCTGATGCAGACCAACGAGTTCCGCTCCACGGTGTACGCCTTCCTGGACCTCGTGCAGCGCCGCTCCAAGCGTCCCGCCGGCGCCCCGGACCGCAAACTCGCCCGGCCTGTCACGAAGATCGGCGTCGTCGGCGCGGGCCTGATGGCCAGCCAGCTCGCACTCCTCTTCGCCCGCCAGCTCAAGGTGCCCGTCGTGCTGACGGACATCGACCAGGCGCGCGTGGACAAGGGCGTCGGTTATGTGCACGCCGAGGTTGACAAGCTGCTGGCAAAGAAGCGGATCAGCCCGGATGCCGCCAACCGGACCAAGGCACTGGTCAGCGGCTCGGTCTCCAAGGAAGCCTTCGCCGACGCCGACTTCGTGATCGAGGCCGTGTTCGAGGAACTCAACGTCAAGAAGCAGGTCTTCAAGGAGGTCGAGGCCATCGTCTCGACCGAATGCATCCTGGCCACCAACACCTCCTCGCTGTCCGTCACCGCCATGGCGGAGGACCTGCAGAACCCGGAGCGAGTGGTGGGCTTCCACTTCTTCAACCCGGTGGCCGTGATGCCGCTGCTGGAGATCGTCCGCGCTCCGAAGACCGACGACGCCGTCCTGGCGACCGCGTTCGAACTCGCCAAGGGGCTCAAGAAGTCCGCCGTGCTGGTCAAGGATGCCGCCGCCTTCGTGGTCAACCGGCTCCTGCTGCGCCTCATGGGCGAGGTGACTGCCGCCTTCGATGAGGGCACCCCCGCCGAGGTGGCCGACAACGCGCTGCGCCCGATGGGCCTGCCAATGACGCCGTTCACGCTCGGTGCCATGGTGGGGCTGCCGGTCGCGCAGCACGTCCAGGAATCCCTGCGCGCCGCGTTCGGTGCCCGTTTCACCGTCTCGGAGAACCTGCAAGCGCTGATCGAGAACGGCGTCAAATCCATCTGGGATCCGGCATCGGTGAAGGCCGGCAAGCCCGTCATCCCGGCCGAAACCCTGGCCCTGATGTCTTTCGGGAACTCGCCCTCCAGCGCCGAAGAGGTGCTGCGCCGCACGCAGGACGCCCTTGCGGAGGAGATCGGCCTGATGCTGGCCGAAGGTGTGGTGTCCGGGCCGGAGGACATCGACCTCTGCATGATCCTGGGCGCCGGCTGGCCGATGTTCCTCGGCGGCATCACCCCCTACCTGGACCGGGTCGGCGCCTCGGAGCGGGTCACCGGCAAAAAGTTCCTGGCACCGGGGGTGGCTTCGGCGCCGGCCGCCTGAGCCTGCCGCCTGCGGGGCCCCTCCTGCGCCGCTGTTCAGCGGCGCAGGCGGGGCCCCGACATTTACTTACCGGCGGCGACGGAAGGAACGGCGGTCGGCGCACTGGATCCGACGCCCCCCGCCGCCCCTCCCTCCGCAGCCCCTCCCCCGGCAGCCCCGCCGCGACGGCGCGGGGCCGGCGACTGGGTCCCGGAACTGGATCCCGTCCCTGCGCCGGGGCCCTGGACGGTGCCAAAGGTGCTGCGGGACGCGCGTGTTCCCGCATCGATCTGCTTCTGGATCACCGAACCGCCAAACATGCCGGCTGCCACGAGGACCAGGCAGACCAGGACTTTCGTGGACCGTCCCAGGACGTACCTGCTTTTGGGGATGAACGGTTCTTCATCGGCACCGGGCAGCGCCGGAGCCTCAGCGGCTGCGTCCGGGTCAGCCAGCACGCCGGGTTCAGCAGCGGCAGCGCCGGCTTCCGGCCGGGCGCCGAAGGGCCAGCTGATCAACGCCGTCGGCTCCGCTGCCGGTAGTGCTTCCGTAGGGAGCTGCCGGGCGGATTCGTCGACGCCGCGCGCGGCGCGGCCTATACCTGGGGTGGAACTCTTCATGGGAATCCTATTCGTAGCGGAGTGCGTCGATGGGCCGCAGCTTCGCGGCTTTGTTTGCGGGGTAGACACCAAACACCAGTCCAATGACGGCGGACACGGCAAGGGAGACCCACACCGTCCACGGCTGGACCTCGGGCTGGACCCCAAGCACGGGAAACGCGCTGCCGGCAAAACCGAGGACAATTCCCGCCACGCCGCCGATGACTGAGATGATCAAGGATTCGATCAGGAACTGGGCCACGATGCTCCCGCGGGAAGCACCAATAGCCTTGCGGATGCCAATTTCCCGGGTCCGTTCGGTGACCGTGACCAGCATGATGTTCATGACCCCGATCCCGCCGACCAGCAGGCTGATGGCTGCAACGGCACCCAGCAGTATGGTCAGGGTCTGCGTGGTGTTGGTGGCCGTCGTCAGGATCTGGGCTTGGTTGCGCACCTGGTAGTCGCGGCTGGTCGCGTCCACGCGGTGTCGGGCGTCAAGGATCATCTGCAGCTCGTTCTGCGCCTGGTTCATGACATCGGCCGAAGAGGCTTGCACGGTGATGGACGCGAGCGTCGGTGCGTATCCGGTGAACTTGTTTTGGGCGGTGGACAGCGGCACCACCACGACGTCGTCGGGGTCGCTAAGTCCCGAGGACCCCTTGGCGCTGAGCACACCTGCGACGCTGAAGTTCTGGCCGTTCAGCTGGATGGTCTCCCCGATGGCAGAAGCTGTGTTGTTGCCGAAGAGGTCGGCAGCGACGGTATTGCCGATTACGGCCACCGGGTTTCCCGCCTGCTGGTCCGCTTCGGTGAAGAGTGAACCGGACGCAACGGCACTGTTGGTGATCGCGAAATATGACGGGGTGGTACCGAGGAAGCTAGCCACGGAATGAGTTGCGCTGCTGTAGGTGCCGGTCACGTTTTGCGCCTGCACGATCGGTGCCGTTCGCGCCACGTCGGGGGCCAGCACCTGGTCGGTGAGGGCCTTGTCGTCGTCGAGCGTGAGGTTGGTGCTGCGGGTGCGGGACCCCCCGACCTGGGAGCCTGCGCCGGCACGCCCGCCGACGGTCGTTGACCTGGTCACGGTCAGCACATTGGTCCCCAGCTTGCCGATTTGGGCCTTGATGGCGTTGCTGGTACCGGCTCCGACGGCAAGCAACACAATCACCGCGGCGATGCCAATGAGGATTCCCAATGTGGTCAGAATCGAACGCAGCTTGTTGGCCGCGACTCCGGCGGCGGCGAACCTCGCCGACTCAAGGAAGCTCACTGCACCCCGGCCAGGGCGCGCCCGGCGAGTGGCCGTTGCGGGACGTCCGAGACAATCCGGCCGTCCTGCATCCGCAGTACCCGGCCGGCCCGTTCTGCCACGTCCATCTCATGGGTGATCATCACGATGGTACGGCCCGCAGCGTGCAGCCGTTCGAACAGGTCAAGGACTTCCGAGGATGAGCGTGAATCCAGCGCGCCCGTCGGTTCGTCCGCGAGTAAGAGAACGGGATTCGTGACGAGAGCCCGTGCGATGGCCACGCGCTGCTGCTGCCCGCCCGAGAGCTGAGAGGGTTTGTGGTCCGCGCGGCAGGACAACCCGACAGAATCGAGCATTGCCAGGGCGCGCGTGCGCCGTTCGGGCCGTCCGATCCCGGCATAGGCCAGTGGCATCGCCACATTCTCAACGGCCTTGGTGCGCGGAATCAGGTTGAAATTTTGAAAGACAAAGCCGATCTTGCGGTTGCGGATCTGCGCCTGTTGGAATTCGTCGAGCTCGGCCGTGTGGATGCCGTCGAGCAGGTAGCTGCCCGACGTCGGCTCATCCAGGCAGCCGATGAGGTTCATCATGGTCGACTTGCCGGAACCGGATGCCCCGATGATGGCCACAAACTCGCCGCGCTCGATGCTGACGCTGACGCCGTCGAGCGCCCGGACCTCCGCTTCACCGTTGCCGTAGACCTTAGTAACTCCGGATAGTTCGATGACCGCCATTCCTACTGCCCCCCGTTTCGGGTGCCGCCGCCGCGGTTGCTGCCCGTGAATCCGGCACCGCCGAAGCCGTTGCTTCCGGTGCTCCCGGTGCTGCCGTCCACGGTGCTTGAGATAGCGGGAAGTTCAATTTGGTCGCCCTCCGAGAGCCCGGTGAGCACCTGGGTCCTGCCGTTCGCGGTGATCCCGGTGGTGACACGCGCGGCAGTCGACGTCCCGTTCTTGAGGACACTGACGCTCTGGCGACCCCCGCTGGTGGTCACCGCAAGGCTGGGGACAAGCAACGCGTTATCCGCGACGGCGGTGGTAACGGAGATATTGGCACTCTGGCCCAGCCGCAGGGTTGACGGCGGGTTGGCGATGGACACGATGACGGGGTAGCTTACGACGCCGTTGGTGGTGCTGGACGTCTGGGCGATTGAGATCACCTTGCCGGTCACAGGGGTGGCGTTGGTGTCCTGGCTCAGGGCTGGAAAGACAAACTGGGCGGTCTGGTCCGGCTTCATAGTCGCAATATCCGATTCGGAGAATCCTGCAACCACCTGCAAATGACCCGTGTCGCTGATGGTGACGAGGCCGCCGCCGGACGTGGACGACGTTGAAGCGGCGGCAGCACCGGACCCGCCCGCCGAACCCGTGGCCCCGGCGGCAGCTGCTGCGGTCCCGGACCCGGTTGAGCCCGTCAGGGCGCCCACCGTGGCATTGAGCGCCGTAATCGTGCCTGCCACTGGGGCGTTCAGGTCACATGCGGCGAGGCTGGTCTGGGCCGTTTCGACCGCAAGCTGGGCGCTGGTGACATTGGTTCCGCCGGCGGAGGCGGCGGTATTTTGAGCATTGCCGAGGGTAGTGGCGGCCGTCGAAACCTGTTGCTTGTCCTTGAGCTGGGCGGAGGCCGCCTGGTTTTGCGCCTGCGACAGGGCCTGCTGGTCCTTCGCCAGCTGGATCTGTGCCGCGGCGGCGGGGTCCGTCGAACTGGCCGGTTTCGGGTTTGGCACTGGCTGGGCCTGCGCTGCGGCGACAGCCTTGGTGTCCGAGTCGACGGCCTTCTGCGCCGCCGCCACGGCTGCGGCCTGCTGGGAGGCATCGAGGTCGGCGGACTGCTGGGCGTTGACCAGGGTCTGGTTGGCGGAGTAGACCTGGCCCGCAGCCGAGACCTGCTGCTGATTGGCCTGCGCGCTCACCGAAGCCAGCTGCGCCTGGGCCGTCTTGAGCGTATTTTGCGCGTTCGTCGGATCGATGGTCAGCAACTGCTGGCCGGCGGTGACCTGCTGACCCAGTGCGGCGCTGACCGACACAATGGGGCCGGAGCAGTTCTGGGCGTTCACGACGGTGGTAGTGGCGGGCGAAACATTGCCCGATGCTGTCGCGACCGAGGAAATGCTGGCCTTGCTCACCACAACCGTCCGGGCCGAGGCCGCGGAGGACGTTGACCCCGCGGCCGTTACGGACAGGTAGGTCCCCGCGCCGAGCGCCAGAATAGCGGCGCCCAGGGCGGAATTGATGACAAGGGTTTTTGAGGTCATGGCAGGACAGTATCCACAGTGCCTGAGCGAAGCCCGGGAAATTCGTGGGAGGCCGCCGGTACCGCCAGCCGGGACCCGGCGGCTACCGCGCGTCCAGCCACCGGGCCAGAGGGCGCACCGAGGAGATCAGCTCATTCAAACACTGCACGGGGTCGTTGGCCGCAGCGCCGGTGAAACTCCCGGTAGAAGCGGACCGCATCGGACAAGCACGCCGCCAGCGGATTGCCGGAGGTGCCGCAATCCCTCGGGCTTATCCGGCAGCACCAGTTCGGGTTCCGGTGGTGACGAGCGGAATCTTCAGCGTCAACCCGGCGCCGAGGGCGGCTTCAATCCCCTCCCGTCCGCACGATTCCAGCAGGGACAGGCTGTTCGGCGCCACCTGCCGGGCCCCGACGTTACCCGCGGTGCAGGCCAGGACCGACTGCGCGGCGGCTGAAGCCTCCGGAAGTGCCGCGCTCAGAATAAGGCGACCTTGGGTGTGCGCGGGAAGATCTCATCGAGCTCGGCCAGCTCGGCGGCATCCGGGACCCAGGCGACGGCGGCGGCGTTCTGCCGGACCTGCTCGGGCCGGGTGGCGCCCGCGATTACGCTGCTGACCGACGGCTGGGCGGCGAGCCAGGAGAAGGCCACCTGGATCTCGGTCAGGTCCCTTTCGGCGGCGAAAGCGGAGAAGGCGCCCAGCTGCTTCCAGTCGGCGTCGTGGACCAGGTTGGTCCGGGTGTGGCTCAGCCGCGATCCCGCCGGTGCCCGGCCCGCTGAGTACTTGCCGGTGAGCAGGCCGTTGGCGAGCGGAAAGTACGGCAGCACGCCCAGGCCGTAGGCAACGGCGGCCGGGGTGACCTCCAGTTCGGCGCGGCGGTCCAGCAGGTTGTAGTGGTTCTGGCTCGAGACGAACCGTGACCCGCCGCGGGCGCGGGCCACGAATTCAGCCTCGGCAATCTGCCAGCCGGCATGGTTGGAGTGTCCGATGTAGCGGACCTTTCCGCTGGTCACGAGCTCGTCGAGGGCTGCGAGGGTCTCGTCGATGGGTGTCAGCAGATCCGGGGTGTGGTACTGGTAGAGGTCGATCCAGTCCGTCCCGAGCCGCCGCAGCGATGCCTCGGCCGCCCTGATGATGTACCGGCGGGAGCCGCGGGCGTCGAAGTCGTTGCCGTTGGAGCCGCCCATGTCCAAACCGAACTTGGTGCCGATCACGGCGTCCTCGCGGCGTCCGGCCAAAGCGATGCCCAGCATGGATTCGCTCAGTCCGGGCTCCCGCCCGTAGGCGTCGGCGACGTCAAAGAAGGTGATGCCGGCGTCCAGGGCCGCATGCACGACGGCGTCGGTGCCCGCCTGCGACTCGGTGGCGGTGTTCGCCCGGCCCAGGTTGTTACAGCCAAGTCCCACAGCCGAGACGGTCAGTCCGGAATTTCCTACGCGGCGGTATTCAGTCATGGGATCCAGCCTATATCGGCCGCGGCCAGGGTTAGAGCGTGAAGCTGTTCGACGGTTTGGCCGAGTGCTTGAGCTTGAAGTCGGTCCCGTCGAACGGTGCGGCGCCGATGCTCAACTTGGTGAAGTCCAGGTCCTCCCCGCGGATGCAGACCTTGATCGCGTTGACGGTCTTGTTCACGTCCGGTGTGAGGCAGAAGATGTTGAGTTTGGCGTCTGCGAACTCGGAGCGGTCCACCACCCCGAGGCCGCGCCAGGCGAGGTGGCCGATCAGGGCATCCTTGGCCTTTTCCTCGAGGTAGCGGTCGCGGCTGGTGCCGTCCTTGGTCTTGAGCGCGTACTGCGCCACCACCCAGAACTGTTCCCGGTCCGGTATCTCCGCGTAGCCGTCCTCGGCGCACTGCGCCGCGAAGGCCGCCATCAGGCCCTCCCCGGCAGCGGTGTCCGCCACGGCGGTCTCCTCGGTCCTGCTCTGGTGACCGACGACGCCGTGGTTCATCACGAACTCGTGGAACTCCTCATCAATCCAGGCTTCCCTGAAGTGCAGGACTCCCTCTTCGTCGCTCTTGTAGACGCGGATGATGCCGCTCATGGCTGTCCTCTCGTAATCGGTCACAGGATCGGCAGGCTGCCGGTGCTGGGGTGTTGCTGTCCGGGCAGCGGCCGCGCGAACGGCACCTTGGTCCCCAGGACCTGCGCGACGACGTCGTGCGTGATCTGCTGGGCGGTCAGTCCGACCCGCTCCAGCACCTGGCTGCGGCTCCCGTGGCCCAGGAACTCCACCGGGAGTCCCACCTCGTTGAGCGCTGTGTCAACCCCGGCGGCCCGCATTTCCTGACGGATCCGGGACCCGACACCGCCGGCCCGCACGCCGTCCTCGATGCAGATAACGAGGCGGTGGTGCGAGGCCAGGGCGATCACGGAGTTGGGGACCGGGAGGACCCAGCGCGGATCCACCACCGTGGAGCTGATGCCCTGGGCGCCGAGCCGGTTCGAGACGTCCAGCGCGAGTTCGGACATCGCGCCGACGCTGACGATCAACACGTCGTTGTCGCTCGATCCGGCCGGGCGGCGCGCCAGCACGTCGACGCCGTCGCTGAGCCGTTCAACGGCTTCGACTTCGGCGCCGACGGTGCCCTTGGAGTAGCGGATGATGGTGGGTGCGTCGTCGACGGCGACGGCCTCACGCAGTTCCTCGCGCAGCCGGCTGGCGTCGCGCGGCGCGGCCAGGTGCAGGCCGGGAACGATCTGGACCATCGCCATGTCCCACATGCCGTGGTGGCTGGGGCCGTCGGGCCCGGTGACCCCGGCCCGGTCCAGCGCCACCGTGACGCCGGCCTTGTGCAGCGCTACGTCCATCAGCAGCTGGTCGAAGGCGCGGTTCAGGAAGGTCGCGTAGACGGCAACCACCGGGTGCAGTCCCCCGAAGGCCATGCCGGCCGCAGAGGTGAGGGCGTGCTGCTCGGCGATGCCGACGTCGAACACCCGTTCCGGGTGGCGGGCGGCGAATTTGTGCAGCCCCACAGGGATCAGCATGGCGCCGGTGATACCGACGATGTCCTCGCGTTCGTCGGCGATCTCAGCGATCTCGTCGGCGAAAACCGAGGTCCAGGACTTCGCGCCGCCTCCCTCGGTGGGCTCACCGGTTTCCGGGTCGATGATGCCCACGGCGTGGAACTGGTCCGCCTCGTTGGCCCGGGCCGGCGCGTAGCCGTGGCCTTTCTCGGTGATGGCATGGACGATCACCGGGCCGGCGTAGTTTTTCGCCGTGGACAGGGCGTTTTCCATGGCCTGCAGGTCGTGGCCGTTCACCGGCCCGATGTACTTCATGCCCAGGTCCTCGAACATGCCCTGTGGCGCCCACCAGTCCTTAATGCCCTTCTTCATGGCATGCAGGCTCTTGTAGGTGAACTGGCCGGCCGGCCCGCCGCTCTGCAGCCGCTTCTTCCACCAGTCCAGGGCACGTTCGTAGGCGGGCGCGGCGCGGAGCGAATCGATGGTGGGGCGCAGCGACGCGAGGTAGTCGGCGAAGCCGCCGACGGTGGGCGCGTACGAGCGGCCGTTGTCGTTCACCACGATCACGACGCGGCGCTTCTTATCTGACGCGATGTTGTTGATGGCCTCCCAGGCCATGCCGCCGGTCAGGGCGCCGTCGCCGACGACGGCGATCACGTAGCGGTCCCCGTCACCGGTCAGCCGGCGGGCGCGGGAGATGCCGTCGGCCCAGGACAGCGAGGAGGAGGCGTGCGAACTCTCGACGATGTCGTGGGCGGATTCCCCCCTGTCCGGATAGCCCGACAGGCCGCCCTGCTGGCGCAGGGTGCTGAAGTCCTGGCGCCCGGTGAGGAGCTTATGCACATAGGACTGGTGGCCGGTGTCAAAGACAATGCTGTCGCGGGGGGAATCAAAAATCCGGTGCAGCGCGATGGTGAGTTCAACGACGCCGAGGTTCGGCCCGAGGTGTCCTCCCGTCTGGGAGACGTTGCCGATCAGGAATTCCCTGACCTCGGCTGCCAGCTGATCCAGCTGCGCCTGGGACAACTTACTCAGGTCCTGCGGACTCCGGATGGTCTCCAAGATTCCCAACGGCCCCTCCTTCGGGTGGTAGACATGCCGTTTAACTCTAACGCCTCGCAGCGGGACCGGGTGCCGGGCACCTGTCGGGGAGGCGCCGGGGACGCGAAAGCCCCGGTCCGTCGGAACGGGCCGGGGCTTTCGCGCCGTACTGCTCAGCTGCTGTACTGCTCAGCTGCTGTACTGCTCAGTTGCTGTACTGCTCAGTTGCTGTACTGCTGACCTGCTGTACTGCTCAGCTACCGCTAGTGGGCGGAGATCTGGCGGAGTACGTACTGCAGGATGCCGCCGTTGCGGTAGTAGTCGGCTTCGCCCGGGGTATCGATGCGCAGGACCGCATCGAAGGACCTGGTGGAGCCGTCTTCGGCCGTCGCGGTGACCTTGAGGGTCTTCGGCGTGGTGCCGTCGTTGAGGGCGGTGACGCCTTCAACGGCGAAGGTTTCCGTGCCGGTCAGGCCCAGGCCGGCGGCGTTCTCGCCGGCCGGAAACTGCAGCGGCAGGACGCCCATGCCGATCAGGTTGGAGCGGTGGATGCGCTCGTAGCTTTCGGCGATGACAGCCTTGACACCCAGCAGTGCGGTGCCCTTGGCGGCCCAGTCACGGGACGAGCCGGAGCCGTACTCCTTGCCGGCCAGGACCACCAGCGGGGTGCCGGCGGTCTGGTAGTTCTGCGCGGCGTCGTAGACGTAGGCCTGCGGGCCGTCGGCCTGGGTGAAGTCGCGGGTAAAGCCGCCCTCAACGCCGTCGAGAAGCTGGTTCTTGATCCGGATGTTCGCGAAGGTGCCGCGGATCATGACTTCGTGGTTGCCGCGGCGTGAGCCGTAGGAGTTGAAGTCCTTGCGCTCCACCCCGTTGGCCAGCAGATACTGCCCGGCCGGGGTGTCCGACTTGAAGGAACCGGCCGGGGAGATGTGGTCCGTGGTAACGGAGTCGCCGAGCTTGAGCAGCACACGGGCGCCGGTGATGTCCTGGACGGGCTCCGGTGTCGCCTGCATGCCCTCGAAGTACGGGGGCTTCCGGACATAGGTGGACTTCTCGTCCCAGGCGAAGGTGTCGCCGGCCGGGGTGGACAGAGCCTTCCAGCGGTCGTCGCCCTCGAAGACACCCTCGTAGCCGCGGGCGAACATTTCCTTGTCGATCGAGGAATCGATGACCTGCTGGACCTCGACCGGATTCGGCCAGATGTCCTTCAGGAAGATGTCGTTGCCGGCCTCGTCCTGGCCCAGGGCGTCGTTCTCGAAGTCGAAGTCCATGGTGCCGGCCAGGGCGTACGCGATGACCAGCGGCGGGGAGGCCAGGTAGTTCATCTTGACGTCCGGGTTGATCCGGCCTTCGAAGTTACGGTTGCCGGACAGCACGGCCGTGACTGAAAGGTCGTTGGCCTGGATGGCCTCGGAGATCTCCGCGTCCAGCGGGCCGGAGTTGCCGATGCAGGTCGCGCAGCCGTAGCCGACGATGTAGAAGCCGAGCTTCTCCAGGTAAGGGGTCAAACCCGACTTGTTGTAGTAATCGGTGACGACCTTGGAGCCGGGGGCCACGGAGGTCTTGACCCAGGGCTTCGAGGTCAGGCCCTTGTCGACGGCATTGCGGGCCAGGAGTGCGGCAGCCAGCATCACGGACGGGTTGGACGTGTTGGTGCAGGACGTGATCGAGGCGATCGACACCGCGCCGTGGTCCAGCTCGAACTCCCGGCCGTCGGCGGTCTTGACCGCCACGGTCTTGGACGGGCGTCCGTTGGAGTGCGGTCCGTGTGCGTGCGGCGCCTGCTCCGTGAGGTGCGTCGAGGAGGCCGTGAACGACGGCGAGTCGGACGCCGGGAAGCTTTCGTCGATCGCTTCGTCCAGGCTGCCGTCGGCGAGGTCTTCCTTCACGTAGTTGCGCAGGTCCTCACGGAACTGGGCCTTGGACTCGGTGAGGATGATGCGGTCCTGCGGGCGCTTCGGGCCGGAGATCGACGGGACCACCGTGGACAGGTCCAGCTCAAGGTACTCGGAGAACTTGATCTCGCGGGAGGGGTTGTGCCAGAGGCCCTGTTCCTTCGCGTACGCCTCCACGAGGGCGACGTTTTCCTCGGACCGGCCGGTGAGGCGCAGGTAGTCGAGGGTGACGTCGTCGATCGGGAACATCGCGGCGGTGGAGCCGAACTCCGGGCTCATGTTGCCGATGGTGGCGCGGTTGGCCAGCGGAACGGCCGCGACGCCTTCGCCGTAAAACTCCACGAACTTGCCGACCACGCCGTGCTGGCGCAGCTGTTCGGTGATGGTCAGCACCACGTCGGTGGCGGTGGCGCCGGCCGGGATGGACCCGGTCAGCTTGAAGCCCACGACGCGCGGAATCAGCATGGAGACGGGCTGGCCGAGCATGGCAGCTTCGGCCTCGATGCCGCCGACGCCCCAGCCGAGCACGCCCATGCCGTTGACCATGGTGGTGTGCGAGTCGGTGCCGACGCAGGTGTCCGGGTAGGCGCGGAGCACCCCGTCAATCTCACGGGTCATCACCGTGCGGGCCAGGTACTCGATGTTGACCTGGTGCACGATGCCGGTACCCGGCGGGACGACCTTGAAGTCATCGAACGCGGTCTGGCCCCAGCGGAGGAACTGGTAGCGCTCACCGTTGCGCTGGTACTCGATCTCCATGTTGCGCTCCAGTGCGCCGGAGTTACCGAAGACGTCGATCTGCACGGAGTGGTCGATGACCATTTCCGCCGGCGCCAGCGGATTAACCCGCTTGGGGTCACCGCCGAGTTCCTTCACGGCCTCCCGCATGGTGGCAAGGTCCACAACGCAGGGCACGCCAGTGAAGTCCTGCATGATCACGCGCGCCGGCGTGAACTGGATTTCAGTGTCGGGCTGGGCGTTGGGATCCCAACCGGCCAGTGCACGGACATGGTCGGCCGTGATGTTCGCGCCGTCCTCGGTCCTCAACAGGTTTTCAAGCAATACCTTGAGGCTGAACGGAAGGTTTTCTGCACCTTCAACGGAGTTCAACCGGAAAATTTCGTATTCGGTACCGGCTACATTAAGTTTGCCTTTTGAACCGAAGCTGTCCACAATGCTCATCGCAGGACTCCTCTCGCAACAGTTTCATCTTTGCCGCGCCGCAGACCCCTTGCTAGTTAGGCAAGCCTAACTAAGGCGAAACACTTGAACACAACTCTTGAAACCACAGGGCACTGCCCTGATGACTCAACAGCCGCCATGGAAAAGGGACGCCGGCGCGACGACGGACTACTACCGCCATAGTAGTGGCATCAGCGCTGCGGAGTCAGTAACGCCACAGTTTCCATGTGGTGGGTATGCGGGTAGAGGTCGAAGGCGCGCAGCCCCGCGAGTCCCCAGCCGGCCTGCTGGAAGTAGCCCACGTCCCGCGCGAAGGACGCCGGATCGCAGGAGACGTAGGCGATCGCCCGGGGACCCGCCGCAACCAGCTGGTTGACCACCGCCTTGCCGGCGCCGGCCCGTGGCGGGTCCAGGATCAGGGCATCAAAATTGCGTGGCGTCTGCCGCAGCACCCGCTCAACTTTGCCCTGGACGATTTCGACCTGGGACGCGCCGTGCAGGTTCTTGCGGGCATCCCGGCTGGTGCCCTGGGCGCCCTCCACGGACAGTACGGAGCCGGTGACGCCGACGGCGTCGGCGAGAGGCGCGGTGAAAAGCCCGGCGCCGGCGTAAAGGTCAGCCACCACAGACCCTGCGCCCAGGTAGCCGCCGTCGTGCAGGAAGCCGGTCACCGCCGCCGCGAGGGTCTCCGGGGCGTCGCGGTGGATTTGCCAGAACCCGTCCCCGGTGACCCGATAATCGTGGCCCGCCGCGGTTTCCTGCACCCAGGTGCGGCCGCGGAGCTGCGTGACCGCCCCCGTGCCCGGGTCCACGCGGGCCACCGAAACGTCGTCCGGCAACTGGGCCAGGGCGGCGCTGAGCCGCTTGGACCGGGCCCCGGCTGCCGGCACCAGGAGCACCAGCGGCCGCGAACCGTTTCCGGGCGCCGCGACCTCGACCCGCTCGATGCCTTGCAGGTCGAGGTCCCAGAGTCGCAGCGAATTGATGCCCTCAACGGCCAGCGGCATCTCGCGGACCGGAAACACCTCATCGCTGCGGTGCGCGTGCATGCCGAGCTTGCCGCCGGGCGTAACGGCGAACCCGGCGCGGGTCCGCCAGGCCAGGCCGGTGGCAGTCCCGGCGGGGGCCGCAGCCTCTCCCACGGCCTCGACTATCGACTCCCCCGCCGCCGGGAGCTCGACGCCGGCCAGCCGGCGCAGCTGTTCGGCCAGGACCTCGGCTTTGAGGCTGCGCTGGCGTCGAAGCGAGATGTGGCCCAGCTCAGCGCCGCCGACCGGCGGGTGGCCGTGGGACCAGGAGCGCTGCGCGTCGGCAGCGTGCCAGAAGTGATCCACCCGGTCCGGGGAGGGCTCCAGCACCTCGACGACGTCGGCGCGCCAGAACTTGGCGGACCCGCCGTCGTCGGTGAGCCGAATCCGGACCTTTTCGCCCGGGATACCGTGCCGGACGAAGATCACGCGGCCCTCGTGCCGGGCCACGCAGTGGCCGCCGTGCGCGACGGGGCCGACGTCGACGACGAGCTCGGTACGGGCCGGGTCGGTGCTGACGGTGTTCACTGGATATCCTGCAGGTTTTTCGATTCTTCGGACGATTTGAGCTGCCACGGCACACTGGCCACCATGACGCCGGGCTCGAAGTGAAGCCGGGTCTTGATCCGCAGCGCCGTCTGGTTATGCACCAGCTGCTCCCACCATTTCCCGACGACATATTCCGGGATATAGACCACGATCAGGTCGCGGGGCGAATCGCGACGCATGTTTTTGATGTACTCCATGATCGGTGTGACCGTCTCACGGAACGGGCTGGCCAGCACCGTCAACGGCACCGGGATATCCAGTTTCTCCCAGTCCGCCAACGTCTGTTCGGTCTCCTCGGCGCTGATGTCCACCGTGATGGCGTCCAGCCGGGAGGGCCGCGAGGCCCGGGCGTAGGCCAGCGCCCGGAGCACCGGTTTGCGGACATGCGAGACGAGCAGCACGGCGTGGACGCGGGTGGGCAGCGCCCGTGGCGAAGAGTCCTCGTCCACCGCGAGTTCCTTGGCCACGTTGTCGTAGTGCGCCCGGATGCTCCACATGATCAGGAAGAGCACGAACATTGCCAGCAGCGCGATCCAGGCGCCCTGCTCGAACTTGGTGATGAGCACGATCACCAGGACCAGGCCGGTCATGCCGAAGCCGATCGAGTTGATGGTGCGCGACTTGATCATCCGCAGCTTGGTGGCCGGGTCCTTGGCGAGTTTAAGCTCGCGGCCCCAGTGCCGGATCATGCCGAGCTGGCTCAGGGTGAAGGAGATGAAGACACCCACAATGTAGAGCTGGATGAGCTTGGTGACGTCGGCGTTGAATGCGATGATCAGCACCAGTGCGCCGGCGGCCAGAGCCAGGACACCGTTGCTGAAGGCGAGCCGGTCGCCGCGGGTGCGGAGCTGGCGCGGCAGGTAGCCGTCCTGGGCGAGGATCGAGCCGAGCACGGGGAAGCCGTTGAAGGCTGTGTTCGAGGCGAACACCAGGATGACCCCGGTGGCGGCCACCACGACGTAGAACGGGATGGAACCGGCACCGAAGACGGTCTCCGCGATCTGGCTGATGGCCGGGTTCTGGATGTAGCCCTCGTCCACCGGCTGGCCGTTGAGCAGGAACTCCTTCGCCGGGTCCAGCACGATGTGTACCTTGGTGGCGTTGGCGAGGTAAATGATGCCGGCCAGCATGGAGGCTGCGATCACGCCGAGCAGCAGCAGCGTGGTCGCGGCGTTCTTGCTCTTGGGCTTCTGGAAGTTCGGGACGCCGTTGCTGATGGCCTCCACGCCGGTCAGCGCGGCGGCGCCGGAGGAGAACGCCCGCAGCAGCAGGAACGCGCCGGTCAGCCCCACCAGTCCCTCGTCGAAGCCCGGCGCCGGGATGATCTGGAACTCGGACGACGCCGCCTGGCCGAGCTGGCCGGTGGCGGCCTGGAAGATGCCGACGGCGGTCATGCCGAGGATCGAGAACATGAAGATGTAGGTCGGCACGGCGAAGACGCTGCCGGCTTCGCGGATGCCGCGCAGGTTCACCAGGGCCAGGAGGACGACGCCTATCGTGGCGATCGCGGCTTGCTGGCCGTGCAGCGAAGGGACGGCGGTGGTGAGGTAGGCGGCGGCCGAGGACATCGACACCGCGACGGTGAGCACATAGTCCACGAGGAGCGCCGCCGCGACGGTCAGGCCCGCGTACTTGCCCAGGTTTACGTTGGCGATCTCGTAATCCCCGCCGCCGGAGGGGTAGGCGTGGACGTTCTGGCGGTAGGACGCCACGACGGTCAGCAGCACCACCATGACGGCGAGCCCCACCCACGGCGAGAAGGCCACGGCGCTGACGCCGGCCAGGGCCAGGGTGAGCAGGATTTCATCCGGTGCGTAGGCCACCGAGGAGAGCGCATCGGAGGCGAAGATCGGCAGCGCGATGCGCTTGGGCAGCAGGGTGTGGGCCAGACGGTCGTTCCGGAAGGGCCTGCCTACCAGCACCCGCTTCACGGCATTGAAAATTGTCAGCACCAGACAAAGCTAGTCTGATTCGGACGCGATGTCATGACGGCGAAATCCGACTCCCGCCGGACGGCGGCCCGAACAGGCGGCGGGCCGCACCGCCGTCGGACCGGCTCCGGGACGCCGCCGGCCGGTATTGTTGACCCAGCAACAGACACACAGAAGCTAGAGGAGGCACGGGTGGCGCACTTCGTGATCATGGGTTGTGGCCGTGTCGGGGCAACCCTGGCGCACACACTCGAGGACGCCGGCCATTCGGTCGCGATCATCGACCAGGACGACCGTGCTTTCCGGCGGCTCCGGACCGGATTCTCCGGCCGCAAGGTCACCGGCGTCGGCTTCGACCGGGAAACGCTGAAGCAGGCCGGGGTTGAGGAGGCCTACGCCTTCGCCGCCGTCTCCAGCGGTGACAACTCGAACATCCTGGCCACCCGGGTGGCCCGCGAGACGTTCCACGTCCCGCATGTCGTGGCACGGATTTACGATCCGGGCCGCGCGGAGATCTACCAGCGGCTGGGTATCCCCACGGTCGCGGCGGTGCGCTGGAGCGCGGACCAGGTGCTGCGCAGAATTCTGCCGGAGCAGCACCTCTCCGGCGATTTCCGCGACCCCTCCGGCCGACTGCTGCTGGCCGAGGTGGAGGTCGACACCGGCTGGATCGGCCACCCGCTGACCGCGATCGAAAAGGCCGCCGGCATCCGCGTCGCCTACCTCACCCGCTTCGGCGAGGGCATCCTCCCCGGGCCCGGAACCCTGTACCAGGACGGCGACACGGTCCACGCCATGCTGGGCGTGGACCGCACGTCCGAGGTTGCCCACATTCTCGCCAAATCCCCCGCCAAGGAGTCCTAGTGAAAGTCGTCATCGTCGGGGCGGGCAGCGTCGGTTCCTCGATCGCCCGCGAATTGCTGTCCCACAAACACGAGATCCTGCTGATCGACCTCAAGCCCGAGGTGATCGGCCGCAGCGGGCTGCGCGGGGCGCACTGGCTGGTCGGCGATGCCTGCGAACTGAGCACCCTCAAGGACGCCCGGCTGGAGGACGCCGACGTCGTGGTCTCCGCGACCGGCGATGACAAGGTGAACCTGGTGGTATCGCTGCTGGCCAAGACCGAATTCGGCGTCGGCCGGACCGTCGGCCGGGTCAACAACCCGAAGAACGACTGGATGTTTGACGATTCCTGGGGCGTCGACGTCGCGGTCAACACCCCTCAGCTGATGACGGCCCTGGTGGAGGAAGCGGTGGAGATCGGCGACCTTGTCCGGCTGCTGACCCTGCAGACCGGGGTGTCCTCGCTGGTGGAATTCACGGTGCCGCACGATTCGCATGTGATCGGCCTGACCGTGGGCGACATCGACTGGCCGGAGGACGCGAGCCTGGTGGCGATCCTGCGCGACCAGGCACCGATCACGCCGAGCCGGGATGACGTGATCGACGGCGGCGACGAGTTGTTCTTCGTCACCACGATCGTCGCCGAGGACGGTCTGCGCGCCGTGCTCTCGGCGCCCGAGGACCAGCACAGCCGCGAGGCCCAGCCCTCCGGCGACGACGGCTTCGACGGTTAGGCGGACCGATTCGACTGACTCGCAGCAGGGGCCGTTTTGAGGGCTGAAAACGGCCCCTGCTGCGAGTCAGGCGGGTTAGGCCGGACCGCCGACCGGGGCCGGCGCGGGACGGGTAAGCAGCCAGGCCACCCACATCCCCAGGATGTACAGCGGCGCTCCCATGATCAGCCGGGTGGTTGCCAGGCCAGCAAGGCCCGGCTCCCCCATCAGGTACAGCGGGACCTGGACAAGCAGGCGCAGTGCCAAGACCGAGACGATCACCCAGGTGCCGATCCGGTACGCCTTGACCCGCGCCGGGTGCTTGCGCCAGTCCAGGCCCTCGTTCCGGATGAAACCGAAGAGGAGCCCGGCGACGGGCCAGCGCACCGCGATCGAGATGGTCATCGCGAGGATGTAACCGATGTTGGTAAAGAACCCCAGCACGTAGAAGTCCTCCGCCTTGCCGGTTGAGTTCGCCAGCCACGCTGAGAGCCCGACGCCGACAATGCCGGCCAGCGCCTGCGTCAGCGGCTTGCGCTGGACCAGCCGCGCGAGAGTGAATCCCGCGGCCACGACCAGCGCGGAGACAAGGGCCGCCGGCAGTTCGCGGGTCACGGTGAAGGCGATCAGGAAGACCAGCCCTGGAAGGATGCTTTCAGCGATGCCTTGAACGCCGCCGGCGCTCTTGAGTACATCGATGTTGCCGTTGTCGGAGCGGTGCAGGCCGGCCTTGGCCGCGTAGCTCTCGGCGAATTGCGCGACGGTGGGCTGCGCGGGTCCCTCGGACCCGGCTCTGCCAGATCCGGTGTGGTCCGGCCCGGTTGCCGGCTGGGGAGTGCCAGGCAGATCACTTCCCGACTGGGGGCGTTCGGGTGTGCTCATTGCTCCTCCTGGCGGGACAGTATTTCGTAGCGCGGATTGAACATCGTGGGCAACCCGTCGCGGACCGTGACCATGCCCTCAAGCCGGAGCTCCAGGCCCGCCCTGACCCCGGGGATGCGGCGCCTCCCCAGCCAGATCACACGGAGCCGGTCGGCGGCCACGGGACCACGCTGACGCCGGGCGGGCGGCTGGGCCGCATGGCTGGCCGGTGCCGGACGGTCCTTGGGCGACGGGGAGTCATGGTCGGTGACGATCGCCGTAAAGGCGGCAACCTCGGCGGCCGGGGCATAGGTCACGGACTCAATGAAGCCGCGGCAGAATACCCGTCCGCGCTCCGGTAAGCCTCGCACCGGCACGGCGGCGGCGGGCTCCGTACCCGGGGCATCAACCAATCTGGGTGATCTCCGGTCCGCGCTCGGGCTGCTCGAACTCCGGGGCATCCTGCGGCACCGCGGCGCCCGAGTCCCGGGGAAGGCGGAGCTGCAACAGGTCGCGCGGCGGCATCGGGTTCTCGCCCCGCACCACGACGATCTGCCGGAACAGCTCCTCAAGACCGGCGGCGGCCGTCCGGTCCAGCGCAGCCTCCCCGCCCAGAACACCGCGGAGGAACCAACGGGGGCCGTCGACGCCGATGAACCGGGCCACCCGATACCCCTCGCTACCGTCACCGGCGGGCAGCTTGGCCACCAGTTCGATGCCGAAGTGGCCCTCGATCTCATTCACCTGTCCGCCCTGGCTGCCCACGGACTGGCCGATCTGCTCGCGGATTTCTTCCCAGAGGCCCTCGGAGCGGGGCGCGGCGAAGGCCTGAAGCTGCAGGCTGGACCCGTCCAGGTCCAGGGTGACCCCCACGACCCGCTGGGTAGCCTCCTCGACCTCGAGCCGGAGCTGTAACCCTTCCCGCGGTGAGATCAGCAGGGCGCCGAGGTCCACGTAGCCGTCCTGGTCATCGATCTCCGAGACGTCGTAGGGACCGGCGCCGCGGACAGCATGGTCCGACGCCTCGCCGGCTGCGCCGGTTTCAACAGCTTCAGCCTCGCCGGCTTCGCCGGTTTCAACAGCTTCCGCCTCGCCGGCTGCGCCGGTGTCCGTCAGCAGCTCCTGCTTGGCTTTTTTGCCACGCCCAAAAACCATCGGGTTTTCTCCTTAGTTGTGATCCCGTACGAAGCCCTCGGCCGGCGCACGGGAGTTCAGCCTGTCGAGCCGGATTCAGGCCCCGGCGGTCCCAAAACCGCCGGTGGAGCCGAAACCGCCGCCGCCGCGGACCGAATCGCTAAGCTCCTGGACGGGCACGAACTCCGCGTACTCCACACGCTGGATGACCATTTGTGCAATTCTATCGCCGCGCCGCAGTTCAATCGCCTCGTCACGGTCAGTATTCAGCAGTGTCACGGCAATCTCCCCGCGGTAGCCGGCGTCCACGGTGCCCGGAGCGTTCACCACCGTCAGTCCGTGCTTGGTGGCCAGGCCGGAGCGCGGGTGGATCAAGGCGACAAAGCCGTCCGGAAGAGCGATGGATACGCCCGTGGGCACCAGCCGCCGCTCCCCCGGCCGGAGCACGACGTCCTCGCGCGCGCGCAGGTCCGCGCCGGCGTCGCCAGGGTGGGCATACGACGGCGGCTCCAGGCCGTCGTCGAGCATCTTCAGCTGCACCGACAGGGTGGGGGCTCCGTAAGCCGGGACGCCGCTGGCTGCGGGCCCTGCCGGCAGGGTGTTCAGGGCAGTAGATTCTTCAGTCACAGTTCCCCACTGTAACGCCCGCGCTGAAGAACGGCCTACCGGGCCGCCGCCGCGGATGCGCGGCTGCCCCAGCCGGTGGCCAAGGTGAAATACCCCGGGAAAAGTGGAAAGCTGGGCTCATGCCCGAATCCAGCGCAACCACGCCTGCCTCCAACAGCACCCCCGACGACGCCGCCGTCCTCTTCGCCGAGAAGCTCTGGCCGAGTTTCTGGATCTGGCTGGTGGCTGCCGGGCTGGCCGGGGCCGGCATCCTGGTGTTCGCACCGATCAGCATTGCCGCCGGCATCACCGCAGCCGTGGTGCTCTTCGTGATCCTGGTAGCGCTCCTGATCCTCTCCACCCCTTCCATCTCGGTCACGGCCGGAACTGTGCAGGTCGGGCGGGCAACGATTGAACGCCGCTTCGTAGGCGTCGCCGGCGCCTTCCGCGGCGCCGAGGCGACGGCGGAGCGCGGCCCCCGCCTCAACGGCCTGGCCTTTATGTGCATCCGCGGCTGGATCGACCCGGTGGTCCGGATCGAGATCACCGATCCCGCGGACCGCACACCGTACTGGCTTGCCTCCACCCGTCACCCGGACGAGCTCGTCGCGGCCCTGTCGCGCTAGCCGTACTCCGGTTCAGCCCTCGCAGTCCGTGCAGTACTTGAGGCCGTCCGTGTCGCGGGCGATCTGCGAGCGGTGGCGGACGAGGAAACAGGAGGCACAGGTAAATTCGTCTGCCTGGGCGGGCAAAACCCGGACCAGCAGCTCCTCGCCGGACAGGTCCGCGCCCGGGAGTTCGTAGCCCTCAGCGAGGTCGGTTTCGTCTACATCAACCACTGCAGAGGGCTTCTCCGCACGCCTCGACTTCAGTTCCTCGATGGAGTCCTCGTTGAGGTCTTCTTCCGTTTTGCGCGGCGCATCGTAGTCTGTCGCCATTGGTTGTTGCTCACACTCCGCACTCGTTAGGTTGGTTCGCCGCCTCCGAACCGGCGGGGCTGATACCCCCGCGGCCCGGTCCGGGTCCGGTTCACCGACGTCAACGCCGGACCTGCGCTTTTTGTGCCCGACGTCGGGTAATTTTGCCTAACTCCCCGCCGAAACGCCAGAGGCCAGCGGTCCGGCGCCGGGGATACCGGCCCGGGCCGGCCCGAATGGGGGCGAAAAGTCGCGGAAAATCACGGCGCGCCCTCCCTCTTAACCGGAATTGCAGCCCATCGGTGGCAGAGTTTCGACTGTTAGTAATGCCAGGGTGGAGGATTTGTATGCAGGATCTACGGCTTGTAGGCGTCCACGACGACGGGGAGCATGTCCTGTTGAGTGGCACCGGCGGCGAGATGTTCCAGCTGCCGATCGATGAGGCACTTCGGGCGGCGGCCAGCCGGACGCCGGCCAAGGCCGGTCCCGGCGTGGGCGCCGAGCCCATTTCCATGTCCCCGCGCGACATCCAGGCGAGGATCCGCAGCGGTGCCACCGCCGAGGAGGTGGCCGGCCTGTCCGGCATCCCGCTGGCCAAGGTGCAGCGCTACGAGGGGCCCGTGCTGGCCGAACGCGAATACGTCGCCCAGCAGGCCCGGAAAATCGAAGTGGCGTCACCGTCCGCTGGACACGACAGCTACCGCTCATTCTTCGGCGACCATCCCGCGACGCTGGACGACATGGTCACGCACCGGCTCCAGGCCCACGGGATCGAACCGTCCTCCGTGGAGTGGGACTCGTGGCGCCGCCCGGACGGCAGCTGGAACGTGGTGGCCCGGTTCCAAGCGCAGTCCGGCGCCCATGGAGCAATCGGTGAAGAACCGCCCGCCATGTGGACGTTCAGCCCGGCACGCAAATCGTTGCAGAACGCAAACCGCTGGGCTCAACAGCTCAGCGAACTGGAGCCGATGGATGGTCCCGTCCCGCCCCGCCGGCTCTCCGCGGTTTCCGACCGCCCCTTTGATTTTGAAACCGACGCGGAGGCCGCGGCACGAACCGCCACCGCGCAGCTCAGCATCGTTCAGCTAAACGGCGGCCAACCGTACGGAGTGCAGTCCCTCGGCGGCCCGCAGGAAAAGGACGCCGACGGGCTGCTGGACATGCTCCGTTCCCGCCGCGGGCAGCGCCTCGGCGTGGACGAGGACGCTGACGATGCCCTCGCGCTGCTGTTGACCAACGGCGTGCCGGCCGCCCACCCCCGGCCGTCCGAGGTGCCCCCGCCGGAGACAACCGACGACGACGCCGTCGACGAGGCTTCCGCGGAACCCGCGGCGGCGGAAGAAAACGCACCGGCTGCCAAGGCCGAACCGCACTCCGTCCCCGGCCCGGACGCGGTGCCGGATTCATTGACGCGACGCCGGGATGCACGGCCCTCCATGCTGGCGCGCCTGAGCCTGGCGCCGCGGCACCAGGACGACGACGACGCGTTGAAGCTGCACGACGGAGTCAGCACCGAAACCCGCGAGATCACCATCGCAGCGTCGCAGTTGCGCCCGGTCCGCTCCGGTCCGACGTCAAGCCCGGGCCTGGACGAGCTGCTGGGCGGCGGACCGTCGCGGCGGCAGTCCGACTCCCGGACTGACCAGTCACTTGCTGGCCCGTCACGCACCGATCCGCCCAGCGCAGATGCCGCCCGCGGCGAAACCCCACGCGGCGAGCGGGAGCTGGAAACGCCCGAACGACAGCCCGCAAAGCCGAAGCGCTCCAGTGTGCCCAGCTGGGATGAGATTGTGTTCGGCACCCGCACGGACTAACCCCGCACGGACTAACCTCGCTTGGACTAGCTCCCCAGGAACTAGCCTCAACCAAGCGGCCGGAATCCTGCCCTCAACGGGCGGTGGCTCAGCGGTGGCTCAACGGGCGGTGGCTCAGCGGCGGCTTGCCGGCCCGGCGGCTTTTCGGGTCCTGGCTCCGCCGGCCTTCCCCTCGGCCTTGAAGCACAGTAACGGGACCTCACGTTCGGCTTTGGTCAGTGAGCCGTGCTGGCCCACCACCTCAAGCGCCCGGGCCGGGACGCGTCGGGTGTCGTACAAGGCCACCGCGTCGCGGGCGGCGATCATCACATCGCCAATCCGCGGCCCGACCGGGCCCCGCAGCTCCCCGAACAGCCCTGCGGCCACCGCTTCCTCCCGGGTGAACGCCCAGATCCGGTCGCCGAAGCGAGCCCGCCAGGCCGCCAGCAGGCGCAGCCGCCCGGCGTCGTCGGCTCCGTCCTCAAGGTAGAGGTGGACCATCCGCGGCTCCCCCGCTGTGTGCCGCACCCCGGCGATCAGGTCAGCCTCCGCGGAATAGTCGATCCGCTGCGATTCCGGCACGTCCACCATGCCGTGGTCCCCGGTGACCAGCACCGTGGTGCCTGCGGGGAGGGAGGCACCGAGCCGCCGCACCGTGGCGTCGAGCTCCTCGAGCTGGTGTTCCCACTGCGGGGCCTGCGAACCGTAGCGGTGACCGGCTTTGTCCAGTTCGTGGACATAGAAGTACATCAGCGAGCTCTCCGCCCCCGCCATGGCCTCCGCCGCGGCCGCCGTCCGGGCGTGCGCCGTCGTCCCGGCCACGAAGCGTCCGCCGCGGAGCGCGGCCCGGGTCATCGCGGAATCGCTGAACCGCGGCAGGCCGACGGTGCTGACGTCCACGTGCCCGGCGGCCCGTTCGAATACGGTCGGCATCGGCTGCCATTGCTGCGGGTCGACGCCGGGATCCCAGCCGTTAAGCAGGTTGACCACCCGGTCCTGGTCCGGGTCGAGGACGTCATAGCCCACCATCCCGTGCTGGCCGGCGGGCAGGCCGGTGCCAAAGCTGGCCAGCGACGCGGCCGTGGTGGACGGGAACGCGGAATCAAGCCAGACCGGCACGTCGCCCTGGCCGGCCTGCAGCACCGAGCGCAGGAACGGCGTGTGCGCGGACTTCTGCTTGAGCAGTTGCCGGCCCAGGCCGTCGGCCAGCACAACGCAAACATGCTTGGCGGCGGGAAGGTTCAACCGGTTCTCGAAGCCGGGAACGCCCAGGCTGGCCGCGGCGCTGCTGAAGACCTCGGCGATGGAACGCTCCCCGTAGGCGGGGGGTGCCGGCAGGGTGGCAGGACCCCCGGCGGCCCGGAGGGGTGTCTGCGGTCCTGGTTCCGGGAACCCGGAGGCGCGGTCCGGCAACATCTCAGCGCTGGTGGCCGCGGCTGAGGCGGTTACCGAAGACGCCGGCGCGGGATCGCGGCGGCAGCGCGGACACGCCGTGCGCGGCGGGGGCGGTGGATCCGGTGTTCACGGCCCGGAGCGCCCGGGCGAAGAGCTTGGCGTCCTGGACGGCCTGCAGGCCGTCAGCTTCGGCGCTGATCCGCAGCACAATGTCCTCCTGCGCGATCGTGCCGCTGTAGCCGTGGTCGGCTTCGCACTGCGGGTCGCCGCAGCTGGCCGGGCCCATGTCGAGGCGTTGGCCGCCGGACCAGGCGATCGACAGGGTCAGCTCCCGGACCGGGTCGGAAGGCTTGTAGTCCTGCGGCTGGGCGTAGACGTAGCTGAGTACGACGGAGCGGATCTGCGTCACCGGAACGGATTCGGTGGAGACCTGGGCGACGATCTGCTCGCCGGCCTCGTCGAGCTGCTGGTCGTCCACGTGGGTGATGACCAGCATGTCCTCGGTCAGCACCAGCACGGTGATGTGCCGGCGCACCTCGGCCCGGTCGAAGTGGGTCTCTAGGTGGACCAGGTGGGCCACGCAGTCGCGGCAGTCCAGGGCGTCGGCGACGACGTCGGCCACCAGGCGGGGGTAAAAGCCGGCCTGCTGAAGGGCCCCTTCAAGGCTCTGGCCCTGCGCGCTGTGGTCGTGCGGGCCTTGGTGCTGCCCGAGGCGGCCGGGGACGGACGCCTGGGGCTGGGGTGCTGGCGGCTGGGAGCTCATGGCTTCCATTTTCACAGATCGGCCGGGGACTTGCTAACTGCGCCGCCGGGCGTGCGGCGCAGGGCCCTGCCCCTGCGCGGCGGCCGGCGCTGCTAGCTGCGCATGGCGCGCCGCGCCGTGTCGGTGCGCTGGGCGGCGTTCGCAATCCGGACGTCGGCGGCCAGGATCACGGCGCCCTCGGGTCCGGCCAGGACCGGGTTGAACTCCACCAGGGCGATCTCCGGGTGGGTGTCCTTGAGCCGGGCGAGCCGGGCCGCCAGGTCCTCGAGCGCCGCGACGTCGACGGCAGGCAGGCCTTGGTAGCCGAAGAGTTTGCGGGAGGCGCGGGGCGCGCGGATGAAGTCGTGCAGGTCGGCGCCGGAGAGCGGGGGAACGCGGTGGGCCCAGTCGTCGAGCAGGTTGACGGCGTCGCCTGCCAGCCCGAAGGACACCACCGGGCCCAGCAGCGGGTCCTCGATAGCGCGGAAAGTGCACGCCTGACCTACCGGGGCCATGGATTGCACTTCCAGGGACGGCGAGCCGTAGCGCTGCAGCGACGTGCGCATCTGGGCGATGTTGCGGCGCAGCGAGTCGGCGTCCTGGATGTCGAGGCGCACCCCGCCGAGGTCGAGGCGGTGCCGCAGGGCCGGGTCGGTGGTCTTGATCGCCACGGGCCAGCCGAGCCGGTCGGCCGCGGCAACGGCGTCGTCGTCGCTCTCGAAGCCCTCGGAGGCAAGCACTCGGATGCCGTAGCGGCCCAGCAGCTTCGCCGCGGCTGCCGGGTCGAGCCGGACCAGTTGGTCGCCTCCGACGGGCCGGAGCAACTCCTCCAGGTCCTCGTGGGCGGCTTCGGGATCGCAGCCGTCGGGTTCCACGAAGAGGCCGTGGTCGCCGACCACCCACTGGGCGTAGCGGACCACCGCGGCGAGGGCGGCGACGGCGGCCCCCGGGTTGGAGTAGCAGGGCACCGCGGCAGCCGGTTCAGGCGGGGCGTCCTCCGCGGCGGTGCCGACCATGCCTTCGACGTAGATGGAGCGGTCGAGGATGCCGGTGAAGGCCGCCACCACCGGCTTCCCGGCGGCCGCCGAACACTCGGCCAGCACCGCGCCGATCTTCTCGACTGTGAGCCCGCGGGCCGGCAGCAGGGCCACCACCACGGCGTGCACCGACTCGTTGGCCAGCGTCTCCTGCAGGCTGCGCCGCAGCGCCGGCAGCGCCCGCGACACGCCGGTGTCCAGGTCGACGTCGGTGACGATGCGTTCCACTCCCAGCCCGGCCGCGGCCGCACTGTCCGCCACCACCTTGCCGAGCGCACCGGAGTTGCTGAACACGGCGACGCCCGGCCCCTGGGGCAGCGGCTGGCTGGAAACAATCTGTGCCACGTCCATAAGCTCTTCGATCGTCTCCACCCGGGTCACCCCGGACTGGCGCATCATGGCGTCCAGGGCCTCGGGCGGCGCCTGCGTGGTGCGCACCGAATGGCCCGGCGGCAGGTTCAGGCCCATAGCCTCCGACTTGGCCACGATCACCGGTTTGGTCCGCGCCAGCCTCCGGGCCAGCCGGGAAAACTTGCGCGGGTTGCCGATGGATTCGAGGTAGAGCCCGACGGCGGTGGTGTCGGCGTCGTCCTCCCAGAACTGCATCATGTCGTTGCCGGACACGTCGGCGCGGTTGCCGGCCGAGAGGAACGTGGAGAGGCCCACGCGGCGTCGGCTGGAGGCGGCGTACAGCGAAACGCCGATCGCCGCGGACTGGCTGAACAGGCCCAGGGCGCCGCGGCGCGCCAATGACGGCGCCATCGAGGCGTTGAGGGACACGGCGGGGTTGGTGTTGACAATCCCGAGGGACGCCGGGCCGATCACACGCATGCCGTTGGCGCGGGCCTGGCGGACCAGCTCACGCTGCCGGGCGAGGCCGCGTTCGCCGTCGTCCGCGTAACCTGCCGTGGCAAGCACGATGCCCTTGACGCCGGCCTCCCCGCACTCCTGAACCACCTTGGGAACCTCGTCGTACGGGACAGCGATGATGGCGAGCTTGACCGGGCCCGGGACATCGGCGAGCCGGGCGAAGGACAGCATGCCTGCCAGTTCAAGGGCTTCGGGGTTGATCGCGTACACCGGGCCGGTGAAGCAGCCCTCGACGATGTGTTCCAGCAACTGGTAGCCCACGGTGCCCCATCGCCGGCTGGCCCCGATCACAGCCACCGAGTCCGGGGCCAGGAGTTCCTGAATGCTGCGCGCCTCGGCGCGGTGCTCGCGGGACTCCATCACCGCCCGGGACTTGTCCGTCGGGTCGATGTTGAACTCTAGGCTCACGACGCCGTCGTCGAAGTGCCGTTTGACGTCGTAACCGGCGTCCGAGAAGACCATCAGCATCTTGCGGTTCTCCGGGAGCACCTCGGCGCTGAACTTGCGGATACCATGCTCCCGGGCCGCGGCGGCGAGGTGTTCGAGCAGGATGGAGCCGATGCCGCGGCCCTGATGGGCGTCGGCGATGTTGAAGGCCACCTCCGCCTCTTCCGGGTCGTCGAGCCGGTCGTAGCGGCCGATGCCCAGGATTTCGCCGCCGATGGTGATCACGAGGGCCACCCGGTCGTTGTAATCGACCTCGGTGAATCGCTGAAGTTCCTTGGCCGAAAGCCGGGACTTGAACGCGAAGAAGCGCATGTAGATGGAGGTCTGCGACTGGCCCGCATGGAAGGCCTGCACGGCGTCGGCGTCGGCGGGGTGGATGGGGCGAAGATGCGCCGTTCCGCCGTCGCGCAGCACGACATCGGCTTCCCAATGTTCCGGATATACGCCGTCCGCGGGCTGATCCACCATAGGCTTAGCCTAGTCATTAACTTACGCAGCACACGCTCAGTACCCCTTAGAAGGACCGACCAGCCTCATGGCACGCCGCCAAACCACGCCCCCGGCAGGGAAAGCCAACCAGGATTCCGCAGCGAACTTTGTCGAGAACATCGTCGACATCGACGTCACTTCCGAAATGGAAGGCTCGTTCCTGGAGTACGCCTATTCAGTCATCTATTCCCGGGCGTTGCCTGACGCCCGGGACGGCCTCAAACCGGTGCAGCGGCGCATCCTGTACATGATGAGCGAGATGGGTCTGCGCCCGGACCGCGGCCACGTCAAGAGCGCCCGGGTGGTGGGCGAGGTGATGGGCAAGCTGCACCCGCACGGTGACTCCGCCATCTACGACGCCATGGTCCGGATGGCGCAGGACTTCTCGCTGCGGCTGCCCCTGATCGACGGCCACGGCAACTTCGGCTCGCTCGACGACGGCCCGGCCGCCCCGCGGTACACCGAGGCGCGGCTGGCTGCGGCGGCGTTGACCCTGACCGACCACCTCGATGAAGACGTGGTCGATTTCGTCCCCAACTACGACAACCAGCTCACCCAACCGGAGGTGCTGCCGGCGGCGTTCCCGAACCTTCTGGTCAACGGCGCCACCGGCATTGCCGTGGGCATGGCCACCAACATGGCCCCGCACAACCTGGGCGAAGTGGTGGCGGCTGCCCGGCATCTAATCGACCAACCGGACGCCGCGCTCGAAGACATCATGAAGTTCGTCCCAGGCCCGGACCTCCCCACCGGCGGCCGGATCGTGGGCCTGGACGGCATCCGCGACGCGTACGCCACCGGACGCGGCTCCTTCAAGACCCGGGCCAAGGTTGAGATCGAGCAGCTTTCGGCGCGCCGCACCGGCCTGGTGGTCACGGAACTGCCGTACATGGTGGGGCCGGAAAAGGTGATCGAGAAGATCAAGGATGCGGTCAACGGCAAGAAGCTGACCGGCATCAGCGACGTCGTGGACCTCACCGACCGCCAGCACGGCCTGCGGCTCGTGATCGAGCTGAAGAACGGCTTCAACCCGAACGCCGTGCTTCAGCAGCTCTACCGCTTCACGCCGATGGAGGACTCCTTCGGCATCAACAACGTCACCCTGGTCAACGGCCAGCCGCAGACCCTGGGCCTGCTGGAGCTCTTGTCCGTCTACGTCAACCACCGGATCGACGTGGTGCGCCGCCGCACCTCCTTCCGGCTGGGCAAGAAGAAGGACCGACTGCACCTGGTCGAGGGCATGCTCATAGCGATCGTGGACATCGACGAGGTCATCCAGATCATCCGTTCCTCGGACGAGTCCGCGGAGGCCCGCACCCGGCTGATGTCCATTTACGACCTCTCCGAAATCCAGGCCAACTACATCCTGGAGCTCCGGCTCCGGCAGCTGACCAAGTACTCCCGGATCGAGCTGGAGAAGGAACAGGAGGAGCTTCGCCGGGAGATCGCCGAGCTTCAGGCCATCCTCGACTCACCCGAGATGCTGCGGACGCTTGTCTCCGACGAACTCGGCGAACTCGCGGACAAGTACGGCACCCCGCGACGGACCGTCCTGCTCGAATCCGAGGCAGTCTCCCCCACCGTCGCTGCCGCCCTGACGGCAGCACCCGGTGCCAAGGGCAAGTCCGCCCCGCTGGTCCTGGAAATCGCCGACGACCCCTGCTGGGCCATCCTGACGGTGTCCGGCCAGATCGCCCGCACGGCCAACCAGGACGGCCTCGCCGAAACCGGGCCGCGGACCCGGCACGATGTGTTCCGCTCCGTCATCAAGACTTCCGCGCGCGGCGAGATCGCCGCGGTCACGTCGCAGGGACGTATGCTGCGGCTCCAGGTGATGGACATGCCGGTGCTGCCCCCCACCTCGGGCACCCCCAACATGGCCGGCGGCGTCCCCGCCAAGGACTTCATCACCCTGGTCAAGGGCGAATCACTCGTCGCGTTCGCGCCACTGGATGAGGTGCTGGCGATCGGAACGGCGCAGGGCGTGGTCAAGCGCGTCCAGCCGGACTACCCGCTCAACCGCGAAGACTGGGAAGTGATCGCGCTCAAGGACAAGGACACCTTGGTGGGCGTCGAACCGGCCGCCGGCGACGACGTCGAGCTGGTCTTCGTGACGGGCCAGGGCCAGCTGCTGCACTTCAGCGCCGCCGCGGTCCGGCCGCAGGGCCGCACGGCGGGTGGTATGGCCGGAATCAAGCTGGCTGCCGGAGACCAGGTGCTGCACTTCGGCACTGCCGGCTCCTCTGACGACGCCGCCGTGGTGGTCACGATCGCCGGCACCGAAGGCGCCCTGCCCGGTACCGCGCCGGGTGCCGCCAAGGTCACGCCGCTGACGGAATACCCGGCAAAGGGACGCGGCACGGCCGGCGTCCGGGCGCACCGCTTCCTCAAGGGCGAAGACACGCTGCTGCTCGCCTGGGCGGGCCACGGCCCGGCGAAGGCATCCTCCCTGGCAGGGGTTGCACGGTCGCTGCCGGTCGAGCATGGCAGGCGCGACGGTTCCGGCATCCCGCTCTCGCAGGCGATCGACGCGATCGGCCCGAGCATGGCCTGGACCGAGGAACCCGCGGCGGAGGCCTAGGCAAGCACCATCTGCGCCCGTTCGCGAGGGGCCAAGTCCACCCGTTCGCCACAGACGGCCGCTAAAGCGTCAGCTTTCCGGCCACTTGTGGCAAACGGCCACCGATAATCCGCCGGGCGGCACGGCCTGGACCGGCACAGTCCGGTCCCGGACAGCCGCCAAACGCAGCCACCCGGGATCAGCCTGCGGCGCTACATCCCCGAATTCACGTTCAGGATGTTGCCCTCGCTGTCGAGGAACCACGCCGCGGAGTTGCCGTCCGGCAGGGTGGCGATGCCGTCCTCGGTTTTCAGGCCCGGGAAATCGTAGTCCTCGAAGACGACCCCGGCCGCGCGGAGCTCCGCGACCGTGGCCGGCAGGTCAGTGACCATCCATCCGAGCTGGGTGTTCTTTGCCGTTCCGGCGTGGGGCGTCTGGTACAGCATGAACCTGCTGCCGGCGCCGCACGTGTACTGCAGGTTGTCCCCGGCGTCCGGGTTGTCGGGTTCGAGTCCGAGCTTGTCGCGGTAGAAATCGCGTGCGCGGGCGATGTCCGAGGCCGGCAGCACGGCGCCGACAGGTTGATCCTTGAGCATGGCTATGTCCCTTTCCAGGCCCTTCCCCCGGTGCAAACCTTACTCCTTCGCCTAGACTGCCTCCATGCCTATCGTCCCCGATCAAAAAGACTGGACCTGGGTGCTGTCCCGGCCTTGCCCGGAGTGCGGATTCGACGCCTCTGCCATCACCCCTGCGACGACGCCGGGAACACTGGCCAGCATGCTGCCGCGCTGGCGTGCGGTCCTGCGGCGACCGGATGCCTCGGAACGGCCGGACCAGAACACCTGGTCGGCCGTGGAGTACGCCTGCCATGTCCGGGATGTGTTCACCCTCTTCGACTACCGGCTCGATTTGATGGTCACCGAGGACAACGCCCGCTTCGAAGACTGGGACCAGGACCGGACCGCGGTCGAGCAGGATTACGCCGGCGCCGACCCGGCAGCGGTAAGCGCCGCCCTGACGGCCGAAGGCGAGCAGATCGCCGCGTCTTTCAGCCGCGTCCCGGAGCAGGACTGGGGCCGGACCGGCACCCGCAGCAACGGCTCGGAATTCACAGTGCTCACGTTCGCGCAGTACTTCCTGCACGACGTCGTCCATCACCTCCACGATGTGGACGGATAGCGCGTGGACGGATAGCGCGTGGACGGATAGCGCGCGGATGGATTGGGTCAGAACTCCCTGTCCCACGCCATGCTGCTGTTGACCGCTACGTAACCCATTTTCAGGTAGAGCGCCAGGGCTCCGGTAGGATTCTCCGAGTCCACGTCAAGGGCGGCCTTGTCCATTCCGGCTGCGGCAAAGCGGCGCATCGCATTGGCCAGCAGTGCCCGGGCAATCCCGCGGCCCCGGAACTCCGGGCGCACCCCGAGCAGTTCGGTGTAGCCCTCTGTGAAGCCGCGGGACTCGGCGCTTTGGGCGTCGTGGCTGGCCAGCTGGTACCCGGCGACCTTGCCGCCGGCCCTCTCCACCACGACTGCGCTGAGGTCCGGCCGCGCCAGCGGGTCGTTCACCACGAATGCCCAGGCCTCCTGGTCGCGCGGTTCGCTCCCCCAGTGGTCGCGGAACGCGTCGTTGTGCGCCTGCCGGACCGCCTCGTACAGCTCGGGACCGAAGGGCACCAGTTCGAACCCGTCGTCCAGTATGGGCTCGGGCAGCGTGCCGTCCAGGGGTCGGTGCATCTCGCTGTAGTAGCGCACGATCCGGTAGCCGCGGCCCTCGAACAGCGCCGAATGGTGGGTGTGCTGCTGCTCCGTGAATAGCCGCAGCCTGGCAGCCGCGCGGGTCGCGGCATCCGCGGCGAAACGCTGCCGGGTCCGGGCTTCCGTCCAGCCCAGCAGCCCGGACCCGACGCCGGTGCCTTGCCAGGCCGGATCGACGCAGCCAAAGCCGAGCGCTTTCTCGCCGTCGGGGTTCTTGGTGATCCGCCCGTAGGCACGGGCCACGCCCTGCACGTCGAAGCCGAGGACGCTGTTCCCGGCGGTCGGGTTCTTCCGGGACTCAAGGATCTGGGCCAGGTCCTCGCGGCGCTCAAACCAGACGGGCCGTTCGACGGCTGCGGTCCGGGCAATCAGCGCGGCCCAGGCGTCCAGATCCGCGGCGCCGGCGGGCCGCCACGACAAGCGGCCATCCAGGCCGACGCGCGGGTCGTCGTCGCGTGATGCTTTCATGCGAACACGCTAGCGGCCGCCCTAGCCCCGCGCCAGCACCGCCTCGGCCTGCGGTGATCGGGCCAGGTCGAGGTCGAGCCGGCTGTCATCCGGCCTGATGTCCTCCGGATTGTGCGTCACCAGGACCACCGTCCGGCCGGCCAGCCCGCGCCGCAGTTCGACCAGCATGTTCCGGCCCGCTTCCGCGTCGAGGTGGGCCGTGGGCTCATCGAGCAGGATGACGTCGGCGCCGGTGAGCAGTGTCCGGGCCACCGCCAGGCGCTGGCGCTCCCCGCCGCTGAGGAAGGCGCCGCCCGGGCCGATGGGGGTGTCCAGGCCCCGGGCGAGCCGTCCCAGCAGGGGTTCAAGTCCGACGGCGGTTAACGCGTCGCCCAGTTTCCGCTCGAGCGCCGCGGTCCCGGCAGCGTCTACAGGGCGGTCCCGGTCGGGCAGGCCCAGCATCAGGTTGCCCCGGATGGTGGAGTCGAATAGGTGCGCTTCCTGCGGGCACCAGGCTGCGCGGCCTGTCAGGAAGAGCCGGCCGCCCGCGGCCGGCAGGAAACCGAGCATGACCGCCAACAGCGTGGACTTACCGGAACCGGAGGCTCCGGTCAAGGCCAGCCAGCGGCCGGGTTCGGCACTGGCAGAGAGGCCGCCGAACACTTCAGCGCCGCCCGGCCAGGCCGCCGCCAGGTCTTCGAGTTCGACGCCGGGCTGGCCGCCGGGACGCTCAGCCACCGGCACCGGACCGTCGGATGCTTCCGAGGACGCCGGCGCCAGGACGCCGGAGTCGCCGATGCGGCGCAGCACGGAGCGCAGCGCCGGGTACTGGCGGACCGCCGTCGTGATGGCCGAAAAAGGCTCCACGAGCGCCAACTGGAGCAGCACGACGACGGCGACGGTCGACGGTGCCACTGATCCGCTGAGGGCCGGCGGTGCAGCGAGGACCGCGCTGGCCAGGGCCGCGGCCCCGCAGGCCAGCACGGTGACGCCCTGGCCGAGCCCCTCGGCGAGGGCGGAACGCTGCGACGCGGCCGTCGCGGCCCGGTCGTCCCGCGAGATGGCGGCCAGGACCCGGGAACCGACACCGTTGGCGTGGAGTTCGGTGCGGGCGTCCAGAGCTGCCGCGACCCGGCGCAGCACGCCGGAACGCAGTTGCTGTTCAGCGCGGGCGGACATCCGGTCCGTGAGCAGCGCCAGTGCCGGCGCGGCTACGAGGCTGACGACGGCGGCCGCGACAACTGCCGGCAGCGCTACCGGCAGCAGCGCGCCGATGCCCGCGATGGCGGCCGCGCCGACGGCCACGGCCGTCAGCGGCGGCAGGACCACTCGCGGCAGCAACTCCCGGACCGTGTCGACGTCGTCCACCACGGCGCCGAGCACGTTGCCGCCCTGAAGGAGCCGCCGCAGCGAGAGCGCCCGCCTGCTCAGCGACTCCCAGAGCCGGCCGCGAAGCCGGGTCAGTGCGGTGAAGACCGCGTCATGCAGAAGCAGCCGTTCGGCGAACCGCAGGGCGGCGCGGCCCACGCCGAAGAAGCGCACCCCCACGATCGCGGTGAGCAGGTACAGGATAGGGGGCTGTTCGCTGGCCCGGATGATGAGCCAGCCGGACAGCCCGGACAGGGCGACGGCGAACAGCGCGGCGAGGACGCCGACGGTGCCGGCGGCGGCAAATTTCCCGGCGACCGGCGCCAGCAGCCGGCACAGTTGGGCGGCCGCAGTTCTGAAGGGGACAATCCCTCGCCGCGCAGGTCCGGCACCGGCAGTGTCACCTCCGGTCGGGCTGAGGGCGCCGGCATTGGACTGTTCCGGGGCCGGGGCCGGCAGGATTTGCCGCGCAGGGAGCCCGGCGGCCGCTCCCCCGGCCGGGGAGTCAGCCCCGGCCCCTTCGGCGCCGGCGCCTCTCCCGACGCTCACCACTTGGTCGGCCAGTTCCCGGGTCTGCCGGTCGTGGGCGACCAGCAGGACGGTGACCTTCCCGCGCAGTGCTCCGATGGTGCGGCTGACCGCGTCGGCGGACGCACGGTCCAGGTGCGCGGTGGGCTCGTCCAGCAGCAACACCGTGGCGCCGGCTGCGATCCGGGCCAGCCCGCGGGACACGGCCACCCGGCGCAGCTCCCCCGGGCTGAGCTCGGCGGGGTGTTTCGCGGCGAGGTGCCCCGCGGCGCAGGCAGCGAGGCATCGCCGGGCCTCGGCAAGGTCTTCGATGATGTCCTGCGCCGCGGACCGGTCCGGGGGGGTGCCCAGGTAGAGCAGGACTTCCTCGAGGACTGTGGGTTCGACCATTGCGGGGTGCTGCGGCACCCAGGCTAGGTCCGCAGGCGTGAATCCCTCAATCCGGCCGGTGAGCTCCGCGCCTGCTCCCGCGCCGACGGTGCCGGCCAGAACGCCCAGTACTGTGCTTTTCCCGGCCCCGCTGCGGCCGTCCAGGGCGGTGATGGTGCCGGGCGCGGCGGTGAAGCTCAGCGGCCCGACGGCGGCGTCAGCGCGGCCGGCGTAGCGCACGCTCAGCCCGCGGACGGTGACGGCCGGCGGACCCTGATTGACCCGGCCGGCCTGACCGGCGGCCGGGACGAGCGGCGCCGGCTGCGCAGCGTCGAGGACTTCGGTGCTGCCGGCGAGCGCCGCACGGCCGTCATCGCTGGCATGGTGGGCGGTGCCGAGTTCACGCAGCGGAAGGTAGCAGTCGGGGGCCAGGATAAGGGCCAGCAGTCCCGCTTCGAGGGCCATGTCCCCCTGCACGAGGCGGACGCCGATGAAGACGGCGACCACGGCGACTGAGATCGTGGCGATGAGTTCCAGGGCCAGGGCCGAGAGGAAGGCGGTGCGCAGGGTCCCCATGGTCTTGGAGCGGTATTCCTCCGAGATATCCTCGAGGGCCTTGCGTTGGGCGGCGGCCCGGCCCAGGCCCACCAGCACGGGCAGGCCCTTGGCGAGTTCCAGCATGTGGGCGGAGAGCCGGGACAGCGCCGACTGGGCTTCCCGGACCCGGTCCTCGGTGTAGCTGCCGATCAGGATCATGAACAAAGGGACGAGCGGGACGGTCAGTACGACCACCACGGCGCTGATCCAGTCCGCGAACAGGATCCGGACCCCTAGCAGCAGCGGGATGGCGGCGCAGTTCACCAGCGCGGGCAGGAACTGGGTGTAGTAGTTGTCCAGGGCGTCCAGTCCCCTGGTGGCCAGCACGGCAAGCCCGCCGTCGGCCGGCCCGGCGGCGCGGGTCCCGGTGTTCAGGGCCCGTTCCAGCAGCCGTGAGCGCAGCTCCTCCTTGACTCCCAGCGCCGCGCGGCGGGAGGCGACGGCCTGCGCCCACACGGTGAGCGAGCGCAGCACCACCCCGGCGAGGCCCCAGCCCAGCTGCTCGGCCCAGGCGGGGTTGTGGACCATCAGCCCGGCCAGCATGGAAGCGACCGCCTGTCCCATCAGCACGAGGGACAGCGCCTTGAGGGCTGCCAGGAGCCCCAGCAGGTACAGCGCGGAACGGGTGGCGGGGCCGTCGGGGAACTGCGGTTTCATCGGCGGCTAGTCCTTCGTCGCCAGGGCCTTGACGGCGACCGCTGGCAGGAAACTGTGCGCCTCGGGAATGTGGGCGGCACTGACCCGGCGGCGGAACACCCAGTAGGTCCACGCCTGGTACGCCAGGACCAGCGGCAGCCCGACGCAAGCGACGATTGTCATCAGGCCCAGAGTGTAGTCCGAGGAGGACGCGTTCGCGACAGTCAAATTGAAGTCGGAGTTCAGGGTGGACGGCAGCACCACCGGAAAGGCGGCACCGAAGATCGAGGCGCTGCCGAGCAGCAGGAAGGCACCCAGTGCCACGAACGCCCTGCCTTCCGCACCGCGGCGGGCGAAGTTCCAGGCCAGAGCGGCCGCCACCACGGCGACGACGACGGCGGCCACGGTCCAGGGTTTGCCGGCCTGGACCTGCATCACGATGGCCCAGCCGGCGATTGGCAGGAGCAGCACGGGCAGCAACCGCACGAACCATTGCCGGGCCCGGTGCCGGACCTCGCCGTCGGTCTTCAACGCGAGGAAGGCGAGCCCGTGCAGCAGGGAAAAACCGACGACGGCGAGGCCGCCCAGCACGGCGTAACCGGTGAACCAGGCGAACGGGCCGCCCACACGGTCCCCGTTGGCGTTCAGCGGCAACCCCGTGGTGGTCAGCGCCAGGGCGGCGCCGACCCCGAAGACTGCCAGCAGGGAACCAAGGGCAATAGCCCAGTCCCAGCGTGCCCGCCATTGCGGTGTGTCCACCTTGCCCCGGTACTCGAACGCCACAGCCCTAAAGATCAGCGCCACGAGCACCAACAGCAGCGGGAGGTAGAGCGCCGAGAACAGGGAGGCGTACCAAAGCGGGAAGGCCGCGAACGTGGCGGCGCCGGCGGTGATCAGCCACACCTCGTTGCCGTCCCAGACCGGACCGATGGTGTTCAGCAGCACCCGGCGTTCCGTGTTGTTCCGGGCGAAGGTTTTCATGAGCATTCCGACGCCCAGGTCGAAGCCCTCCAGAAAGAGATAGCCCGTCCACAACACCGCAATGACAATGAACCAGATAGTGGGTAGCAGTTCCATGCTGAGTATCCTCTGCGACTTGTTCGGGACGTTAGTAGGCGAAGGCCAGGACGTCGTCGGCTTCGGGCTTCCCGGAGGTCCCGCCCGGCGGGGTCTGGTCCTCGTTTTCGTCCGCCGGGGAGTGGACGAGCTCGGGCATGGCGGAGACCACGCCGCCGCGGATGTACTTGACCAGCAGCTTCACCTCGACCACCAGCAGCACGGCGTACACGGCGGTCAGCACCACCAGGGAGGTCAGCAGTTCGCCGGCGGAGACCCCAGGAGAAACGGCCGCGGCGGTAAACATGAACACCTGGTCGATGCCGTTCAGATCCGGGTTGGGCGCCACCACGAACGGCTGCCGGCCCATTTCGGTGAAGATCCAGCCGGCGGCGTTAGCGCCGAACGGAGCCAGGATGCCGAAGACGGCGAGCCGCATCAGTCCGCGGGAGGCCGGGACGGTTCCGTTGCGGGTGGCCCAGAGGGCAACGAGCGCGGCCAGGGCGGCGACGCCGCCGAAGCCGATCATCATCCGGAAGCCCCAGTAGGTGACTTCCATGACCGGGACGTACTGGATTTCCTGGCCGGCGCGGTCACCGTAGATCGGGTTATCCGGCAGGTGGGTGCCGTAGTCGGCCTTGTACTGGCCCAAAAGGCTGTTCACGCCCTTGACTTCGGTGCTGAAGTTACCCTTGGCCAGGAAGGACAGGACGCCGGGAACTTCGATCACGGCGACGACATCGTCGCAGTTCTTGGAGCCCACATTGCCGATGCTGAGTACGGAGAAGCCGGTGCCGTCGTGGCAGGCGGCCTCGGCCGCGGCCATTTTCATGGGCTGCTGCTCGAACATGAGCTTGCCCTGCAGATCGCCCGTGATCGCGGTGCCGGCGAAGGAGATCATCGCGACAACGGCGCCGATCCGCAGGGAGCGGATCCAGACGGCGTGGTCCGCGCGGTCCCGGCCGGGGATATCCGCCTCGCCGGGGATTACCTTGCCGTCGGGACCTACAGTGTCGATCCCCTCGTGGCGCCGGCGCCACAGGTGGTACCAGGCGATGCCCAGCAGAAACGCCCCGGCGACGGCGAGCGAACCGAAAAGGGTGTGGGGAACCGCCACGAGGGCGGTGTTGTTGGTAAAGACGGCCCAGGCATCGGTCATCACGGGCCGCCCATTAATCATCTCGACGCCCACCGGATGCTGCATCCAGCTGTTGGCCACGATGATGAAGTAGGCGGAGAAGACCGAGCCGATCACGGCGATCCAGAGGCAGGCCAGGTGGATGCCGCGCTTGAGTTGCTTCCAGCCGAAGATCCAGAGGCCCAGGAAGGTGGATTCCACGAAGAACGCCAGCAGCGCCTCCAGGGCCAGCGGCGCACCGAAGACATCCCCGACGAAGCGGCTGTACTCGCTCCAGGCCATGCCGAACTGGAACTCCTGCACGATGCCGGTGGCCACGCCCATAATGAAGTTAATCAGGAACAGCTTGCCCCAGAACTTCGTCATCCGCAGATACTCGGGCTTGCCGGTGCGGTACCAAAGGGTCTGGATCACCGCCACGACCAGGCCGAGGCCGATTGTCAGCGGCACCATCATGAAGTGGTAGACGGTGGTGATGCCGAATTGCCAGCGTGCTATTTCCAAGGCGTCCAAGGCAGTCCCTTTGGCTAGGTTCCCGAGATGTTCTACGTTGCGTAGAAATAAATACTTCTACAGAGTGTAGAACAAGACCACTCCGTCCCGCATTTCAGCGCCGCACGGCGGGGGCCGCCCGCAATGGAACCAGCGACACGCCCGGGGCGCCGTTCTACCTCATGTAGAAAGTGGAAGCAAAACGCGGTAAATTTAAAGTTGAAGCATCCAGCAACCTCCCCGGGCAGCAACAAGGCCCGGGCGGCACTCACGAAGGACGTACGGAATGGCAACGCTCGGCGAACTGGAACGGGCAGTGATGGATCTGCTCTGGGCAGGCCACGAGGCTGCGACCGCGAACACGCTGCGGGACCAGCTCTCGCAAAGCACCCGGGTTCCGGGCGGCACGGAGGGCCACGTGGGCAAGGACCTCGCCGTCACCACCGTGTTGACTGTCCTTTCCCGGCTCGAGCGGAAGGGGCTTGTAGAGCGAGAGCGCGGCACCCGGCCGCACCGCTACCAGGCCGTCTCCAGCCGTGCGGACCACACCGCGGAGCTCATGCACGAGGTGCTCGGATCCGCACCCGACCGCGAGGCCGTATTGGCGCGCTTCATTGGTTCAGTGTCCGCCACGGAGGCGGAAACCCTGCGCAAACTGCTGGAGCACAGCTAACACGGCATGTTCTGGGCCTCATATTTTCTGGCGGTCCTGGCGATAGTACTGGCCTGGCCGGTCCCTATCCTTCTTTCCCGTGCCCAGTGGCCGGCGCGCTCGCCCTCGACCGCGATGCTGCTCTGGCAGGCGATCGCCCTGGCCGGCGGCCTGTCCATGATCGGCGCCATGCTTGTCTACGGACTGGAACCGGCCGGGCACACCCTCCTGGCCGGCCTCCGGTCGCTGGCGGGCATGGTTTTCAATAATGAACCCACCACGGTGCTGGGATTCTGGCACATCTTCGCTCTCTCCGCTGCCGCCCTGTTGAGCGCCCACCTGGTCTTCACACTGTTGCTCACCTACTACAAGATCCAGCGCCAGCGGCGGAGGCACCGCGAACTCCTCGCCCTGCTGGCCTCCCCCTCGGCCGACCGCCCCCGGACTATGGTTATCAGCCACGATTCCCCTGTGGCCTACTGCCTGCCGGGCGGCGCCCGGTCCGTCACGGTGCTCTCGGACGGGCTGATGGCAGCCCTGGAACCGGACGAGCTGCGCGCGGTCATCATCCACGAAAACGCCCACCTGAGCCAGCGCCACCATCTGCTGCTGTGGGCGTTCGCGGCCTGGCGGCAAGCCCTGCCTTGGTTACCGACCACCCGGCTCGCGCAGGAAGCGGTCAGCTCCCTGATCGAGATGCTGGCTGACGACGTCGCGCTGCGGACAGAAAGCAAAGCCAGCCTGATCAAGGCGATCGCGATTGTGGCGAGCGGCGCCGCCAGTACCAGCGGCGCCTCGGAGGCACGGATGGCTTTTGGCGACGCCTCGGCGGCGTCCGACGCCTATCAGCCCGGTGCCACCGGCGGCTCTGCGGTGATTACCGCCTCGCGGGTCAGCCGGCTGCTCACTCCCCTGCCGCCGCTGCCCGCGCCGCAGCGTTACGCGGTGCTTGCCGCCTGCCTGCTGTTGTTGGCCCTGCCTACCGCCCTGCTGGTCGTCCCCGGCCTGCTCGGCTGAGCCCCCTGATTGCGGGCCGGGGGCCAGGGCAGCGGCCCGGGCGGGTCGCGGTCCGGGCGGGTCAGGCGTCGATGCGTTCCCGGTCCAGGCCCGCAGCCCCGGCAATTATGAAATCCTTGCGGGGCGCCACGTCGGAGCCCATCAGCAGGTCGAAGGTCTCCTCGGCCTGCTTCGCGTTATCGATCCCGACCTTGCGCAGGGTGCGGTGCCGCGGGTCCATCGTGGTCTCCGCAAGCTGTTCCGCATCCATTTCGCCCAGACCCTTGTAGCGCTGGATCGGCTCCTTATAGCGCTTGCCTTCCTTGGCGAGGCGGGCCAACAACTCGTGCAGCTCCGCCTCCGAGTAGGTGTAGATCATCTCGTTGGCCTTCTGGCCGGCGTTGATGACCTCTACCCGGTGCAGCGGCGGAACGGCGGCGAAGACGCGGCCCTGCTCGATCATCGGGCGCATGTAGCGGAAGAATAAGGTAAGCAGCAGGGTCCGGATGTGGGCGCCGTCGACGTCGGCGTCGGTCATCAGGATGACCTTGCCGTAGCGGGCGGCGGTGATATCGAAACTGCGGCCGGAGCCGGCACCGACCACCTGTATCAGGGCCGCGCACTCGGCGTTGGAGAGCATGTCCCCCACCGAGGCTTTCTGGACGTTCAGGATCTTGCCGCGGATCGGCAGCAGCGCCTGGAAATCGGAGGAGCGCGCCAGCTTGGCGGTGCCCAGCGCGGAGTCACCCTCCACAATGAACAGTTCCGAGCGGGCGACGTCGTCGGTCCGGCAGTCCGCGAGCTTGGTGGGCATCGAGGAAGTCTCCAGTGCATTTTTCCGCCGCTGCGTCTCCTTGTGGACGCGGGCCGAGATGCGGGACTTCATCTCGCTGACGACCTTTTCCAGCAGCAGCGCCGACTGGGCCTTGTCGCCGCGGTTGGATGAGGTGAGCTTGGCGTTGATCTCCTGCTCCACCACCTTGGCCACGATGGCCCGGACGGCGGAGGTGCCCAGGATTTCCTTGGTCTGACCCTCGAACTGCGGCTCGGCGAGCCGAACCGTCAGCACGGCCGTCAAGCCGGCGAAGATGTCGTCCTTTTCGATCTTGTCGTTGCCGGCCTTTAGCTTGCGCGCATTCGTCTCCACAGCCTTACGGAAGGTCTTGAGGAGGGCCTGTTCGAAGCCGGACTGGTGTGTTCCGCCTTTGGGGGTGGAGATGATGTTGACGAAGCTGCGCACCGTGTTGTCGTAGCCGATACCCCAGCGCAGGGCGACGTCCACCTCGCAGTCGCGTTCCACTTCGGCCAGTTGGCTGTGGCCGCGCTCGTCCAGGACGGGAACGGTCTCCTTGAACTTGCCGGCGCCGTGCAGCCGCCAGATGTCCGTGACGGCTGGGTCTGCGGCGAGGAAGTCGACGAATTCGGAGAGGCCGCCGTCGTGGTGGAAGATTTCCTCGTGCCGGCCGAGCTCCCCCGGGGTGCCGGCGGCCTTGCGCTCATCCTGCACGGTGAGCTTCAGTCCGGGGACCAGGAAGGAGGTCTGGCGGGCGCGGTCCGCGAGCTCGTTGTAGGAGAACTTCGCATCCGGCGTAAAGATCTGCCGGTCCGCCCAGTAGCGGATCCGGGTGCCGGTGACACCGCGCTTGGCTTTGCCGATGACGTCGAGCACGGAGCCGTCGACGAAAGGCTCGAACACGGCCGCCGGATCGGGTTTGGTGCCCGGGTCCTTGAAGCGGCCCGGTTCACCCCGTCGGAACGACATTTTGTAAGTCTTGCCGCCGCGGTCCACTTCGACGTCCAGCCGGGAGGACAAGGCGTTCACAACCGAGGCGCCGACGCCGTGCAGGCCGCCTGAGGCGGTGTACGAACCGCCGCCGAACTTCCCGCCGGCGTGCAGTTTGGTGAAGACGACTTCGACGCCGGTGAGCCCGGTCTTCGGTTCGACGTCGATCGGGATGCCGCGGCCGTCGTCGTGGATTTCGACCGAGTTGTCGGCGTGCAGGATGATCTTGATGTCGTGGCCGAAACCGGCGAGGGCTTCGTCGACTGAGTTGTCGATGATTTCCCAGAGGCAGTGCATAAGACCGCGGGAGTCCGTCGAGCCGATGTACATGCCCGGGCGTTTGCGGACGGCCTCCAAGCCTTCCAGCACGGAGAGATGCCGGGCGGTGTAATCAGAACTTGGTGCCACGGGTTGGAAACTCCTTCGGAATGAAACGTGAACGACGCTCTTCCTAGGTTAGTCGGCTTGCCGCCGGACTCCGGGTTGCCACTCCCCGGGGGGACGACACAGTGGACAACGCAGCGACAGCCGTTACTGAGACGTGATACGCGGACAGCGAACTTGACCCATCCTTGCCATGGAATCGCTGCGAATGCTGGTTATATAGGTGTATCGATCTACCAAGGAGGCCGAACATGACAGCAGCAGTTGCGGATCGCACACTCACCACCGTTGACCGGTGCGACCGTTGCGGAGCCCAGGCATACGTCCGGGTTGTTCTCGGAGCCTCCGGCGGTGAACTGCTTTTCTGCGCCCACCACGCACGCGCCGTAGAACCGAACCTCAGGCCGCTCAGTTCGGACTGGCACGACGAATCGGGCCGCCTCCACGAGAAGGCAGCCGTTCCGGTCGACTAGGCGTCCACCAAGGACACGAAGGAAGGGCCCCTCCGCAAGGAGGGGCCCTTCCTTTGTTAACCTGCCTGACACGACGCAACGCGGGGTCACTTCCGGCCCTGAATCCGAGGATTATGGGGCGGCAGTAAACCCCGCGTTGGCTGGGTTGGTGCTTCGTGCCGGTGCTTAGTCGAGGTAGTCGCGGAGAACCTGTGAGCGGGACGGGTGGCGCAGCTTCGACATGGTCTTCGACTCGATCTGGCGGATGCGCTCGCGCGTTACGCCGTAGACCTTTCCGATTTCGTCTAAAGTCTTCGGCTGTCCGTCGGTCAGCCCGAAACGCATCGCCACGACGCCGGCCTCGCGTTCGGAGAGCGTGTCCAGGACCGAGTGCAGCTGCTCCTGCAGCAGCGTGAAGCTCACGGCGTCGGCCGGAACCACTGCCTCCGAGTCCTCGATCAGGTCGCCGAATTCGGAGTCGCCATCCTCGCCCAGCGGGGTGTGCAGCGAGATGGGTTCGCGGCCGTATTTCTGGACCTCGACGACCTTTTCCGGGGTCATGTCCAGCTCAAGGGCCAGCTCTTCCGGGGTCGGTTCGCGGCCGAGGTCCTGCAGCATCTGGCGCTGGACGCGGGCCAGCTTGTTGATGACTTCCACCATGTGCACCGGGATACGGATGGTCCGGGCCTGGTCGGCCATGGCACGGGTGATGGCCTGGCGGATCCACCAGGTGGCGTAGGTGGAGAACTTGAAGCCCTTGGTGTAGTCGAACTTCTCGACCGCGCGGATCAGGCCCAGGTTACCTTCCTGGATCAGGTCCAGGAACAGCATGCCGCGGCCGGTGTAGCGCTTGGCCAGCGAAACCACGAGGCGGAGGTTGGCCTCCAACAGGTGGTTTTTGGCGCGCTTGCCGTCATGGATGACGAACTCAAACTCGCGCTTGAGCTTCGGGTCCATGGAACCGTCGTCGGCGTTGATTTTTTCCTCGGCGAAGAGCCCGGCCTCAATCCGGAGGGCCAGGTCGACTTCCTGCTCGGCGTTCAGCAGGGCCACCTTGCCGATCTGCTTAAGATAGTCCTTGACCGGGTCGGCCGTGGCGCCGGCGGACATTACCTGCTGGACCGGGGCGTCATCGTCGTCGGCATCGGAGTAGACAAAGCCGGAGCCGGTGGTGGCTGCAGCAGCTTTGCCGGCTGTCTCTTCGCCGTCTTCGCCGAGCTCGGTGGCATTGGGGTTAGCCTCATCGAGGTCCTCGTCGGACTCATCGGAGTCCTCGTCCCGGGACTTGCTCGCGGCTTCGGCCGCGGCTTTGGCGCCGGGCTTGGGTCCGCGTTTCTTGGGCGCAGGCTTGGCTGCTGCCGGCGCGGCGTCATCGCCGGCGGGAGAGGCAGCGTCTTTTGCAGCCTTGTTGGCTGAACGTGTGGCGGCACGTTTGGCGTTTGCCGCCGCCTTCTTCTCCTCGGGAGACAATACTGCCTGGTCGGCGGGTTCCTTCTTCGCGGAAGACGGGGTCACAGAAAACCTTTCTAGCGGCGGTCTGTGGAATCACCATACGGGCAACACCACTATGACCCTGTCAAGTCCGTGTTTTACATCAGGCGCAATCACGACCAGCAGAGTCACTTACTACAACTGCCGGGGCGACCGTAATGTTCCCTGTTTCCAAGGTTCACTACCCGCACTCGATACACGGACCCAACCGGGTCTCGGCAACCATTGTCTCACGATTTTCCGGATCTGGCCCTCGACGCTGCCGGACCCGCCGGGGCTCAGGCCGCGTCCGGATCGAACTTCTGCCAGGCAGCGTCCCTCCTGCGGGCCCAGCCGCAGAGGGTTCCGCGGCGAACCAGCTCTGCCAGCAACTCCGCAAGCCGGTAACCGGGCTGTTCGACGGCGGCCGAAGTGAACAGCGCGTCGGCGAAAGATCCCCGGCCGCGGCACCATTCAATCCAACCCCGGGCGGTGAGCGACGCGGCCCGGGCTTCGCCGCCCCCGCAGTCGCCGAGGCGCACGAGGACCCGGTCGAGTGCGCCCAGCCACGCCCAGTCGGGCACCGCCGGTTCGACGCCCAGGAGAACGTCCCCGTAGCCCGGGGTCCGCGCGGCCGTGCCTGCCCCTCCGGCCATACCACCGGCGGCCGTGGAGTCCGCCGCCGCCGGCCCGGTGACCGGTTGTGCCGCCGGGAACCCGTCGAGCCCGGGCAGAGGCGCAGGCCTGCCCGGGCCGCCCTCGAAGATGCAGAACTCCTCCGCGCCGGCTTCGGCGGCGCCCCGCCCGGCAGCGGCCATCACGAGAACCGCATCGCGCCACGCTGCCACGCGCAATGTGGCCCTCAGATAGCCGGCCAGGCCGGGCGGCAGCGTGGTGGGCCCCGGGCCGTGCACGGCGGTGGTCCCCGGGCCCGGCAGGGCGGACTTCCGCGGGGCTGACCGCCGTGCCGGTCCGCCGTCTGCCGGGCACCCGGCGGCAAGGAGCACCCGCGCCCATACGTCCAGCACCGCACCGAACTGCGCCCGGTCCCGCCAACGACCCGAAAATTCCCGCACCCAACGCTCCTCGGCCTCCAGCACGGCCGGCTCGCTCCGATCCGCGGCGGCCGCGGAAGCTCCCGGGGCCGCGCCTACGCTACTGCCCCGGAAGACGAGTTCGGCGTTGAGGCGGCTGTTCCTGATTTCTTCTATCGGCCGCCCGGCCGGCGGGCAGCAGGAGGCATCGGTGCAGTAGGCATTGCGCCAGAACCGTTCCCCGATCAGCCAGGCGTCGCGGACCGGCAGGGCCGCCGCCCCAAGGACCCGCTCCAGCTCGCGCAGGAGTCTGGCCAGCGCTGGTGAGCCCGGGCCGCCGCCGCCGTCCCCCGCCGCGCCGTCCGCCCGGTCGTTGCCGCACGGCCCGGAGAAGATGGCGAGCAGGGTGCCGTCGGCGTCGTCGTCGGCCTCAAGATAGTCACGGACGTTCCGGGCAAACGCGGTCAGCCCGGGCCCGCGGCACCGCGATGGTCCGGGGAGATCGACGCGCAGCGTGGCGCCGAGCCGTTTACCCTGCATGGTCATGGCGACGAGGCTGTTGGCCGGCCAGTAGCCGAGCGAATGCGGGATGAACCCGAGGATGTCTTCAGGGCCGGTGACTTTCAGATGATCGGGAGCTGTCATAGGCCCAGCGTCGCCCGCGCCGGCCAGCGGCGTCAGCCCCGCAGCCTCCCTATGTGGACAGCGCTGCGGACGAACACCGTTGACGGGTTCTGTGGACGAGCGGCGCGGACGGGTCCTGTCAGGGGTCGCGGCGGCGCTCCGCGGCGGGACGGCGCCGCCCCGCCAACGTCTTGAGCAGCGGCGGCACCACGACGCCCTGCGCTGCCATCTGCCGGCGCACCTTCCGTCTGATCACCAGGATGGCCCCGGCGCCGCCCGCCAGCAGCACGAACTGAACACAGAACGCCAGCCGGAACGCGTCGAGGCTGTAGAGCCCGGCCGGCGAGAACCCGGCCAGGTGCAGGGCGTCCAGAGTCACCCCGATCAGGAAGATGGCCAGCAGTGCGGCCATGAAACCGCCCACGTTCACGATTCCGGTGGCAGTCCCGATCCGGTGGGCTGGGTTGAAGGTCCGGGCGAAGTCGAACCCGATCATCGAGCCGGGACCGCCGACGGCCAGGACCACCACGAGGCTGGCAAGCAGCCATAGCGGAGAACGGGCCGGCTGCAGCAACACCGCGGCCCAGGCGGCAGCAGTGGCACCGGAGATCAGCAGCACCATGGTGGAGCGGCGCAGAGGGTGGCGGGCCACGAAGCTGCCCATCAGCGGCCCGGCGGCAATCGCGGCGGCCACGTAAAGGGCCATCAGGGCCGACGCGGTGACAGCGTCAAGCCCCTGGGCCGAGAGCAGGAAGGGATAGCCCCAGGTCATCGCGAACACGGTGCCGCTGAATTGCACCGTGAAGTGGCTCCACATCCCCAGCCTGGTGCCCGGCTGCCGCCAGGCGGCGGAGAGTGAAACACCGGTGGCCCGGAGCCCCTGGGACGGTTTCGGGGCGGGATGTCCGGGTGGCAGGTCCTGTAACAGCACCAGCACCAGCACGACGGCGAGCCCGGACATGCCGGCCAGGGTCAGGAAGGCGGGGGTCCAGCCGGCGGCGTGCAGGATGATCGCGAACGGCACCACGGAAAAGAGCTGGCCGAGCTGACCGGACATGCCCGTGAGCTGGGTGAGCAGCGGCACCTTGGACGGGGCGAACCAGAGCGGGATGAGCCTGATCACGGAGACGAAAGTCATCGCATCCCCGGCGCCCACCAGCACACGGCCCAGGACGCCGCCGGGGATGCTGTCGGCGAACGCCAGCTCGAGCTGGCCGAGACCCATCAGGACGGCACCGCCGGCAAGCATGGCGCGCGATCCGAAACGGTCCACGAGCACCCCGACCGGGATCTGCAGGGCTGCGTAGACCAACAGCTGCAGGACGGTAAAGAAGGAGATCTGGGCGGCGCTGGCGTGGAAACGTTCAGTAGCTTCCAGCCCCACGACGCCGAAAGAGGTGCGCTGGCTGACCGCCACCAGATACGCGAAGACCCCGATGATCCAGATCAGCCAGGCGCGGGGGTAGGTCACTCCCTCATTATGCCCCGTTGGTCATAAATAGTATTTATCCGCTCGGATCTTCGCGGGCCAGGTACGCCTCTACTGCGGCGCCGAGCGCATCGGCATTCGGGAGCTGGTCGTTTTCGTCCGCGAGCAGGGACCGGCGCACCGTTCCCTCGGCTTTTTCGTCGTACTTGGTCTCCAGCCGGGCCACGACCTGCCGGACGTCCTCGGAGGCGTCAATCTGCTCGGCTATCTGCCTGCCGACTTCCCGGCCGGCCTCGCGGAGACGGTCCGTGGGAAGCATCAGCGAGGTTGCCGCGCCGAGGTATTCGAGCCCCGCGACGGCGGCCGTCGGGTACTCGGCCTCGGCCAGGTAATGCGGGACATGGATCACGTACCCGGCAATGTTCCGGCCCGCATCGATCAGTCGAAGCTCAAGGATATGACCGACGGCGGCGGGGACCTCGACAGTGGGCTTCCAGACCGAGATGCCTTCGATCAGCTCGGGCCGGTTGCCGTGCACGGTGACGCCGACCGGGCGGGTGTGCGGTACCGGCATCGGGATGGAGTGGATCCAGGCCGCGAGGTTGACGTCCAGTTCCTCCACGATGCCGACCACCGCCCGGGCGAAGCGTTCCCACTGCAGGTCCGGCTCAAACCCGGCCAGTAGCAGGAACGGCATCCCCAGCCCGTCGATCAGCCGGTACAAAGCCAGGCGCGGGGGCTGGTAGTCCTGCAGGTGGTCCTCAACGAAGCTCACCTGCGGCCGCCGTGAGCGGTAGTCGATCAGCTGGTCGGCGTCGAACTCGGCGACGAGTTCGGCGTCGAGGGTGTCGAGCAGTTCGGCGGTGATCTGTTTGACGACGTGGCCGGCATCGGCGAAGCCGGTGAAGCCCATCAGCAGGTTCAGCCCGTGCAGTGCGGGATTGCGGAACAGCGCGTCATCACGGACGTACAGCGTTTCTGGGTCCAGCAGGGAGCCGGAAGTCCGTTCCATCACGGCATGTTCCTTTCGCGGTGGCTGGTAAAGGGGGCGGTGGTGCGGCGGGTCCCGCCGCGCGGGACCTCGCGCGGCCGGGTGCAGGCCCGGCGTGCGCGCCTATACCTCCTACAACGCGCTGCCCGGCGGGGGAATTCCTGCGCCGGATGTGGGCCAGCTCTCATTCAATTGAACTCCGGCGCAGGGTAGAGACTACGATCGGAACTGGCCTTAGAGATGGCCGTGCAGACACCGGCTTGCGTGCAATTCCGGCGGTGGCGCAGATACCCAAGGCAGGGCGCCGAACATGCAGTTCCTGCCGAAATATCACAGAGAATTGAGGACTGTCCTCGTGGATAAGAATACCGAAGTCAAACTGAGTGCGATCGCCGGGGACTTGAAGAAGTCCCCGCCCGATGCCCTCGTCGTGGGCGTGGGACAGGGCACCGACGGCCCTGTCCTGCTGGACAACCCGCTGAGCGCCAAGGCAGCGGAGGCGCTGGCCGAGTCACTGGTCGTTCTTGGCCTCACCGGTGCCGCGGACCAGGCGCACCGCCTCCCCGGACTTCCCGAGGCCGGCGCGTCCGTCCTTGTCCTCGCCGGCGTCGGCAAGGTCGCCGCGGGCACCCCGCTCTCCGAGGAAGCACTTCGCCGCGCGGCCGGCTCGGCAGTCCGCCAGCTCGCCGGCGTCGCCACCGTCACTCTCGCGCTGCCGACGCCGGACCTCGCCGCCGTCGCCGCCGTCGCCGAAGGCGCCGCGATGGGCGCGTACTCCTTCACCGATTACCGCACCGCCAAGGACGGCCTCAAAGACCCGGTCAAGAGCGTCCGCATCCTTACCGCCCTCGCCGCGGACAAGGCGCTGCCGGCGGTGCTGGAGCGCGCCGCCCTGATCGGCAAGGCCGTCAACGCCACCCGCTCGCTGGTGAACCAGCCGCCGAGCCACCTTTACCCCGAGACTTTCGCCGAGGCCGCCAAAGATCTGGCCAAGGGCCTGCCGGTCAAGGTCACAGTCTGGGACGAGAAGCGCCTGGAGAAGGACGGCTTCGGCGGCATCCTCGGTGTCGGTAAGGGCTCCACCCGGCAGCCGCGCCTTGTCAAGGTCGAATACGCACCGGCCAAGGCAGCCGCCAAAATCGCGCTGGTGGGCAAGGGCATCACCTTCGACACCGGCGGAATCTCGCTCAAGCCGCACCTGGGCATGGGCGAGATGAAGAGCGATATGGCGGGCGCCGCCGTTGTCCTCAACACCGTCCTGGCACTGGCCGAACTGGGCCTGCCGGTGAAGGCGACCGCCTGGCTGTGCATTGCGGAGAACATGCCTTCCGGCGCCGCGCAACGTCCCGCGGACGTGCTGACCATTTTCGGCGGCAAGACCGTTGAGGTTCTGAACACCGACGCCGAGGGCCGGCTGGTCATGGCCGACGGGATCGTCGCCGCCAGCCAGGAGTACCCGGACGCGATCATCGACGTCGCCACCCTGACCGGAGCGCAGCTGATCGCCCTGGGCAACCGGACCGCGGGGGTGATGGGCTCCGAGGCCGTCACCGGCGCGATCAAGGCCGCGGCGGACCGCGCCGGCGAGCTCGTCTGGCCGATGCCGCTGCCCGAGGAACTGCGCCCCAGCCTGGACTCGCAGGTCGCGGACATTGCCAACATCGGCGAACGCCACGGAGGCATGATGACGGCGGCCGTCTTCCTGCGCGAGTTTGTCGGCAAGGCAAAGGACGGCGGGCAGATCCCGTGGGCCCACATCGATATCGCCGGGCCGTCTTTCAATAACGGCAGCCCGTACGGCTATAACCACAAGCAGGGCACCGGCTGCACGGTGCGCACCTTGGTGGCCTACGTTGAAGACATCCTCGCGAAAGCCGTCTGAGCCCGCACCCCGGCCGCCGGCACTGCAGAGTCCTGCGTCCACGCGGCCTTGTGGCCCGGGCTGATCCCCTGGCCACAAGGGCGCGTGACACTGGACACAAGCGCTCCACAAACGCCACGGCAAGGTGGAGCATGTATTAGTGGTTCGCTAAGGTGAACTGCGGTAGTCACAAAATGAAAGGGAACGGGCCTGCTGGCATAATCACCGCAGGAAGTTCCAAGACCAGATGATGCGTACTCTCGTGTCATCGTTCACGCGAGGGAGCGTTTTAGTGGCCGATCAGGCAACTGCGCAAGAATTCGACATCCTGGTACTCGGCGGCGGCAGCGGCGGCTATGCAACTGCGCTCCGCGCCGTCCAGCTTGGCCTCACTGTGGGCCTCATCGAAAAGGGAAAGCTCGGCGGCACCTGCCTGCATAACGGCTGCATCCCGACCAAGGCCCTCCTGCACTCCGCAGAACTGGCCGACCACGCCCGCGACTCCGCCAAGTACGGCGTCAACGTCACCCTGGACAGCATCGACATCAACGCCGTCAATGCTTACAAGGACGGCATCATTGCCGGCAAGTTCAAAGGCCTGCAGGGACTCATCAAGTCCAAGAAGGGCATCACCGTCATTGAGGGTGAAGGCAAGCTCCAGGGCAACGACACCGTCGTCGTGAACGGCACTGCGTACAAGGGCAAGAACATCGTCCTCGCGACCGGTTCGTACTCCCGCACGCTGCCCGGCCTCGAAATCGGCGGCAAGGTGATTACCTCCGATGAGGCCCTCACCATGGACTTCATCCCCAAGAGCGCCATCATCCTTGGCGGCGGCGTGATCGGCGTCGAGTTCGCCTCGGTGTGGAAGTCCTTCGGCGTGGACGTCACGATCGTTGAAGGCCTGCCGTCGCTGGTGCCGAACGAGGACGCGACGATCGTCAAGGCGTTTGAGCGCGCGTTCAAGAAGCGCGGCATCAAGTTTTCCACCGGCATCTTCTTCCAGGGCGTTGAACAGAACGACGACGGCGTCAAGGTCACTCTTGTCGACGGCAAGACCTTCGAGGCGGACCTCCTGCTGGTCGCCGTCGGCCGCGGCCCGGTCACGGCCAACCTGGGCTATGAGGAAGCCGGACTGACGATTGACCGCGGCTTCGTCATCACTAACGAGCGTCTTCACACCGGCGTCGGCAACATCTACGCCCTCGGCGACATCGTCCCTGGAGTCCAGCTCGCACACCGCGGCTACCAGCAGGGCATCTTCGTGGCTGAGGAAATCGCCGGCCTGACGCCGGTAGTGGTCGAAGACATCAACATCCCCAAGGTCACCTACTCCGAACCGGAGATCGCCACCGTCGGTTACTCCGAGAAGGCAGCCAAAGCCAAGTTCGGCGACGACCAGGTGGAGACCCAGGAATACAACCTCGCCGGGAACGGCAAGAGTTCCATCCTGGGCACCAGCGGCCTGGTGAAGCTGGTCCGCCAGAAGGACGGCCCCGTCGTCGGCGTCCACATGATCGGCGCCCGCATGGGAGAGCAGATCGGCGAGGCCCAGTTGATCGTGAACTGGGAAGCCTACCCGGAGGACGTGGCCCAGCTGGTCCACGCCCACCCGACGCAGAACGAGTCCCTGGGCGAGGCCCACCTCGCCCTCGCGGGCAAGCCCCTGCACGGCTAGCAGTTCCGCCCGCACCACCGCAAGAACTCAGGGCTTAGTGCACCCGGCCCGAAAAGTCGGGTGCACTAAGCTCGACCAAGGCAGCAATCATCCGCACTAAAGATCAATAAGGAGAACGGGGACGACATGTCTGAATCCGTTAACTTGCCCGCCCTCGGTGAGAGCGTCACCGAAGGAACCGTCACCCGCTGGCTAAAGCAGGTAGGTGACCGGGTAGAGGTGGACGAGCCCCTGCTCGAAGTCTCCACCGACAAAGTAGACACCGAGATCCCTTCTCCGATCGCCGGCGTGATCGAGGAAATCCTCGTCGCCGAAGACGAGACCGCCGAGGTCGGGGCGCCGCTGGTCCGCATCGGCGACGGCGCCGGAGCTGGCTCCGGTGAGGCTGCCGCTCCGGCTGCCGAGGAATCCCCGGCCGAGCCGCCGGCAGCTGCCGGGGCACCGGCCTCCGAGGCCCAAACCCCGGTTGCCGAGGCTGCTGCTCCGGCACCCGCCGCCGAGGCCGCACCGGCCGGCGAGGGCCACGAAGTTACCCTTCCTGCCCTGGGCGAGAGCGTCACCGAGGGCACCGTTACGCGCTGGCTGAAGAGCATCGGCGACAGCGTCGAGGTAGACGAACCGCTCCTGGAAGTCTCCACCGACAAGGTCGACACCGAGATCCCGTCCCCGGTCGCCGGCACGCTGCAGGAAATCCGCGTCGCCGAGGACGAGACCGCCGAGGTCGGCTCCGTCCTCGCCGTCATCGGTTCCGGCGCCGCACCGGCACCCGCCGAGGCCCCCAAGCAGTCGGCCCCCGCCGCCGCACCGGCACCCGCCGTGGCCCCTCAGCAGGAGGCCCCGAAGCAGGAAGCACCTAAGCAGGACGCACCGGCTCCGGCCGCGGCTCCCGTCGAGGCTCCGAAGCAGGCGGCTCCCGCCGCGCCCGCAGCACAGGCTTCGCCCGCAGCGGCAGCCGACTCCGGCTACGTCACCCCGCTGGTCCGCAAGCTTGCCAACCAGCAGGGTGTGGACATCGCCTCGCTGACCGGCACCGGCGTCGGCGGCCGCATCCGCAAGCAGGATGTCCTGGCCGCGGCTGAGGCCAAGGCCGCCCCGGCCCAGGCTCCGGCACCGGCTGCTTCCTCCGCAGCCCCGGCTGCTGCTACGGCGCAGGCGTCCTCGCTGCGTGGCACCGTGCAGAAGGCCCCGCGGATCCGACAGGTCATTGCACGCCGCATGCGCGAGTCGCTGGACATCTCCACCCAGCTGACCCAGGTGCACGAGGTGGACATGACCAAGGTCGCCAAGCTGCGCACCCGGGCCAAGAACTCGTTCCAGGCGCAGAACGGCTCCAAGCTGACCTACCTGCCGTTCATCGCCAAGGCTGTCGCCGAAGCCCTGAAGCAGCACCCGAAGGTCAACGCCTCCTACGACGAGGACAAGCAGGAGATCACCTACCACAACGCCGAGCACCTGGCGATTGCGGTGGATACCGACAAGGGCCTGCTGGTTCCGGTCATTGCCGACGCAGGCGACCTGAACCTGGCCGGCCTGGCGGGCAAGATCGCCGACGTCGCCGACCGCACCCGCAAGGGCAAGATCGGCCCGGACGAGCTCTCCGGTGGAACCTTCAGCATCACCAACATCGGTTCCGTGGGCGCGCTCTTCGACACCCCGATCATCAACCAGCCGCAGGTGGCCATCCTCGGCACCGGCGCGATCGTCAAGCGCGCCGTGGTGGTCTCCGATGAGAACGGCGACGACTCGATCGCGATCCGCTCGATGATGTACCTCTCGCTGACGTACGACCACCGCCTGGTGGACGGGGCCGACGCGGGACGCTTCCTGCAGACGCTGAAGTCACGCCTTGAAGAAGGCGCATTCGAAGCGGACCTGGGCCTCTAGGCTCCGCCGCAGCAGACAAAGAGCCGCCTTCCCCTCGGGGAAGGCGGCTCTTTACGGTTTACAGACACAGAGTCGCTAAACTGGGCGCTATGGATAACTTCTTTGTTTATGTACTGCTGTTCCTGCACATTCTCGGTGCCGCGGCCATCGTTGGCGCCTGGTTTGCCACCTTTAAGAAGCCCACCGTCCTCCCCATTCAGCTGTGGGGAGCCATCGCCCAGCTGGTGACGGGCCTGGCGTTCGTAGGCATCGCGGGTGCCAGCCACACGGACATGAATTACACCAAGATCGCGGTCAAGCTGGTCATCGCCATCGCTGTTCTGGTCCCGGCCATCATCGGCTACCGCAAGGCCAAGGCCGGCCGGCCCGTCCCTACCGGTCTGGCCCACGCCGTCGGTGGAATGGCGCTGGTCAATATCGCAGTGGCGACCCTCTGGCAGTAAGCTCCCGCCACAACTGTGACGGCGGCGCACCCCTCGCGGGGTGCGCCGCCGTCGTCGTTAACCCTAGGATGGGAAGCGGCAGGATCCGCCGCCTGGCTGGATCGCTGATCAACGACGCTTAGGAGTGGACATGGCAACGACACGCACCGCACACACTGTATGGAACGGCGACCTGATGTCGGGGGCAGGCAACACCAGCCTGGACAGCTCCGGGCTGGGCAACTTCGATGTCACGTGGAAGGCCCGCGCCGAAGCGGCCGAGGGCAAGACGAGCCCCGAGGAACTAATCGCCGCCGCACACTCGGCGTGTTTCTCGATGGCCTTCAGCCACGCCCTGGCGCAGGCCGGGCACACGCCGGAAGAAGTCAACACCAAGGCCGACGTCACGTTCGAGCCCGGAACCGGCATCACCGGAAGCCATCTGACCCTGAACGCCCGGGTACCCGGAATCTCCGAGGAGGACTTCCAGCGCATCGCCGAGGAAGCCAAGACCGGATGCCCGGTCTCTGCTGCTCTCACCGGCATCGAGATCAGCCTGGACGCCACGCTGGCCGCCTAGGAGCCCGTCCCGCAGACATACCAGAAGGCCCCCGCTCCGGATTTTCCGGGGCGGGGGCCTTCTGGTATGCGTATTAGTTTCCCTGCCGGGCCGGCAGCGGGGCCGGCCGCACCCTGCGGTAACCCTCGCGGAGCGGCGGCCGGTCGGTGGGTAGCTCCTGGATCATTTCCTTGAGCGCTCCGATGCCGTACTCCAACTGCGGATCCGTGCCGGCAGCGTAGGCGTGCGGCGGAAAGACGACCTCGATGTCGGGGGCAACGCCGCGATTCTCGACCCCCCAGCCCACACCGCCGGTGAACCAGGTGGCGTAGCGGGGCTGGGTGACCCCCGTGCCGTCCGCGAGGGCGAAGCGGTTGTCGATGCCGACGACGCCGCCCCAGGTCCGGGTGCCGATGACCGGCCCGATGCCCCGCAGCTTGGAGACCTGGGTGATGATGTCGCCATCGGAGCCGGCGAATTCGTCGGTCAGGATGATAACCGGACCGCGCGGGGCATGGTGCGGGTAGGTGCTCGGACGTTCCCCCCGCGGCATGCTCCAGCCGGTCACCTTGCGGCCGATCAACTCCGCCACGAGCTGCGAGGTGTGGCCGCCGCGGTTGCGCCGGACGTCGACGATCAGGCCGTCGAGGGAAGTCTCGGTGTCCAGGTCCCGGTGCAGCTGGGCCCAGCCGTTGGCCATCATGTCCGGGATGTGCAGGTACCCGAAGGTGCCCTGCGAGGCTTCCCGCACCGTGCGCCGGTTCGCCGCAACCCATTCCTGGTAGCGCAGCCGTTCCTCGTCCTTGACCGGCACGACGGCGACGCGGCGCTGTTCGCCGGCATGCGCCCCGTGCCCGGCACCGTTGCGGAGGGTGAGTTCGACCGGGCGTCCGGCGGCGCCCACGAGCTGCATCGCCGGGGTAAGCGTCTCGGAGAGCTCGACGCCGTCGATGGCCAGCAGCACGTCGCCGGCCCTGGCGTCCGCGCCCGGCCGGGTCAGCGGCGAGGTGGCGAGCGGGTCCGAGGATTCCCCGGCCAGGATGCGGATGATTTCCCAGCCGTCACCGGTGAAGGCGAGGTCGGCGCCGAGGCGGCCCTGGCCGTTGCTGCCGTTCTCCGTGACCAGCGCGGGGCGGACGTAGGCGTGCGAGGTGCCGAGTTCGCCGTGGAGTTCCCAGAGCAGGTCCACCAGGTCATCGTGCGAGCCGAGCCGGTCCACGATCGGCCGGTAGCGGGCGTGTACGGAATCCCAGTCCTGGCCGGCCATATCCTCGGTCCAGAAGAAATCGCGCTGCAGCCGCCAGGCTTCGTCGAAGGCCTGGCCCCAGACGCTGACCGGATCCAGCCGGACCCGGACGCGCTTCAGATCCACGTTCACCAGTTGCCCGGACTCCTCGTCTGCCTTGGCCGCGGCCGGCGAGACGCGGATCTTCCTGTCCTGGAGCAGGACGACCTTTTCGCCGTCGCCGCTGAGCCGGTAGCTGTCCAGTGCGTCCACGATCGTAGTGCTCCGGCGTTTGGCGAGATCGAACCGGACGAGGCTGGGTGCCGCGTTCTTCTCTTCGAGGCTGGCCCGCCCCTCCCCCGTCACGCCGGCCAGTTCGTGGTCGAGCCAAAGCAGGGCGCCGTCTGCAGCGGTGAGATCGGAGTAGTTGCCCTGCGGGACAGGGACGTTGATCACGCGGTGGGCGAGTCCCTCGACGTCGACCCTGACCACCACCGTGCCGGCGTCAGCGCCGGCGGCCGTGCCGGGCTGCTGCCCGGCGGCGGCACCGCCGGCGGCTGCCGAGCCGTCGGGGGCTGCCGAGCCGCCGGCGGCTGCCGAGCCGTCGGGGAAAGCGACGCTCGGTCCGAACGGCGACGGCGTGTCGGCGGCCAGGGCCACAAGGTAGGGCTTGATCGGGCTTGGGAAGGACAGATCGAAGGAGTGTCCGTCGTAGACCGGGTCGAAGCTGCGGTTGGACAGGAAAGCCAGGAACTTGCCGTCCGGGGTGAATGCCGGCGACTCGTCCCGGAAGCGGCCGTCGGTGACTTCGACAATCGTGTGCTGTGCTGCCCTGTCCCCCGCCGGCGTTCCCGTGCCCGTTCCGGTGCCGGCTGCCGAGATCCGGGCGAGCCGCAGCCGGGTGCGGGAGCCGAAGGAGGTGACCGGCTCTGCCCAGCCCAGCCAAGCTGAGTCCGGCGACCAGCTGAACCCGTCGATGCTGCCCTCACCGATGCTGGTCAGCAGCGTGAGGCTGCCGGTGCGGGTGTCCGCGAGATAGATGTCACCGAAGGAGGTGCCGACGGCGATCCAGTTGCCGTCCGGGCTGGCCTCCATGGCGCTGGCCCGGCTCGGCGTGGGGAAATCGATCCGGGTCTGCTGTGAGGTCGCGGCGCGCTCCGCGGCGCGGGCGGCACCGGCCTCCGCACCGGCAGCAGCACTGTCGTGGCTAGCGCTGTCGTGCGCGGGGCGCTCCTGGGCGGGGGCGGCATCCCCGCTGACGACGGCTGCCGACGCGGGCGACTCCTGCCCGGTCAAGGCGGCGGCGGACACCGGCCGGGGCAACGCCGCCGAATCCTCAGTGTCCTGCGCCGCCACGCCGGCTTCGGGCGCCGGGACGGGCGCCTGGACGCGTTGGCCCTGGCTGTTCACCGGTGCGGCGATGGGCTTCAGGTAGAGCGCTTCGGCTCCGTCGTGGTCCGCGATGTAGGCGATCCGGCCGGCGCCGAAGGGACGCGGCAGCCGCGCGCGCACGCCCGGGGTCGCCTCGATGATGCGTGAGGGGCCGTCCTTGTGCCGCAGCCAGTGCAGGGTGCCGTGGGCTTCCACCGCGCTTGAGTCGCCGGCGTGGTCCGGGATGACATCGCCGAGGTGGCGGGCGGGCATCAGCGCGGCCGGACGCCGGGCCTGCGAGGCGGAGCCCAGCGTGATGTCGAGTTTGACGGCGTCGACGTCAAGGCCGGACAGAAGCCATAGCTCGCCGGCGGATTCAAAGACCACCCGCTGACCGTCGGTGGCCGCGTGCCGGACGTAGAAGTCCTCGTGATCCGTGTGGCGGCGCAGGTCCGTGCCGTCGGGCAGCACGGAGTAGATGTTGCCGTAGCCCTCATGGTCGGAGAGGAAGGCGATCCGGCCCTGAACCCACATGGGGTCGGTGAGGTTGCCGTCGAGTTCCGGCGCGAGCCGTTCGAATTCGCCGTTGCCGTCCGCGTCGATCCACAGTTTGCCGGCGGTGCCGCCGCGGTAGCGCTTCCACCAGGCCGGTTCGCGAGACATCACACTGCCGAGGACCACAGGGCGCTCGTCCCCGACCACGGTGCCGAAAGCCACGGATTCGACCGGTCCGAACGGCAGTTCCTTGGCCCAGCCGCCGTCAACCGGGAGGCTGTAGGCGTGCGTGAGGCGGCTGTCCGCCTGACGGAAGGCACTCGTGACCACCACGTCGCCGCCGGGGGTGAAACCCTTCACCCGGGTGGAGCCGTGGCCGAAGTAGCTGAGTTGCCGGTACCCGCCGCCGTCGACGTCTGCCGTCACAACCTCCGGCGCCGTTCCCTGGATGACCGTCCACACCAGGCGCTGTCCGTCAGGGCTGAACCGCGGGTTGCGGGCGGGCAGCTGCAGCGAGGAGACCCGCCAGGCCCGGCCGCCGCCGAGGGGCGCGATCCAGACGTCGTCCTCGGCCACGAAGGTGACCAGATCGCCGTGCAGATGCGGGAAACGGAGGTAACTCGAAGAGGTCATCGTTCGATCATAGTCAAAAGCGCCCCTGCCCCCGGGGAGGTTTCCCTGCCGCGCCGGGCATGGTGAGATGGATCATGCGAATCCTAGTTGCCGGCGCCTCCGGGCTGATCGGAACCGCCCTGTCCAGCACGCTGCGCGGCAGCGGGCACGACGTCGTGAGCCTGGTCCGGCGGCCGCCCGCCTCGCCCGCCGAGTTCCTCTGGGATCCCGCCGTGGGGCGCATTGACGACGCGGCCCTCAAGGGCGCCGACGCCGTCATCAACCTCTCCGGCGCAGGGATCGGCGACCGGCCCTGGACGCGGCGCCGGATCAACGAGCTTAGCGCCTCGCGGCTGGGCCCGACCCGGACCCTGACGGCAGCGATGGGCCGGATGGACGCCCCGCCCCAAGTCTTCCTGAGCCAGTCCGGTTCCAACTACTACGGCAACGCGGGCCAAGCCGTGCTGCGGGAGGACGCCCCGGCGGGCAGCGGCATCCTGGCCGGGATCTGCGCCGGCTGGGAGGCCGCAGCGCACGAGGCACCGGCCGGGGTCCGTGTGGTGACGCCCCGCACCGGCGTGGTGCTGAGCCGCAGCGGCGGTGCCCTCGGCCGGCTGCTGCCGCTGCTGCGCCTGGGCGTGGGGGGTCCGTTCGGCAACGGCCGTCAGTACTGGCCCTGGATCACTCTTCCGGACGTGGCGGGCGCCTTCGACTTCCTGCTCACCGCCCCGCTGTCCGGGCCGGTCAACCTCTGCGCGCCGGAGCCCGCAGACGTGAATACGCTGATCGCCCGACTCGCCGAAGCACTCCACCGGCCCGCCCTGTTGCGGGTCCCGGCGCCGGTCCTGCGCCTTGTCATGGGCCAACTGGCCAACGAACTGCTGCTCTCGAGCCAGCTGATGGAACCCGCGGCCCTGGCTGGCGCCGGGTTCCAGTGGCGGCACCCCTCGTTGCCCGAGGCTGCTGCCTGGGTGGCGGCCGGCAGCTAGCCCGCTACGCCGCCCTGGCCGGGAAGGATCTCCCGGATCCGCCACCTGCCGTCCACCGGCACCAGCACCAGCCGGAGCCGCCGTTCCGCGGCGGCCTCGGCCTCGGCGACCACGGTGCCCGCGCCGTCGCGTTCCCGGTAGGGCGGCGAGGCCACGCTGAGCTGCACCACGGCGCGGGCGGCCGTGCTCTCCGGCAGGCTCTCCACCAGGGACAGACGGGCTTCGAAGCCGTCGAGCACATGGCCGGTCTCGGCCAGACGGGATCTGACCTCGGCGTCGGCGGCGGCCGCAGGTGAAGCCGGGACGGTGACTTGTTCCAGCAGCCCCAGACGCCCCGTGCTGAGGGCATAGGAGCGGAGGCCGGCCAGGCCGCGTACGGCATCTTCCGGCCGGGGCGCGGCGAGCAGCTCCTGCAGTTCTGCCGGGACGGCTCCGGCGGCCGCTTCGGCCGGGGCGGAGGGCACCGCGGAGGGCACCGCGGAGGGCGGCGCGGAGGGCGGCGCGGTCCCGGAGCCGGGCAGCAGCGACGCCGCGAAGAGGCCTGCAACGGCCAGGAGCACGGCCAGAACGAGCGCTGTAGCGGCCCTCCTCAAGCCGGCCCACGGGAAGCCCGGGCCCTGGAAGACCGCGCGGGGTCGGTCCGGGTGGAATGCGTGCCGTGCGCGCATCGGCCCTCCGCTCGCAGGTTCAGCCCAAGCTCGCCGGGTGGATACGGCGAGCCCGGAGCGAAGCCGCGAGGAGGCGGCGGCACCGCGTCTGCGGCGGCGCACCCGGCTCCCCAACGCCCGCAGCCGGGCCGCCCGGCGTTCCCGCGCACTCGCCGGAAGTGCGCGCCTGGTCAGCAGTTGCGGCAGCACGGTCGGATGCACGGACACGGACAGATCCACGGGAGCCGCCGGGGCGCTGCGGAAAATGATGGCGGCCAGCTCCGCGGCGGACGGCCGGAGGCGCCGGTCATTGCGCAGTCCCGCCTCCAGCGCCTCCGCCAGCCCTGGCGGAACCCCCGGAATCAGCAGCGGCAGCGGCGGACGCTGCTGCTCCGGCTCAGGCGCCCTGCCGGTAAGCATGTACCAGCCCAGTGCCGCCGCGGAGTAGACGTCCCCCTCGGGCTGCAGCCCGGCCCGGACGGCATCCACCGGGGCAGGATCGCGGAACCCGTCGGTGCCGGCACGGGACGGCTCCTGCGGGTCCGCCAGCATGCGTGCCACCCCCAGGTCTGCGAGCAGTGGTTTGCCCTCGGCGGTGAACAGCACGTTGCCTGGCGAGACGTCACCGTGCGTAAAGCCGTGTCCGTGCAGATACGCGAGCGTCTGCGCGATCGGCGTCAGGACGGTGACGGCCTCGCCCGGGCCCAGGCTGCCGCGGGCCGCGAGGAGCTCCGCCAGCGATCCACCAGGGGCGTAGTCCAACACCAGCCCCAGGCCGTCCGCGCCGGTAGCGTGGCGTACCCGCACCACGGCATGCGCCTTCACCAGATGCTCGTGGTCGAGGGCGGACAGGATGCGCACCTCCCGGCGCACGGCATCCTCGGCGTCCCCGGGCCGCGGAGGGTCTCCGGTGAAGTCCCCTCGGGCGACGGTGGCCGAAAAGCATTTGAGCGCCACGTCACGGCGCGTCGACTGGTCTGTCGCCAGCCAGACTGCGGCCGTGCCGCCGCAACCCAGCAACCGCCCGACGTCGTAACCGGGGACCTCCGGGGCCGGCCCGGAATCCGGTGGAGAGGACACCTCGTATTCATCCATAGCTCAGGAATAGCCGATCCGTGCGATCCCCGCAGAAGTTATCCACAGGCATGAGAGGTTCACCACAGAATCAGTAGGGAAGACAACCGGGGGCTAAGCTGAATGCCATGACTCTTCAGTTCTCCCAGCTGGGTCTTGCTCCCGAATTCGTCGACTACACCCGCGGCTGGGACATCCAGCGCGAACTTCATGAGAAAGTCGTCGCCGGGACCGCACCCAGCACCGTTCTGCTGCTCGAACATTCCTCGGTGTACACCGCCGGTAAACGCACCGAGGACCACGAACGCCCCTTCGACGGAACACCCGTGGTGGCGGTGGACCGCGGCGGCAAGCTCACTTGGCACGGCCCGGGCCAGCTGGTGGGCTATCCCATCATCAAGCTAAAGAACCCGGCGGGCATCCGGGACTACGTCGAAAGCCTCGAGGCCGTCATCATCGCCGTCCTCGCCGAGTACGGCATCGCAGCCGTCCGGATGAAGGGCCGCGCCGGCGTTTGGCTCGAACAGGACGAGAAGGGCCCCGCACGCAAGATTGCGGCCATCGGCATCCGGGTCCACGACGGCGTGACCATGCACGGCTTCGCCATCAACTGCAACAACGACCTCGCCCCTTACGGCCAGATCATCGCGTGCGGCATCAGCGACGCCGGCGTCACCACGATCGCGCAGGAGATCGGCCGCGACGTCACCCCGGCCGACCTCGTTTCGCGGATCATCGAGGAACTGCGCAACAATGAAGAAGCCCTAGTTGCAACCCATGAAGGAGCCCCACTGTGACACTGGCACCAGAAGGCCGGAAGATGCTGCGGATTGAGCAGCGCAATGCGGCCACCCCGGTGGAACGGAAGCCCGAGTGGATCAAGGCCAAGGTCCAGATGGGCCCGGAGTTCGTCCAGCTCAAGAACCTGGTCAAAAAGGAAGGCCTCCACACTGTCTGTGAAGAGGCCGGCTGCCCCAACATCTTCGAATGCTGGGAAGACAAGGAAGCGACCTTCCTGATCGGCGGCTCCGAATGCACCCGGCGCTG
>NZ_JBEPNK010000014.1:0-103287 GCF_040546245.1 Arthrobacter sp. UYEF3
TCACCGCCGGAACATCATTAAACGGTCGAGGACCCCAACCACCACGTTGGGGTCCTCCCGCATTTAACCCCCCACCCACACCAGGAACCCACCCGCATACCGCCACACAGAACACCATGCCCTCCCGCAGCGCCGGCCGTGGAGGTCGTATGAGGGAACGTCCACGGACTGGCTGTGAGGATTCACACCCCGTGGGCTGTAAGCGCTACTTCCGTTAGCCCGGTACGGGCGTCTCGCCTAGAATTGAATCAGATATACGGACTTCGAAGCGCTTTGATTTCGGGTTGCGTAGTGAACGAAACACGGAAAGAGCGGCTGCGATTGCGCCAGTGGTCAGCTCATAACAGGAGGAATCCACCATGGCTGAGAACAACGACGGCAACGACCGCGGTAACTCGGGCGGCGGACGTAATTCCGGGGGCGGGGGATTCCGAGGGGCCAACAACTCCGGCGGTGACCCTCGAGGCTTCCGCGGCAGGGATGATCGATCGGGCGGATCGCGGCCGCCATTAAGTGACCGTGATCGTAAGCCGTTTGGTGATCGTCCGTCGCGTGAGGGTGGGGCTCCCCGCAGTTCCGGTGGGGGTGACCGTGATCGTAAGCCGTTCTCCGGTGGCGGTGACCGTGATCGTAAGCCGTTCTCCGGTGGGGGTGACCGTGATCGTAAGCCGTTCTCCGGTGGGGGTGACCGTGATCGTAAGCCGTTCTCCGGTGGCGGTGACCGTGATCGTAAGCCGTTCTCCGGTGGCGGTGACCGTGATCGTAAGCCGTTCTCCGGTGGCGGTGACCGTGATCGTAAGCCGTTTGGTGATCGTCCGTCGCGTGAGGGTGGGGCTCCCCGCAGCTCCGGTGGCGGTGACCGTGACCGCAAGCCGTTCTCCGGTGGCGGTGACCGTGATCGTAAGCCGTTTGGTGATCGTCCGTCGCGTGAGGGTGGGGCGCCCCGCAGCTTCGGTGGGGGTGACCGTGATCGTAAGCCGTTCAGCGGTGGAGATAACCGCAAGCCCTTCGGTAATCGCGAGGATCGTCCGGGCCGCAGTTTCGACCGCGGTGACTCCGGCCCCCGCCAGTTCGGCCGTGACCGCCCCGAGGACCGTCCGGTCCGCGAGCCGAACGCCAGGGACCTGCGCAGCGCCAACCGCCCGGACCGCGAGCGTTCGCCCCAGATTGACGAGGATGTCACGGGCAAGGAACTTGACCGCGCCACACAGCACCAGATCAAGACGCTCGAAGACAACAGCGCTGAATGGGTGGCGCGCCACCTCGTCATGGCCGGCCGTCTCATTGACGACGAGCCGGAACTCGCCTTCCAACACGCCTTGGCTGCCAGCCGGCGCGGCGGCCGTCTCGCGTCTGTCCGTGAAGCCGTTGGCCTGACCGCGTACGCGGCCGGGCATTACGGCGAGGCCTTGCGTGAATTCCGGACCTACCGCCGGATCAGCGGCTCCAATATGCACCTGCCGGTCATGGCGGACTGCGAGCGTGGCCTTGGCCGCCCGGACCGCGCCTTGGATATGGCCCGCTCCGAGGAAGCCAAGGATCTTGATGCTCCGGGCAAAGTGGAGCTGGCCATCGTCGCCGCCGGCGCCCGTACCGATTTGGGCCAGCTCGACGCCGCCGTTTCCGAGCTGGAAATCGTCCAGCTGGACATCAACCGTGCCTTTTCCTACAGCCCGAGGCTCTTCCGCGCGTACGGCGACGCACTGACGGCGGTCGGCCGCGAAACCGAGGCCGGGAAATGGCAGCGCCAGGCCGTCGTCGCCGAGAACGCCCTCGGGCTCGATGACTCGGACGATCCGGACATCATCGACCTCGGCTGGGACGAGGAAGAGGAAGCCCGCGAGGAACAGCAGCGTCGCCGGCTCCTGGCGGAGCAGTCCGCCGCCGTGGCCGACGAGCGGGCACCCCGTGCCGCCACCGCAGAGGCCGTTGCCGGGCTCCCGGAAACGCACCAGGCTGCGGAAGGCCAGAACGCCCTCGAGACGGAGTCCGACGACGTCGAATCCGACTTCTGGGAGTCCGACGACGCCGAGTCCGATGAGGACTCGGTCGAAAAGGACGCCCTGGACCGCTCGGAAGTACTGGCCGGGGACGACTCTGGGGACACCAGCCCCGCAGACTCCTTCGAGGACTCCCACAACGCGGACGCCGACCAGCCGGAACACGCCCGGGACTAATCCAACGTGCCCGGAACTGAACTGATCTCGGCGTTCGACGCGCTCCTCGCCGATTTGGACGGCGTCGTCTACGCTGGCCCGCACGCCATTCCCGGCGCGGTGGAGTCGCTGAAACGGCTCGCCGAAATCGGCGTCGGGCTCGGCTACGTGACGAACAACGCCTCGCGGTCACCCGCCGAGGTGGCACAGCATCTGCGCGAGCTCGGAGCTCCTGCGGAGGAGCAGCAGGTGGTGAGCTCGCCGCAAGCGGCCGCCGAATTGCTCGTTTCCCTGCTGCCCGCCGGTGCCCGGGTCCTGATTACCGGAGGCGAGGCGCTGGCCCGCGAGATCGAAGTCGCGGGCCTGGTGCCGGTCCGCAACGGGGCCGAGGACCCGGTGGCCGTCGTGCAAGGCTTCCACCCCGACCTGGGCTGGAAGGACCTCGCCGAGGCGTCCTACGTCGTCGCGGCCGGCGCTGTATGGGTGGCCACCAACACGGACCTGACCATTCCGCAGCCCCGCGGGATGGCGCCAGGGAACGGCACGCTGGTCGCGGCTGTCTCTGCCGCCACGGGCCGGGAGCCCCTCGTCGCGGGCAAGCCCGAGGCCCCCCTTTTCCGTGCCGCCGCCAAGAGGCTGGCCGCCGAGCGGCCGCTCGTCGTCGGCGACCGGTTGGACACCGACATCCTCGGCGGCAACAACGCCGGCTTTGCCACCGTGGCCGTGCTGACGGGCGTCGATACCAGGGAGTCCGTCCTGGCCGCACGCACTCGGGAACGGCCTACCTTCCTGATCAACGACCTCACCGATCTCTACCGCGCCTACCCGACGGTGGAGCACGACGGCGACGGACGGTTCCGTTGCGGCGCCGCCGTGGCGGTGGTGCAGGAGGCCACCGTGCGCATCAGCGGGGACCCTGCGGAGCTCGACTCGTGGCGTGCAGCCTGCGCCGCCTGGTGGGCCGCCAACCCCGAGACGGAAACCGCCCGGGCGCCCGGCCTCGAGTGGCTCACTCACTAGACTGGAGTGCATGACCGAGCTGAACCCCTCCAATCACGACCGTCCGGAAAGTGCCGAAACCATGGTCGACTGGCCCGCGAACGCCGGCGACTCTGCCGTGGGGGACCCAGCCGCGGTTGATCCTGCCGTTGACGCCCTGTTGCTACGTCTCGACTCGCTGCCGGAGTTGCCGGTGGCGGGCCACGGCGACGTCTACGCCCGCGTGCACGACGGCTTGGCCGCAGCCCTCAATGAGGACGTGGCCAGCCTGCAGGCTGGAATGGACCCGGGGGATCTGCGCCCATGACCAGGCTTGACCAGGCCCTCGTCAGCCGCGGTCTGGCGAGGTCGCGGACCCACGCTGCACGCCTGATCGCCGAAGGAAAGGTCAGCTCCGGCGGCGAAGTGCTGGCCAAGGCCTCCCTGCAGGTCCAGGACGGTACGGTCCTGGACGTCGCTGCCACGAGCGAGGACGACTACGTCAGCCGCGCGGCCCACAAGCTCGCCGGTGCGCTGGATGCCTTTCCCGCCGTCGAGGTAGCCGGCAAACGCTGCCTCGACGCGGGCGCCTCCACCGGCGGCTTCACCGAGGTGCTGTTGCGGCGCGGCGCGTCCCATGTTGTGGCGGTCGACGTCGGGCATGATCAGCTGGTACCGCAAATCCGGAACGACGCGCGGGTCTCGGTGCACGAAGGCCTCAACGTCCGCTACCTGACCCCGGAGCCGATCGGCGGTCCGGCCGCGTTGACCGTCGCGGACCTGTCCTTTATCTCGCTGACCCTTGTGGTGGCGCCCCTCGCGGCGTGCACCGAGCCCGGCGGGGACCTGGTGCTGATGGTCAAGCCGCAGTTCGAGATCGGCAAGGACCGGCTGGGCCGCACCGGTGTGGTCAGCTCCGAGCGGGAACGCAGGATGGCGGTCGCCAAGGTGGCTACCGCTGCACTGGCTGCCGGCTTGGATCTGCAAGGCCTGGCGCAGAGCCCGTTGCCCGGTCAGGACGGAAATGTCGAGTACTTTCTGTGGATAAAACGCGGGAACCGGGCAGACTTGCCTAAGATCGAGGAGCGGGACACGGCTGTTGCTGCGTTACTCGCAACGATCTGGCCGTAGCCCTGGAAGCACGAGAAAAACGAAAAGCACTAGAAGGCGGAACCCGATGAGCAGGCGTGTCCTCATCCTTGCCCACACTGGCCGCGAGGAGTCCCTCAAGGCCGCGTGGGAAGCGTGCGCCCAGCTGCATGCCTCGGGCATCGTCCCGGTGATGCAAAGATCCGAGCTCGCCGATATGGTCCGGTTCTTCGGAGAACTGGACCAGCCCGTCGAGGTCCTGCACGACCACGTCCAACTTCCTGACGTCGAACTGGTCATGGTGTTAGGCGGCGACGGCACGATCCTGCGCGCGGCGGAGCTGGTGCGCGAGGTCGACGTGCCGCTGCTCGGCGTCAACCTCGGCCATGTCGGCTTCCTCGCCGAAAGCGAGCGGGCGGACCTCGCTCAGACTGTCGAATGGGTTGCCAGCCGCCAGTACACGGTGGAGGAGCGGATGACCATCGATGTGCAGGTGTGGGTCCGCGGCCAGAAGATCTGGCACACGTGGGCGCTAAACGAGGCGGCCATCGAGAAGGGCAACCGGGAACGGATGCTTGAGGTGGTCACCGAGGTCGACGAACGCCCGCTCACGTCCTTCGGCTGCGACGGCGTGGTCCTCGCTACCCCCACCGGCTCCACCGCTTACGCGTTTTCCGCCGGCGGCCCCGTGGTGTGGCCGGAGGTCGAAGCGCTGCTGATCGTGCCGATCAGCGCCCACGCACTCTTCGCCAAGCCGCTGGTTGTGTCGCCGAGGTCCCGGCTCGCCGTCGAGATCCTCAACCGCACCGACGCCCAGGGCGTGCTGTGGTGCGACGGCCGCCGCTCCGTGGACCTGCCGCCCGGGGCCCGCGTGGAAGTCACCCGGTCCGCCACTCCGGTCCGGCTGGCCCGCACCCACCAGACCCCGTTCTCCGGCCGCTTGGTCCGTAAATTCGAACTTCCCATCCAAGGCTGGCGCGGCCCGGTGCCGCAGCCCGACGTCATCCACACCGGACCCGTGCCGGTGGTCCGCACCCCCCGGCCGAATCGTGCGCTGCCGACTCCGCCGCCGGCAGGGGCGCGGCACGCGGACCCCGGCGCACCAACCGACCCCTCGACTGCGAAGTGATTCATGCTTGAAGAACTCAGAATCCGCGACCTCGGCGTCATTACCGACGCGACCCTGCCGCTGGGCCAGGGCCTCAGTGTCGTGACCGGAGAGACCGGCGCCGGCAAGACCATGGTGGTCACCGCCGTCGGCCTCTTGCTCGGCGCGCGGTCCGACGCCGGCGCGGTCCGGAGCGGCGCGAAGCGCGCCTCCGCCGAGGCGGTGCTGAAGCTCGATGCGGGCCACCCCGCGATCACCCGGGCGCGTGAGGCCGGGGCCGAGGTCGAGGAGTTCGACGGCGGCGCGGAGCTGCTCCTCGCCCGCAGCGTCGGCGCCGACGGACGCAGCCGAGCCTACCTGGGCGGCCGGAGCGCACCGGTCGGCGTCCTCGCCGAGATCGGCGGGACGCTGGTGGTGGTCCACGGGCAGTCGGACCAAATCAGGCTCAAGAGCCCGGTGGCCCAACGCGAGGCCCTGGACAAATTCGCGGGGGAGGGCCTGGCCGGGTCCCTGACGGCTTACCAGGGACTGCACGGGCATTGGAAGAACAGCCAGGCCGAGCTGGACGAGCTCCGCAGCGCCGCCCGCGAACGGCTGCGCGAGGCGGAATCCCTGAAGGCTGCCCTGGCCGAAATCGACGCCGTCGACCCGCAGCCGGGAGAAGATGAGACGCTCAAGGCCGAGGCCGTCAAGCTCGCCAATGTCGAAGAGCTGCGGATCGCCGCCAGCACCGCCCACCAGGCCCTCATCTCCGAGGACTTCGGCGAGGAAGCCGACGCCACCACGCTGGTGGACGCCGCGAAACGCACCCTGGAGCACGTCGCCGAACACGACGAGGAACTGGGATCGGTCGCCGCCAGGCTTGCCGAGGTGGGATTCCTGCTGACCGACATCGCCGGTGAACTGGCCAGCTACCAGGCCGCCCTCGACACTGAGGGCCCGGAGCGCCTGGCCGGGATCGAGGACCGCCGGGCCGCGCTTGCCAAGCTCGTCCGGAAATATGCGCCCAGCATCGACGAGGTGCTGGTCTGGGCGGACAAGGCCCGGGCCCGCTATGACGAGCTCCAGGACGACTCCACCCGGATCGGGGCGCTGGACGCCGAGGTCGAGCGTTCGAAGGCGGACCTCCGCAAGCAGGCGGCTGCCCTCAGCAAGACACGGAAGAAGGCCGCCAAGGACCTCTCCGCCCGGGTCAGTACGGAGCTGACCGCGCTGGCCATGGCCGACGCCACCCTGGTGATCAACGTGGACTCCGGCGAGCAGCTGGGCCCGTTCGGCACCGACGAGATTTCCTTCCTGCTGCAGCCGCACTCCGGCGCGCCGGCCCGGCCGCTTGGCAAGGGCGCCTCCGGCGGCGAACTCTCCCGCGTGATGCTGGCCATCGAGGTGGTGCTGGCCGCCGTCGACCCCGTACCGACGTTCGTCTTCGACGAGGTCGACGCCGGCGTGGGCGGCCGCGCCGCCGTCGAAATCGGCCGGCGGCTGGCGATGCTGGCCCGGCATGTCCAGGTCCTTGTGGTCACCCACCTGCCGCAGGTAGCGGCCTTCGCGGATCAGCACATCCGGGTCACCAAGACCTCGGTGCGCGGTGCCGACGGGGCGACGGCCACTGGCTTCACCTCCAGTGACGTCCAGCTGCTGGACGAGGCCGAGCGGGTCCGGGAGCTGGCCCGCATGCTGGCCGGGCAAGAGGATTCCGAATCGGCCCGGGCACACGCCCAGGAGCTCCTGGACGACGCCAAGCTGCTTCCGCACCAGGCGTGAGTGGCCCGGCCGGCGGCCCGGGCGGCTGGGGGACTGGGACAACGCTCACAGCTGTGCTTTATCAACGCGGCGTTGTATCGACTCAACGAAGACGGAATTGGTGATAGGCTCGAATTCCGTGGTGCAGCGATCAAATTCCCGTGTAAATTCCCGGTTTCCGGGCTCGTCCAAGACGACCAAACACATCTTCGTAACCGGTGGTGTGGCGTCCTCGCTCGGTAAGGGACTGACGGCTTCGAGCCTCGGTCACCTTCTGCGGGCACGCGGCCTGTCTGTAACAATGCAAAAGCTCGATCCCTATTTGAACGTGGATCCGGGCACGATGAACCCCTTCCAGCACGGCGAAGTCTTCGTGACCGACGACGGCGCCGAGACGGACCTCGACATCGGCCACTACGAGCGCTTCCTCGATGAGAACCTCGAGGGGTCGGCCAACGTGACGACCGGCCAGGTTTACTCCACGGTCATCGCCAAGGAACGCCGCGGCGAATACCTCGGCGACACCGTCCAGGTCATCCCGCACATTACCGATGAAATCAAGCGGCGCATGCGGCTTCCCGCCGAGGGCAAGAACGCCCCGGACCTGATCATCACCGAAATCGGCGGCACCGTGGGCGACATCGAGTCCCAGCCGTTCCTTGAGTCCGCCCGTCAGGTCCGCCAGGACGTCGGCCGCGGCAACGTTTTCTTCGTCCACGTCTCGCTGGTGCCGTACATCGGGCCATCCCAGGAGCTGAAGACCAAGCCCACGCAGCACTCCGTCGCTGCGCTGCGCTCCATCGGCATCCAGCCCGACGCGATCGTGATCCGGTCGGACCGCGAAGTTCCCGAAGCCATGCGGGCCAAGATCGGCCGCATGTGCGACGTCGATATCGAAGCCGTCATCGGCTGCCCGGACGCGCCGAGCATCTACGACATCCCTAAGACGCTGCACTCCCAGGGCCTGGACTCCTACATCGTCCGCGCCCTTGACCTGCCGTTCAAGGACGTCGACTGGACCAGTTGGGACAAACTCCTCGAAGCCGTCCACAACCCCAAGCATGAGGTAGAGGTTGCCCTCGTCGGCAAGTACATTGACCTGCCTGACGCCTACCTGTCCGTGACCGAGGCGCTGCGTGCCGGCGGCTTCGCGAACGACACCAAGGTCAAGATCCGCTGGGTCCCCTCGGACGAATGCGAAACCCACGAGGGTGCGGTCAAGTCCCTGGAGGGCGTGGACGCGATCTGCGTTCCCGGCGGCTTCGGCATCCGCGGCCTCGAAGGCAAGCTCGGCGCGCTGAAGTACGCCCGCGAAACCAAGCTCCCGGTCCTCGGTCTCTGCCTGGGCCTGCAATGCATGGTGATTGAGTACGCCCGTAACGTGGTTGGCCTCGAAGGTGCGTCGTCCTCGGAATTCGAACCGAACTCCAAGTATCCGGTCATCGCCACGATGGAAGAGCAGCTCGATATCGTGGAGGGTAAGGGCGACCTGGGCGGCACCATGCGCCTTGGCCTTTACGAAGCCAAGCTGGACGAAGGTTCCGTCATCGCCGAGACGTACGGCACCACCAAGGTCAGCGAACGCCACCGGCACCGCTACGAGGTCAACAACAAATACCGCGAGCAGATTGCCGCCCAGGGTCTGGTGTTCTCCGGAACCTCACCCGACGGCAAGCTGGTGGAGTACGTTGAACTTCCCCGTGAAGTCCACCCGTACTATGTGGCCACTCAGGCACACCCGGAGCTCAGCTCACGGCCCACCCGTCCGCACCCGTTGTTCGCGGGACTGGTCAAGGCCGCACTGGACCACCAGCATGGGTCCGGCAAGTCTGCTGCAGCGACGGCCAAGGCTGCTGCCACGTCGGCTCCGGTAGAGTCCAAATAACTCCCAACTGAATCAAAGGACGGCGCGATGCCCGGTAACCCTGAGACCCCCAATGCTGCACGGCAGGTTTCGGATGAGCCGAGCCCGCGCCGTCTTTTGTCTTCGGAGAAGGTCTATGAGGGCCGGATCTGGGATGTTGTCAGCGACAGCTTCCAGCTGAGCGACGACGGCGAGCCCCTGGTCCGCGACTATATCGACCACCCCGGGGCCGTGGCCGTTCTACCGATGAACGAGGACGGCGAGGTCCTGCTGATCAAGCAGTACCGCCACCCTGTCGGGATGGCCCTTTGGGAGATTCCGGCCGGGCTTCTCGACATCGAGGGCGAGGACTTCATGGCCGGCGCGGCCCGTGAGCTCGCCGAGGAAGCCGACCTCGTGGCCGCGCGCTGGAACGTGCTGACCGACTTCTTCAACTCACCCGGTTCTTCCAGCGAAGCCATCCGCATCTATCTGGCGCGCGGCCTGGGTGACGTACCCGGCCACGAGCTGCACGTCCGCACCGACGAGGAAGCGGAAATAGAACTGCACTGGATTGCGCTCGATGACGCAGTCCGGGCGGTGCTGGAAGGGCGCCTGCACAACCCGTCCGCCGTCGTCGGGATCCTCGCCGCCGCCGCGGCGCGGGCCGACGATTTCCGCGGCCTCCGCCCGGCCGACGCGCCCTGGCCCGCCCACCCCAGCCAGCGCTGATGACTGAGCTGTTGGCTGCAGAGCCGCCCGCCGAAGAGCCGCCGGCCGAAGAGCCGCCGGCCGAAGAGCCGCCGGCCGAAGAGCCGCCGGCCGAAGAGCCAAAGGCCGCAGAGCGGCCCGGCCGGCCGCCGACCGCCGTCGACCGTGCCATGACCGACTATCTGCAGCACATGAGCGTGGAACGCGGGCTCGCCGCCAACACCCTGTCCGCCTACCGACGGGACCTGACGCGCTACGCCCGGCACCTCGCCGCGACGGGGCGCCAGCGCCCCGAGGAGATCACCCGGCGGGACGTGACGGCATTCGTGCAGGCACTCTCCGACGGATCCGACGGCGGCTCCGCCCTGGGCGTGCGATCGGCCGCCCGCACCGTCGTCGCTGTCCGCGGACTGCACAAATTCTGGGCGCTGGAAGGCGTCACCCCCACCGACGCTGCCCATGACGTGCACCCGCCGATGCCCGGCAAAAGGCTGCCCAAGGCCATCACGGTCGATGAGGTCACCCGTATCCTGGAAGCAGTCGGGACGGACACGGCAACGGGGCTCCGGGACCGCGCCCTGCTCGAGTTCCTCTACTCCACGGGTGCGCGCATCAGCGAGGCTGTTGGCCTGGACGTTGACGACATCTCGCTGCAAGGGGACGAGGAACCCGGCCGCGTCGGCCCAGCCATCGTCCGGCTGTTCGGCAAGGGTTCGAAGGAGCGGTTGGTACCGCTGGGGTCCTTCGGGGCGCGGGCGCTGGACGCCTACCTTGTCCGTGGCCGGCCGCTGCTCTCCGCCAAGGGCAAAGGCACCCCGGCCCTGTTCCTCAATGCCCGGGGTGGACGGATCAGCCGGCAAAGCGCCTGGACCATCCTCAAAGCGGCGGCGGAGAAAGCCAACATCACCAAGGACGTCTCGCCGCACACCATGCGGCACTCTTTCGCTACCCACCTATTGGAAGGCGGGGCGGACGTGCGCGTCGTGCAGGAGCTATTGGGTCACGCTTCCGTGACCACCACGCAGGTTTACACCCTGGTCACGGCGGACACGCTGCGGGAAATCTATGCCGCCGCTCACCCGAGGGCTCTCGGCTAAGCCGGGCCCGCTGGCGCTCGTCGTCTTGGCCCGCACGTCACTCAGCCAAACGGTCGTGGCCAAGCTGACCCCCGTCGGGTGTGTCCGGGGTGCCGCGTAAGCGGCGGGGCTGGCTGGTCTAAATTGTCGGTGCCCGGTCATAGGCTGGGAGCATGAAAAGCGGTGCGGCTTTGAGTGCGGAAACCCGGGAGGCCCTGGCGGCCCTCGCCGCGTCCGCCGCCGCACTGGCTGCCCTCGCCGACACCGAAGCGGGCGCGGACTGTGACCTCGATGAGCCCTCCGACACGGATCCGCTGCGGGACTTTGATCCGTTGCGTGCCAGGGCGGACGTGTGTCTGGACGTCCTGGCCGGGCTGGAGCGGTGGGCGGCCGGGGCGGCCGCGTTGAAGGTCCGGGTGACCGCGGATTACGTGCAGGCGGCCGAGGCACTGGCGGCCCCGGCAGTCTCCGCGCAGGAACGCACCGGCCAGGAGATGGCCGTGGTCGCCGAGGTCGCCTGCGTCCTGACCGTCAGCGAACGGACCGCCAGCGCCCTGATCTGCGAATCCCTGGCGTTGACGACGGCGTTGCCGCTGACCCTGGCCGCCCTGCAGGCCGGGGAAATTTCCTGGCAGCACGCCCGGATCATGGTCGATGAAACCTCCGGCCTGGACCCGGCCGGGGCGGCCGCCCTGGAGGCGCACTTCCTGGACCCCGGTGCGGCGACCCCGGCCCGCGGCTGCCCGGCCGGGGAGCTGGTGCCGGGCCGGTTCCGGGCCAAGGCCCGCACCTGGCGCGAACGCCACCACCCCGTCAGCATCGAAACCCGCCACGCCAGGAGCGCCGGCGACCGGCGGGTCGAGTACGCCCCGGACCGGGACGGCATGGCCTGGCTCTCGGCCTACCTCCCGGCCGCCACGGCGGCGGGGATCTGGGAGCGGACCACCACCGCCGCCCGGGCCCTACAGGGCCCGGCCGAGGGCAGGACCCTGACCCAGCTCCGCGCCGACATCACCGCCACCTGGCTCCTCACCACCGGTACGGTCCGCACCGGCACCTCCGGAGGAATGGGCGGTAGTGGGATACCCGGCACCAGCACCGACGGCGGGTCCCTTGGGGAGGGCGTGCCGGTTCCGCGGGCGCAGGTGTTGGTCACCGTCCCGGTCCTATCCCTGCTCGGTGCCACCGACGAACCTGCCGTCCTCGACGGGTACGGTCCGATCCCGCCGTCGATGGCCCGGGCCCTGGTCGCCGACGGTGCTGACTCCTTTTACCGGGTCCTGACCGACCCCCGCGACGGGGCGCCGCTGGAAATCGGCCGGACCAGCTACCGGCTCACCAAAGCCCTGCGGCACTGGCTCCGCCTCCGCGACGGCAAATGCCCGTTCCCGGGCTGCCACAACCCCTCCCTGGACAACGACGCCGACCACCTCCTGGCCTGGGCCGACGGCGGCACCACCGGCATCGCCAACCTCGGTCAGCCCTGCCGCAAACACCACCGGCTCAAACACACCACCGCCTGGACCCCCACCGCGGCCAGCAAGAACCACCCGCCCGGCTGGACCTCCCCGTCAGGACGTTGTTACCCCAGCGAACACCAGGACTGGGAACCACCCCACTGGCCGCAGGAAATCCGGACGGGCATTGACAAAGACCCGGAAGCTGAAATTGGACCGGAGGCTGACATCGGCCTCGGCACTGACCCGGGCACTGAATCTTGGACGGACCGTGAACTACCCCAGGACCCCTTCCGGGACTGGCATGTCTTCGTAGCGTCGCATCCAATACCCGACGCGGACATAGACGATCCGGACTGGCCGGCGCCCCTCGACGACCCCATCCCGGGCGACGTCCCGCTCCAATATGCGTCAATTTCGAATTCGTTTTGAGTGTGGGCCCGGACGATGAAGCCTGATTCCCGCTCCTGCAGACCGGCGGCAGCCGCAGGGGCCGCAGCTATAAGGTGGAACTCATGCCGCTCACGCCCGTCACCCTCTGCTTTCTGCTCCGCGACGCACGGGGCGGTACCGACGCACAAGGCGGTACCGCAGCTCAGGACGTTACCGGAGTGCAAGGCGGTACCGAGGTGCTGCTGGGGCTGAAACGGACCGGTTTCGGCACCGGTAAGATCGTCGGCATCGGCGGCCACGTTGAGCCGGGGGAGAGCGACGCCGAAGCCGCGGTCCGTGAGGTCTGGGAAGAAGCCGGCGTCGTCGTGCGGCAGGAAGACCTGGCCGACGTCGGCCTCGTGGAGTTCATCTTTCCCGCCCGGCTCGAATGGAGCATGTCGTGCCGGCTCTTCACCACCCGGCGCTGGGAAGGCGAACCCTCCGACAGCCCTGAAATATCGCCGGAGTGGTTCGATGCCGCCTCGTTGCCGCTGGAGCGGATGTGGCAGGATGCGGAGCACTGGTTGCCTTCCGCGCTGGCAGGCGGAACGGTCGACGTCGTCGTGGTCCTGAACGAGGACAATGAGACCGTCGCGTCCGTCCGGAATCCCTCGACACGGGGGTGAAAGCACGCCGCCGCGCCAAAATCTGCCGCGACTCGAACGGTGGTGCCCGCAGCGCATCGGGCCGGCCGGTAGCCTAGGGACCAGACACTCCGCCGCGGCGATCCAGGCATTTATTCGCACTCCGGCCGGCGCACACGGACCACTTGGGGCAGGGCATGGACTCGACTAATCACGACCTTCCGGGCACGGATCAATACGACGACGAACCGGCGACGGGCATCAGCGCGCGACGGCGCTGGCCTTGGGCCGTTGGCGCCCTTGCCCTCGTCGGGGCGGCCTTCGCAGGGGGCGTTGCCGTGGCAGAAAACTTTGGGTCAACGGACGCGGGCCGGTCGGCAGTCTCGTCGCCCTCGGTCATGGCACCGACAGCATCTGCGGATGCTGGCACGACGCCGTCGCCCACCGGTACGACGCCGTCGCCGTCGCCCACCGGCACGGCGCCGGTGACAATTGCGCCGTCAACCTCCGCCACAGCCACGCCGGCACCTCCCGCCGCGTCCTGGCAGACCTTCACCAGCCCGGGCGGAAAGATTAGTTTCGAGCACCCCGCCGCCTGGCGGGTGGCGCCCCCCGCAGGTGCGGGGTCCGGCGCGGTGGACGTCGACGTTTCGGATGAGGCCGGCATGGTGGTGGCGTCCCTGCATGCCGGGCCAACCGGGGGGATCGGCGGCGCCTGCCAGGGACCGGTGCCCTACACCGTGCTGGATTCGGTTGAAGTCGACATTCCCTACCAGCCCACCAAGGGTTCGGTTACGCCGCGTTTTACCTTCCGCGCCCTCCAGGAAGCCGACCGCGTGACGGCGTCCTACGGCCTGACCAGCTTCGTTGCCGGCCAGGACGGAACCACGTGCATGTTCTACAACGCGATCAACGGCCCTGCGTGGTCGCCGCTCTTCTCCTTCGCCGATACCTTCCAGGTCAACGCCGGCGGCACCGAACAGGTCCCGAACCGCAAGGGCGCCAAGACCTTCCCGTCGTTGGAAGCGGCGCGGGCCTACATGCAGACCCCCGAGTACCTGAACGCGAAGCGCATGCTCACTTCCGTGAAGGTCTCGGCGGGCTAGCAGTACCGCAAGCCCCGGCTTAACCGATAACGACGGCGGGCCGGTCACCTTCACAAGGTGACCGGCCCGCCGTCGTAAGGATGGCTGGTACTACGGCACGTGCCGTTCTTCCACACCGTTGTAGAGGCTCAGCGGGCGGATCAGCGAGTTCGCGTCCAACTGCTCCATGATGTGCGCCGTCCAGCCGGTGATCCGGCTGGCCACGAACAGGGGAGTGAAGGTCGGGGTGTCGAAGCCCATCAGGTGGTAGGTCGGGCCGGCCGGGTAGTCGAGGTTCGGTTTGATCGCCTTCGCCTCATCCATTGCCGTCTCCAGGCCGTTGTAGAGCCCCAGGAGCTCGGGACGGCCGTAGTGCGCCACCATCTTGTCCAGGGCGGCTTTCATCGTGGGCACCCGGGAGTCGCCGTGCTTGTAGACACGGTGCCCGAAGCCCATGACCTTCTTCTTCTGCGCGAGGGCATCTGCCATCCAGGCCTTGGCCCGGACCGCAGCCTCTTCGAGCGACTCCTCCTGCCGGATGCCGATCTCGTCGAAGGTGTGCATGACGGCCTCATTCGCGCCGCCGTGCAACGGTCCCTTAAGCGCCCCAATGGCGCCGGTCACGGCCGAGTGCAGGTCCGACAGTGTCGAGGTGATCACCCGTGCCGTGAACGTCGAGGCGTTGAAGGAGTGCTCGGCATACAGGATCATCGAGACGTTGAAGGCCTCGACGACTTCCTGCACGGGCTCCTCACCGAAGGACATCCAGAGGAAGTTCGCGGAGTAGCCCAGGTCGTCGCGGGGCTCCACCGGTTCAATGGGCCCCTCCGCGTGGCGGCGCCGCTGATCGTAGGCGACCACCGCTGGCATCGCCGCGAACAGGTCCACGGCCTTGGCCATATTGGCCTCGCGGGAGGAATCCTCGGCCAGCGGGTGCCGGGCGCCGATCACCGACGTCGCCGTCCGGCAGACATCCATCGGATGCGAGGTGAGCGGCAACGCGTCGATGACCTGCTTGAGGACCGGATCCAGGGCGCGGCCGGCACGCTCCTTGGCGGTGAACCCGGCCAGTTGCTCGTCGGAGGGCAGCTCGCCGTTCCACAGCAGGTAGGCTACTTCCTCGAAACTGCACTTGGCGGCCAGCTCCTGGACCGGGTAGCCGCGGTAGAGCAGGGAATTGGTGTCCGGGTTGACCTTGGAGACCGCGGTGTAGTCCACCACGACGCCGGCAAGGCCCTTCTTGATCTCATTTTCAGCCATGCTGAAACTCCTTTTGTTCCTATCGACTGTTCACCGGCCGGGGCCGGCAGTCCGGTGGTGGTGTCAGCTGCCGGGGATCTGGAAGTTGAACACCCCGGTGTCAAAGCGGTTGTAGGCCTCGTAGTCGACGAGGTCGTAAAGCCGTGCACGGGTCAGCATGCTCGAAACCTGTGCCTCCTGGGTGCCGTCGGATTGGATCGATTCCAGAGTACGCTCAGCGGCGCCCATGGCACTACGGAGCAGCGTCACCGGGTAGATGACCATATTGACGCCGACGCCGGCCAGTTCATCCACGGTGAAGAGTGCGCTCTTGCCGAACTCCGTCATGTTGGCCAGGATGGGCACGTCCACAGCGTCGCGGATCGCCTGGAATTCACTCAGGTCTTTCATGGCCTCCGGGAAGATCGCGTCAGCGCCGGCCTCCACGAGGGCTTTGGCGCGCTGCTGGGCCGCTGCCAGGCCGTCCGTGGCCCGGATGTCGGTGCGGGCCATGATCAGGAAGTTCGGATCCCGGCGGGCATCGGCCGCAGCCCGGATCCGCTTGGTGGCGGTGTCCAGGTCCACCACGTTCTTGCCGTCGAGGTGGCCGCAGCGCTTCGGGTTGAACTGGTCCTCGATGTGCAGGCCGGCCAGGCCGGCGTTCTCGAGTTCCTGGACGGTTCGCGCCACGTTCATCGGTTCGCCGAAGCCGGTGTCGGCGTCGACGATCGAGGGCAGGTCCGTCATTCGGGCGATCTGCCCGGCGCGGGTGGCCACCTCGGTGAGGGTCGTCAGGCCGATGTCCGGCAGGCCGAGGTCATTGGCGAGGACGGCACCGGAGATGTAGACACCGGCAAATCCCTTCTCCTCGATCAGCCGGGCCGAGAGCGGGTTGAACGCGCCGGGGAACTGGGCGATGGTGCCGGAGGCCAGCAGCTCCCGGAAGCGGATCCGCTTCTGCTCCGGCGTGGTCTTCGAATACAGCATTAGAAGAGTCCCTTCGGTGCGGCGGCAAGGTCGATCACACCGTCGGCTGCCTTGATGTTCAGCTGCTCAAGCTCGCCGGCGGCGAGCTCGGGAAGCCGCGCGGCGGCAGCCAGGAAGCGCTCGATCTCGGCCTCGGCCACGAGGCCGGCGGCGAGGGTGCGGAACTTGTTGACGTACTGCTCCCGGGCGAACGGCCGGGCGCCCAGCGGGTGCGCATCGGCGACGGCGATCGACTCGGTGATGACGGTGCCGTCCGCCAGGGTGATCTCGACGGAGCCGCCGAAGGCCTTCTCCGCGATGTCCAGCGAGTGGTAGCGGCGGGTCCATTCCGGGTCCTCGACCGTGGTCACCTTGTGCCACAGTTCCACTGTGTCAGGGCGTCCCGCGCGCTCCGGCGCGTAGGAATCGACGTGGTGCCAGGCACCGTCCTGCAGCGCCACCGTGAAGATGTAGGGGATGGAGTGGTCCAGGGTTTCCCGGCTGGCCGTCGGGCTGTACTTCTGCGGGTCGTTGGCGCCGGAGCCGATCACGTTGTGCGTATGGTGGCTGGTTTTGATCAGCACCGACGCTACATTGGCCGGGTCCTTCAGCTCGGGGTGTTCGCCGTGCAGCTTGCGGGCGAGGTCGATCCAGGCCTGCGCCTGGTACTCGGCGGAGTGCTCCTTGGTGTAGGTGTCCATGATGGCCCGCTTGGCTTCGCCGGCTTCGGGCAGCGGCACCGTGTAGGAGGCGTCGGGGCCGTCCAGCATCCAGGCGATGACGCCGTCCTCGCCTTCGTAGATCGGCACCGGGGAGGTCTGGCCGCGTATGGCGCGGTCCGCGGACTCGACGGCCATCTTGCCGGCGAAGGCCGGTGCGTGGGCCTTCCACGTGGAGATCTCGCCCTTGCGGGACTGCCGCGTGGCGGTGGTGGTGTGCAGCGCCTGGCCGATGGACTGGAAGATGGTCTCGACGTCGAGCCCCAGAAGGGTGCCGATGCCGGCGGCGGCGGCGGGGCCGAGGTGGGCCACATGGTCGATCTTGTGCTTATGCAGGCAGATCGCCTTGACCAGGTTGACCTGGATCTCGTAGCCAGTGGCGATGCCGCGGATCAGGTCCTGGCCGCTTGCGCCGACGTGCTGGGCGACCGCCAGGATCGGCGGAATGTTGTCGCCCGGGTGGGAGTACTCCGCCGCGAGGAAGGTGTCGTGGTAGTCGAGTTCACGCACTGCGACGCCGTTGGCCCAGGCGGCCCATTCGACGGCGACGGGCTCGTCGATGCCGAAGACCTTCGAGCCCTTGCCGCCCGTGGTGGGGCCGTGGGTGAGGGCCTGCGCCCGGGCAGCGATGATCGGGGCGCGGTTCAGCGAGGCGATGGCCACCGAGGCGTTGTCGATCACGCGGTTGATGACCATGTCGGTGACCTCGTCGGAGACCGCGACGGGATCCGCGGCCACCTTGGCGATCTTGTAGGCGAGCTGGTCCTCGCGGGCCAGGTTTTCCTCGCTCTTGTAGACGCGGACGTGGTGTTCCTTAACCATGGTGCTCCTTCTGGTGCGGTACGTGGGTTGCTTTGACGTGGGAAAGGCTTCGGTGCAGGTGAAGGGTGGTGGCGGCCTCGGCGAGCCGCGGGTTGCCGGCGGCGATCGCCTCGGCGATGGCGGCGTGCTCTGCCGCAGCGGCGGTCAGGCGAGCGGCGTCGTCGGCCGCCAGCCGGCGCACCCGGACCAGATGCACGCGCAGGCTGCGCATGGCCTGGGCCAGGTAGGAATTGGAGATGGCGGCGTCGATGGCGGTATCGAGCCGCCCGACCAGCCCGTAGTAGTCATGCCGTGCGGGGTCGGCGCCGTTGATCAACTCCGGCGCCCGCAGCAGTTCGCACCACAGCTGCTCGAAGGTCGCGGCGTCGCCGCGTTGCGCAGCGAGTGCGGCGGCCTTGCCTTCGAGGGTTTCGCGCAGTTCGAAGAGCTCGTCAATGTCCTCGAGCGAGATGTCGGTGACGACGACGCCGCGGCCGCCGGCCGTCGTCGTCAGGCCTTCCGCGGTGAGCCGGCTCAGGGCTTCCCGGAGCGGGGTGCGGGAGATGCCGAGCCGCTCGGACTGCTCGACCTCGGCGAGGACCGTTCCAGGCAGAAGACGCCATTCGATGATGTCCTCGCGCAGGACCGCGTAGGCCTTATCGCTGGCGCGCATGCTGGTCTCCCTCCTTGAATGATCTCCTTAGTGTATACACGCTTCGGAATTCTGCCTAGGTTTTTGGGCAAATCCCGTTCGTAAAGGCGTTCTATGTATACACGGGCCTTGTTGTGGGTCACCCGCCGGGCTATTATGAGCTACATCACAACGTCGTGGACGGGAATACTTCATGGTCACCAAAAGCTACCGGGACAGCTACGAACGCAGCGTCGAGCGGCCGGAGGAATTCTGGCTCGAGGCCGCTGCCATGGTCGCCTGGAGCACGCCTCCGTCCCGCGCACTCGACTCCGGCCGGGCTCCGCTCTACGGCTGGTTTCCTGACGGCGTGCTGAACACCTGCTACAACGCCCTCGACCGGCACGTGGCGGAGGGCCGCGGAGCTCAGGACGCCCTGATCTACGACTCCGCCATGCTCGGCACGCAGCAGCGCTTCAGCTACGCCGAACTGACGGACCTCGTCGCCCGGTTCGCCGGCGTACTGCGCCGAAACGGCGTGGGCAAGGGCGACCGCGTGGTGATCTACATGCCGATGATCCCCGAAGCCGCCATCGCCATGCTCGCCACGGCCCGGCTCGGCGCGATCCATTCGGTGGTCTTCGGAGGCTTCGCGCCTAAGGAACTCGCCGCCCGCATCCGGGACGCCGCCCCGGCCGCCGTGGTCACCGCCTCCGGCGGGATCGAACCCTCCCGCCGGATCGAGTACCTGCCAGCCGTCGCGGAGGCGCTCGAACTGGCCGGTACGCCTGACATCCCGGTCCTGGTCAAGGCACGGGAAGGCTTCACCGCGTCCGCGGCCGACCACGCCGGCTGGCTGGACTGGGACACCGCTTTGGCGTCCGCCGAACCCGCCGCCCCGGTCGACGTGAAAGCCACGGACCCGCTCTACATCCTCTACACCTCGGGAACCACCGGCGCCCCCAAGGGCGTCGTCCGGGACAATGGCGGCCACGCCGTCGCCCTGCAATGGACGCTGGAAAACATTTACGACGTCGGCCCCGGAGACGTGATGTGGACCGCCTCCGACGTCGGCTGGGTGGTGGGGCACTCCTATATCGTCTATGGGCCGCTGCTGGCCGGCGCCACCACCGTGCTCTACGAAGGCAAGCCCGTGGGCACACCCGACGCGGGCGCATTCTGGCGGGTCATCCAGGACCACAAAGTCAATGTCCTGTTCACCGCGCCCACGGCGCTACGGGCCATCCGGAAGACCGACCCCGAGGCAACGCTGCTCGAACATTACGACATCTCCAGCCTGCGGACCTTGTTTGCCGCCGGCGAACGGCTGGACACCGACACCTTCCACTGGGCCTCCCGTGTCTTGGGCGTCCCCGTGGTGGACCACTGGTGGCAAACCGAGACGGGCTGGGCCATCTGTGCCAACCCGCGCGGCCTCGACGGGCTGCCGATCAAGGCCGGCTCGCCCAGTGTTCCGATGCCCGGGTTCAAGCTGCGGATCCTTGACGGCTCCGGCGAGGAAGTCGAACCCGGCACCGAGGGCAACATTGTCCTGGGGCTGCCATTGCCGCCGGGAACACTCACCACGCTCTGGGGCGACGACGAACGCTACATTTCCTCCTACCTCCAGGCGTTCGAAGGCTGTTACGCCACGGGTGATTCCGGCTACCGGGACGAGGACGGCTATCTCTTCGTGATGGGCCGCACCGATGACATCATCAACGTCGCAGGCCACCGGCTCTCCACCGGCGCCATGGAACAGGTGATCGGGCAGCACCCTGCCGTGGCCGAATGCGCGGTGATCGGACTCAACGACCCGCTCAAGGGCCAGCGCCCCAGCGGCTACGTAGTGCTCAAATCGGGGGTGGACGTGCCGGAGGACGTCCTCGTTAAGGATCTGATCGCCCTGGTCCGCCGGGACATCGGCGCGGTGGCGGACTTCAAGAACGTCACCGTGGTGGAGGCGCTGCCCAAGACCCGCTCCGGCAAGATTCTCCGGAAGACCATGCGCCAGATCGCCGACGGAGACGACTACGTGGTGCCCTCGACGATCGAGGACGCGGGCGTGATCGACCAGCTCCTGGCGATGCTCCGCCCCGCTGCCGGGGGTCCGGCATAGGAGTCCGGAGACCTGGGACCCCGGAGGCCCGGGAGTCCGGAGGCCCGGGAGTCCGGAGGCCGGGAACCGGTCGGGCTAGGACCCCGGGCGGCTCCAGCGGTATTCCTTTTCGGGCCGGCCCGGGGCGCCGTAGCGCGCTGTGAGGGACACCAGGCCGGCGTCGGCGAGGTACTCGAGGTAGCGGCGGGCCGTCACCCGGGACATCCCCAGCGCTTGCATCACCTCGCTGGCCGAGACCGCCCCGGACTGGAGCTTCACGAAGGTCTGCACGGAGTCCAGGGTGGGACCGGAGAGGCCCTTGGGCAGCGGCAGTTCCGAGGGCGCTCGCAGGCTCGCGAAAGCCTGATCCACATCGCTCTGCGACGCGCCCGTCCCGGGATCGCCCGGCCCGGGGGAGGCCAGCTGTTCCCGGAACAGCCGGTAGCTGCCCAGTTTGTCTGCGAACGTGGCGTAAGTGAAGGGCTTGATCAGGTACTGCACGACGCCGGTTGCCACGGCGCTGCGGACGATGTTCAGCTCGCGCACCGCTGTGATCGCGATGATATCCGCGAAGTGGCCGGCCGCGCGCATCCGGCGGGCGATGTCCAGTCCGTGCAGGTCCGGCAGGTTCATATCGAGGAGGACCAGGTCCACGGGCTGGCCGCCGGCCGACAGTTCCGCCATCAGGCGCAGGCCCGACTGACCGTCGGGGGCGGTGCCCGCCAGGGTGAAGCCGTCCAGCCGGCCGATGTAGGCTGCATGTGCCGCCGCCGCGATCGGCTCGTCCTCGACGACGAGTACACGGATATCGGTCATGGCTGTTCCTCTGCTGTCCCTATGGTCTCCACCCCCGCCGCCGCCCCCGCGGCCGCTGGGGCTCCCGCGGAGGCGACGGGCACCGTCGGCAGGGTGACCCGGAACAGTGCCCCGGCCGGGCTGGTGATAGTCATGGTACCGCCCAGGCGTTGCACCGCCTGCCGGACCAGCGCCAGGCCCAGCCCGCGCCCGAAAGGGCCCGCCGCCTTGGTGCTGAAACCATGCCGGAAGACGTCCTCCACCGCGTCCGGATCGATTCCAGGCCCGCTGTCCTCCACCGAGATCTCCACGGCGCCGCCCTGCGCCGCGACGGACAGCTCCACCAGCCGCGGCGGCGGCGCGTCTGCGGCTGCATCGATCGCGTTATCGAGCAGGTTGCCCAGGATGGCCACGAGGTCCTGGACAGCCAGTCCGGCCACGGCCGTGGAGCCGTCCGTCGACAGGCTGAGTTCGACGCCGCGTTCGTGTGCCTGGGCTGCCTTGCCCATGACCAGTGCCCCCAGTACCGGCTCCTCGATGGAGCCGAGCAGATCATCGGTCAGTCGCTGGCTGAGCTCCAGGTCCTTGGTGGCGAAGTCCAGCGCCTCGGCGCCGCGGCCCAGCTCCATCAGGGAGACGATCGTATGGAGCCGGTTGGCGTGCTCGTGGGTCTGGGCGCGGAGCGCATCGGAGAGCGTACGCATGGTTTCAAGCTCGCTGCCGAGTGACTCAATCTCGGTGCGGTCCCGGATGGTGGCCACGGTGCCGAAGACCGCGGCGCGCTGACGTCCGGGGGACCGCGGCGCCACCGCAGGGGTGCTGGGGCCCACCGCGGGACCCTGGTTCACGACCAGCACCCGCGGCCCGGTCAGGTGGATTTCGTCCTGCGCGGCCCGGCCGGATTCGAAAAGCGTCCGGAGGCTCGGCGCCAGCGGCAGCTCGGCCAGCGACGGCGCCTCCCCGCTCCGGGCGCCGGGCGCACCGCCGTCGACCGGGCGTGGCGGGACTCCCAGAAGCTCGGCGGCCTGGTCGTTGTACATCACCACCCTGCCCTTGTTGTCAATGAGGATCACGCCCTCCCGGACAGAGTGGAGTACGGATTCGTAGTAGGCGAAGAGTTGCGCCAGCTGCTCCGGGCCCCAGCCCCGCGTGACCCGGCGCAGGTAGCGGCCCAGCAGCCAGGACGCCACCGAACCGCTCGCCAGCAGCGCCAATCCGATGGTCAGCAGCGCCGGCAGCCTGCCGGAGACGGCCACGTCCACGGTCCGCACCGTGACGCCCGCCGCAACCAGCGCCTTCACGGTTCCGCTTCGGTCCGTGACGGGAGCGATGGTGCGCACCGACGGTCCCAGCGTGCCCGCAGTGATTTCGGTGAAGACCTGCCCCTTCAACGCGGACTCGATCGAACCTATGTAGGGCTTTCCCAGTTCTTCGTCGTTGGGGTGGGTCCACCGGGTCCGGTCTGGCGCCATGATCGTGATGAAGTCCGCCCGGGCGTCGCGCGTCACCTGCAGGGCGTAGGGCTGGAGCAGGGCTGACGGGTCCGGGGCGGCCGCCGCCTGCAGGACAAGAGGGTTGTCGGCTACGGACGTGGCGATGCCGGCCATCCGCCGGCCCGCCTCGTCATAGGCGTGGTCCCGGGCATCAACGAATGTGGCAGTGCCGACTGTGGCGGTCAACGCGAGCACGAACAGCAAATGAGCCACGAACAGCCTGCGGGCAATGCTCCACTTGTGTCTCATCCAAACCTTCCATGTCCAATATGAACGCAACGGTGGCCCAAGTCACGCGATCACGAATGATGGAGATCACACCAGGCCGCCGTCGTCAGCTCAGAGCAAGAGCTCCGGCGTCATCCAGATTATCCACAAGGAGACACATCATGACTTCTCAGCGAGGAGAGTCAGCCGCGCCTGTCAAGGCCGCGCGCAAAGGGCTCGACAAAACGCATTACCTGTATATCGCCGTCATTGCCGCAGTGATCCTCGGTGCTGTCGTCGGTCTGCTGTTCCCCGACATCGCCAAGAGCCTCAAGCCTCTCGGTGACGGCTTCATCAAACTCATCAAGATGATGATCGGGCCGGTCATCTTCTGCACCATCGTGCTCGGCATCGGTTCCATCGCCAAAGCCGCCACCGTCGGCAAAGTGGGCGGCCTGGCACTCGGCTACTTCCTGGTCATGTCCACCTTCGCCCTGGCCATCGGCCTGGCGGTCGGCAACCTCATCCACCCGGGCGAGGGCCTGCACCTGACGCCGTACGACCCCAACAAGAAGGCCGCGACGGACAGCACCGTCGACTTCCTGCTCGGCATCATCCCGGGCGACATTCCGGTGCTGCCGACGCTCCTCGCCGCGATCCTGGTCGGCTTTGCCCTCCAGAAGATGGGCCACCAGGGTGCTCCGATCCTGAAGGCCATCGGCTACGGCCAGGCCCTGGTTTTCCGGGTTCTGATCATGATCATGTGGCTGGCGCCCGTGGGTGCCTTCGGTGCGATCGCCGCCGTCGTGGGCGCCACCGGCATCCAGGCGATTGTGAGCATGTTTACCCTGATGATCGCTTTCTATATCACCTGCGCACTGTTCATCGTTGTGATTCTTGGCGGCATCCTCCAGGTGGTTTCGGGGGTCAGTATCTTCAAGCTGATGAAGTACTTGGCCCGGGAATACCTGCTGATCTTCTCCACGTCCTCTTCCGAGGCTGCCCTGCCGCGCCTGATTGCCAAGCTGGAACACCTCGGTGTTTCCAGGCCCGTAGTCGGCGTCACCGTGCCCACCGGTTACTCGTTCAACCTTGACGGAACCGCCATCTACCTCACCATGGCGTCTCTGTTCGTCGCGAACGCCATGGGCACCCCGATGGACCTTGGCGCCCAGATTTCCCTGCTGGTCTTCATGATCATCGCCTCCAAGGGTGCCGCCGGTGTCACCGGTGCCGGCCTGGCCACACTCGCCGCCGGTCTCCAGGCGCACGCGCCGCAACTGCTGGGCGGTGTCGGCATGATCGTCGGCATCGACCGCTTCATGTCCGAGGCCCGGGCGCTGACCAACTTCACTGGCAACGCCGTGGCGACCGTCGTGATCGGAACGTGGGTCAAGGAAATCGACGGCGAACAGGTTAACCGGGTGCTCTCCGGCGCAGATCCCTTCGACGAACTGACCATGAACCCGGGCCACACGGCCGGCCTGGATGCCGCTGCGCAGCCCCCGCAGCCGGCGCCTGCCAACGCCTGACCGGATGCCGGTCCGGCCTGACTTCCCTTCTGCAGTCCTGCCGGGACACCCCGGTGGAACCGCCCGGACGCAGCACCGCGTCCGGGCGGTTTTGCTTGGCCTGACATCAGCTCCCGACTTCAACCCTCTACCTCAACTAGAGGGTCAAGGCGCGCGGAACCGCGCTTGTCAAGGTCCGGGAAATACCGTGTCGGGGGCTGTAACCTTGGGAGGAATAACGTAACGATCCGCGCCGGGCGGCCGCCCCTGCGAAATTTGCAGAAATCTGTAGAAATCTGCAGAAATTCGCAGGAGTTTGTAAAAAATGGCCAGCAGCAAGAGTGCGCAGGAGCAAACCGGCCGGGTCGGGCACGAAAGTCACCGTCATCGAAAGTGTGGATAGATACGTGAGCAGCGAACAGGGTTCAGCCACTTTGGAAGGCACCGAACTCGACCTGGAAGACGCCGTCATGGGCCCCACCGGGCGACCCCAACGCGACTTCCCGGAGCCGGCACCGCTGTCCTCCCACGGCCCGGCGCGGGTCATCGCCATGGTCAACCAAAAGGGCGGTGTGGGTAAGACCACGTCCACCATCAATCTGGCCGCGGCCCTGGCCGAATACGGCCGGCGTGTGCTGCTGGTGGACTTTGATCCGCAGGGCGCCCTCTCTGCGGGGTTCGGAACGAACCCGCACGAACTGGACCTCACGGTCTATAATGTCCTGATGGACCGCAAGGTTGATATCCGCGACGCCATCCAGAAGACCGGGGTCGAGAACGTGGATCTACTGCCGGCAAACATCGACCTCTCTGCCGCGGAAGTCCAGTTGGTGAACGAGGTGGCCCGGGAACAGGTGCTGGACAGGGCACTGAAGAAGGTCGAGGACGACTACGACGTGGTCCTGATCGACTGCCAGCCCTCGCTCGGGCTGCTCACCGTCAACGCGCTGACCGCGGCGCACGGCGTCATCATCCCGCTGATCTGTGAATTCTTCGCCTTGCGCGCAGTGGCGCTGCTGGTCGAGACGATCGACAAGGTGCAGGACCGGCTGAATCCGGGACTGCAGGTCGACGGTGTGCTCGCCACCATGTATGACGCCCGCACCCTGCACGGCCGTGAAGTCATCGCCCGGCTCGTGGAAGCCTTCGGCGACACGGTCTTCGAGACAGTCATCAAGCGCTCCATCAAGTTCGCCGACGCATCCGTCGCTGCCGAACCGATCACCAGCTACGCCGCCAACCACGCCGGCGCCGACGCCTACCGCCGCTTGGCGAAAGAGCTGATTTCCCGCGGCGGCGCACCCTAGGCAGGCCGTGGCGGCGACAGGCACCCCGACGGCGGAGCTGGCGCCGTCGGGAAAGAAGCCCGGCTTCGAGGTCCGGCTGGCCAACTTCACCGGCCCGTTCGACCTGCTGCTGGGCCTGATCTCAAAGCACCAGCTGGACATCACCGAGGTGGCGCTGGCTACTGTCACCGATGAGTTCATCAAGTACATCAAGGGGCTGCAGCAGCTGGGAAAGGACTGGGCCCTGGATGAGGCCAGCGAGTTCCTCGTCATCGCCGCCACCTTGCTTGACCTCAAGGCCGCCCGGCTGCTGCCCGCCGGCGAGGTCGAGGACGATGAGGACATCGCACTGCTGGAGGCCCGCGACCTGCTGTTCGCCCGGCTGCTGCAGTACAAGGCCTTCAAGCACGTGGCCGGACTCATCGACGGCACCCTGGAGCTGGAAGGCCGGCGCTACCCGCGGCAGGTCGCGCTGGAAGGCCATTTCGCGGCGCTGCTGCCGGAATTGGTCTGGAAGCACAGCCCGCAGGAGTTCGCGGCGCTGGCCGAAGCCGCGCTGAAACCGAAGGAAGCAGCGCCCACCGAGGTAGGCCTGGCGCACCTGCACGGGACGCCGGTGAGCGTGCGAGAACAGGCCGAAATTATCGGCCTCCGGCTGCGGCTGGGCAAGGCGTTGACGTTCCGTGCACTGATCGCCGACGCCGAATCCACCCTCGTGGTGGTGGCGCGGTTCCTCGCGCTGCTGGAAATGTTCCGGGACAAAGTGGTGACATTCGACCAGTTTCTGCCCCTCGGCGAGCTGTCCGTGCACTGGAGTGCCGAGGCCGCGGACTGGAGCAGTGTAAACCTGAGTGAAGAATATGAGGAGCAGCAGTGACCGACGCACCGGCCCTTACTAAATCCGATGGAGCCACAGCTGAGGCCGCGGAGTCCGGCCCCGACGTGACGGCGCTGCCCGGAGGCGCCCGCGCGGCCCTTGAGGCGGTCCTCATGGTGATCGATGAACCGGCCAGCACCACCGAACTGGCGGCCGGCCTGAACCTGACGGCCCACGTCGTCGACGGCCTGCTCCAGGAACTGCAGCGCGAGTATAACGGCTATAATGGTAAGGCCCCGGATGCGGACAACGCCAGCACTTCTGACAGCAATGCTTCTGATAACACTGCTGGCTTTGGTTCCGCCCCCCGGGGTTTTGAATTGCGGAACATCGCCGGAGGCTGGCGGATCTATTCCCGCGCTGAGTTCGCCGACGTCGTAGGCGGGTTCGTGATGGACGGCCAAACGGCCAGGCTAACGCAGGCGGCGCTCGAAACACTTGCGGTCATCGCTTACCGGCAGCCCGTTTCCAGGGCGCGGGTGTCGGCAATCCGGGGTGTCAACGTTGACTCCGTGGTACGGACGCTGACCCAGCGCGGACTGATCGAGGATGCGGGAAACGATCCCGAGTCAGGGGTCATCCTGTACCGCACGACGTCGTATTTCCTCGAACGAATGGGAATCGGCTCGGTGGCGGAGTTGCCGCAGCTTTCACCCCATCTTCCGGGGCTTGAGGGCATTGCAGAGTTTTACGACGCAGGAAGAATGTAGGCAGGAACGACTGCCTGCGCAAGAGTATCCATGAGGGCAGAACCAATTTGCCCGTTGATGGGTGTTGTCGGGAGACAGCGCCCGTCGGCCAATACAACGAAGGACGGGTCATGACACAGGCGGGACGCCAGGGTTCACCACGTAACAGTTCGGGACGTAACAGTGCCGGACAAAACTCAGCGCAAGGCTCAGGCCGCGGCGCACAGGCGGGCGCAGGCCGCAGCGGCGGCGCCGGATTCAAGGGCGGCGGAGGCCGACCCTTCAAGCACCCCAAACCGCGCGAAGAGGCTTTTATCGATCCGGACCTGCAGGGTCCCGACGGCGCACCATCGGCCGCCCGTCCGGCTTCCGGGGACTGGAAGTCCAAGCCGCCATCCGGCAACGCACAGTCCGGCAACGCACAGTCCGGCAACGCACAGTCCGGCAACGCACAGTCCGGCAAGGAAGCAGCCCGTAAGGCTGCCACCCGAAAGCCCGGCTTCGGCAAGGCCCCCGGCACCCCCGGCGCGCTCAAGCCCAAGGCCCGCATCGGCGCCGGGGCGGCCAAAGCCACCGGCTCCCGCGCTTTCGGCGGAGAACGCTTCGGCCAGAGCCTCGGCCCGGTCCGGAAGCCGGCCCGCAAGCGCGGCCCGCGCGCCGAGGTACCCCAGTCCGAGCTGCACGACGCCGACGGAGTCCGGCTGCAGAAGGTCATGGCTTCCGCCGGCGTCGCCTCCCGTCGAGTGTGCGAGGAAATGATCGCCGAAGGACGCGTCGAGGTGGACGGCCAGGTCGTCACGGAGCTCGGCGTCCGCGTCGACCCCGAGACCGCAGTGATCCATGTGGACGGCCTGCGCATCCAGCTGGACGAGAACATGGTCTACATGGTGTTCAACAAGCCCAAGGGCGTCGTCTCCACGATGGAGGACCCGGACGGCCGCCCGTGCATCAGCGACTTCGTCCGCAATCATCACGGCGAGCGCCTCTTCCACGTCGGCCGGCTCGACGTCGCCACCGAGGGGCTGCTGCTGCTGACCAACGACGGCGAGCTCGCCAACCGCCTGACGCACCCGTCCTATGAGGTTCCCAAGACCTACCTGGTCCAGGTCCGCGGGCCGTTCCCGCAGGGCGTCGGCGCCCAGCTCAAGGGGGGCATCGAACTCGAAGACGGCATGGCCTCAGTGGATTCCTTCAAGCTCGTCGATTCGACCCCGGGCCACGTGCTGATCGAAGTCGTGCTGCACTCAGGCAAGAACCGGATTGTGCGGCGGCTCTTCGACGCCGTCGGCTTCCCGGTGCTGCGCCTGGTCCGCGTCAAGGTCGGCCCCATCGGCCTGGGCGACCAGCGCCAGGGCAGCATCCGCAACCTCGGCAAGCAGGAAGTCGGCCACCTGCTGGCATCCGTGGGGCTGTAAGGCATGTCCGCTTTTCGCACCCACGGCCGCGGCCACCTCAACGGGCCGGTGGTGGTCGTGGGGACCGGGCTGCTGGGGACCAGCATCGGGCTGGGCCTTCGCGGCCGCGGCGTCGCCGTCTTCCTGACCGACCCCTCGCCCACGAACCAGGCCGTCGCCGTAGACATTGGCGCCGGCCTGCCGTTGGCGTGCCTTGGCGGCGAAGCGCCGGAACTCGTCGTGGTCGCCGCGCCGCCGGACGTGACGGCCGACGTCGTCGCCGGCGCTCTCGCGGACTACCCGCAGGCCGTCGTCGTCGACATCGCCAGCGTCAAGGCCGGCATTCAGGCGGAGCTCCGCGCCCGCGGCGCCGACCTGGGCCGCTACGTCGGCACCCACCCGATGGCAGGCAGGGAAAAGTCCGGCCCGGTCGCCGCCCGCGGCGAACTGTTCACCTCGATGCCGTGGGTGCTTTGCCCCTCGGCCGAGACCAGGCCCGAGGCCCTGCAGGCCGCGCGCGCGCTGGCCGTGGACCTGGGCGCCATCGTCTCCGAATTCGGTGCCGAAGAACACGACGAGGCCGTGGCGCTGGTCTCGCACCTGCCCCAGGTCATGTCCTCCCTGGTGGCGAGCAGGCTGCAGGGAACGCCGCTGCACGCCCTCTCGCTGGCCGGAAACGGGCTCCGGGACGTGACCAGGATCGCCGCTAGCGATCCCACCCTCTGGGTGCAGATCCTCGGCGCCAACGCGGGCAAGGTCGTGGAGATCCTGCACGGCGTCCGCGGGGACCTCAACCGGCTGATCGGAACACTCGAGGATCCGACAGCGCCCGGCGCCAGGCTGGACCTCGCCCAGCTGGTCAGCGAGGGCAACGCCGGACAGGCCAGGATCCCGGGCAAGCACGGCGGACCGCCGCAGGCTTACTCCTGGCTGACCGTCCTGGTGGATGACACGCCCGGACAGATCGCCCGGCTCCTTACCGAGATCGGCGAGATCGGCGTTAACCTCGAGGACCTCCGGCTGGACCACTCCTCGGGGCAGAATGTCGGCATGGTGGAAATCTCCGTGCTGCCCAACAAGCACGAGCTGCTCATCGAAGCCCTCAACGACCGTGGATGGCGGGTACTCCAGTAATGGCCCAGGAACTTATGGAAACTGTGGACGTCGTCCGCCCCGCCAAGAGCCTCGTCGTGGCGATCGACGGCCCCTCCGGCTCCGGTAAATCCAGCGTGAGCAAGGAGGTGGCGCGCCGGCTCGGGCTGGCGTACCTCGACACCGGCGCCATGTACCGGGCCCTCACCTGGTTTTGCCTGGACAGCGGCACGGACCTGGCGGACGGCGAAGCCGTCGAAGCCGCCTCGGAGGGCCTCCTGCTCGAAATCAGCACCAGCCCGCAGGAAGAGTACGTCCGCGTGGCCGGGGTCGACATCACCCGAGCCATCCGCGAACCGCACATCTCCGCGGCGGTCAGCGCCGTCGCCACCACGCTCGGTGCACGCACCGAGCTGATCCGCCGGCAGCGCGAGCTGATCGAAAAGCATCACCGGCGGATGGTGGTGGAGGGCCGGGACATCACCACCGTCGTCGCGCCGCACGCCGAGGTCCGCATGCTGCTCACCGCCAGCGAGGAAGCCCGGCTTCGCCGCCGCGGCATCCAGCTTGGCGGAAGCCAGAACGCCGAACAACTCGCGGCGCAGGTCACGGCGCGGGACGCCAAGGACTCCACCGTGGTGAACTTCACCCAGGCCGCCGACGGCGTGGTGACCCTGGACTCCTCGGACCTGGACTTCGCCCAGACCGTCGAGGCGGCCCTCCGGATCGTGCACACGGTCATCAACCACACGGCCCTCAACCGTGGCTGAGGCCGGAGCCGGCTCACAGCGTCCCGGCCGATGGTTCCTAGACGGGACCATGGCCTGGAGCCGACCGGTCGGCTGGATCCTGGACCATCTGGTGTACCGGACCACCATCAGGGGCCGCTCCAACGTTCCCGCGGCCGGTCCGGTGATTTTTGCCTGCAATCACATCAGTTTCCTGGACGGCCCGGTCATGTTCGGCGCCGCGCCGAGGCCCATGCACATCTTCGTCAAAAAGGAAATGTTCACGGGTGTCCCCGGCCTCATCCTGAAAGCCTCCGGCCAGCTGGCGGTGGACCGCTCGGGGGACCGGGCGGCGCTGCAGCGGGCCAAGCGCGTCCTCGACGCCGGGCGGTGCGTGGGGATCCTTCCCGAGGGCACCCGGGGGAGCGGACAGGCGGCGACGATCAACAACGGCGTGGCCTGGCTCGCGCTGAACTCGGCGGCCACTGTGATCCCGGTGGCCATCCTCGGAACCAGGATCAGCAGCGAACACCTCGACACGGTTCCCCGGCCCGGCCGCAGGCTGCATGTCAGCTTCGGCGGCGCACTCACCGTCAGCCGCAGGCCCGGAGAGACCGGGCGTGCTTCAATGGACAGGGTGGGAACCGAGATCCGCGCAGCTTTGGCGCGGCACGTCCAGGACGCAATTCAATGCAGCGGGCAGCGCCTGCCCGACGCGGATTCCCCGCAAGAACGCCAGACAGCAGTAGCCGGGACGCCGGCAGATCACCACCTAAGGAAAGTGCAATGAGCGATACGACTCAAACCCCCGGCCATTTTGGCGCCGGCGAAGACGAATACACGCCCACCGGCACGGACCAGGTGGCGGAGCATCTCGCTGCCCTGGACGACGAGGAAGCCGAGCTTCGCGCCGCCTCGCTCCGTGCCGGCCTGGACGACTACGAGCTGGATGAGGAAGACGCGGCCCTGCTGAGCGGCCGCTACGAGGACGAGGACTTCGACGGTCCGGTCAAGCTTGACCCGGTCCTGGCCATCATAGGCCGCCCGAACGTCGGTAAGTCCACCCTGGTCAACCGCATCCTGGGCCGCCGCGAGGCAGTCGTGGAGGACACTCCCGGTGTCACCCGCGACCGGGTCATGTACTCGGCGACCTGGAACGGCCGGAACTTCACAGTGGTCGACACCGGCGGCTGGGAGCACGATGCCCGCGGCATCCACGCCCGTGTCGCCGAGCAGGCCGAAATGGCCGTCGAACTCGCAGACGCCGTGCTCTTCGTGGTGGACTCTGCCGTCGGCGCGACCGCCACGGACGAGGGCGTCATGAAGATGCTGCGCAAGTCCAAGAAGCCGGTCATCATGGTGGCCAACAAGGTGGACGACTTCGCGCAGGAGGCCGACTCGGCCGCGCTGTGGGGCCTCGGCTTCGGCGAGCCCTACCCGGTCTCGGCCCTGCACGGCCGCGGCGTCGCCGACCTGCTGGACCACGTCATGGACACGCTCCCGGAGTTCTCCACGATCGAAGGCCTGGAACGCAGCGGCGGCCCCCGCCGGATCGCCCTGATCGGCCGGCCGAACGTCGGCAAATCCTCGCTGCTGAACAAGCTGGCCGGCTCCGAGCGCGTCGTCGTCGACAACACCGCCGGGACCACCCGCGACCCGGTCGATGAGTTCATCGAGCTCGGCGGCCGCACCTGGCGTTTCGTGGACACGGCCGGCATCCGGCGCCGCCAGCACATGGCCCAGGGCGCCGACTTCTACGCCTCGCTCCGCACCCAGAGCGCGCTCGAAAAGGCGGAGGTCGCCGTCGTACTCCTCGCCGTCGACGAGGTGCTCAGCGAGCAGGATGTGCGCATCCTGCAGCTGGCGATCGAGTCCGGCCGCGCGCTGGTGCTCGCGTTCAACAAGTGGGACCTGCTCGACGACGAACGCCGCAGCTACCTGGAACGCGAAATCGAACAGGACCTCGCCCACGTGGCATGGGCGCCGCGCGTGAACATTTCGGCCAAGACCGGCTGGCACAAGGACCGGCTGGTCCCGGCGCTGGACACCGCGCTGGAGAGCTGGGATAAGCGCATCCCCACCGGGCGGCTCAACGCCTTCCTCGGCGAGCTCGTGGCGGCCCACCCGCACCCGGTCCGCGGCGGCAAGCAGCCCCGCATCCTGTTCGGCACCCAGGCGTCGAGCCGGCCGCCGAAGTTCGTGCTGTTCACCACCGGCTTCCTGGATCCCGGCTACCGCCGGTTCATCACCCGCCGGCTCCGCGAAACCTTCGGCTTCGAGGGCACGCCGATCGAGGTCAACATGCGGGTCCGGGAAAAGCGCGGCAAGAAGCGTTAATTCCGGGCGCGCCCCCCAGAGGGAAAAAGTTCCCGTGACAGGGCGGAAGTGTCACGGGCACCCTCCGGAATCGTGTAAGCTTTTGGAGGTGGTTCGGCCGGACTGCTCGGATAAATTCTTTTGGAAATTCAAGAGAACGTCATCACGAGCGGAGAACGGTGGAATCAGCGGGCTGTAGCGCAGCTTGGTAGCGCACTTGACTGGGGGTCAAGGGGTCGCAGGTTCAAATCCTGTCAGCCCGACCAACAGAAAGAACCCCGCCATTCCGGCAACGGAATGGCGGGGTTTTCTGATTCCCGGACACGCTTACTGCGGGACACGCTTACTTCAGGAAACGCGACGTCCGCCGGTCGGCGAGGATTTTGCCCTTCGTTTGGCAGGTCGGACAGTACTGCAGCGCGGTGTCCGCGAAGGACACCTCGTGTACGGTGTCACCGCACACCGGGCAGGCCTCGCCGGCCCGTCCGTGCACCCTCATATGGCTCCGCTTCGCGTCCTTCAGCTCGCCCGGCGGCTTCCCGCGGGCTTCCGCCAGCGCTGCCCCCAGGATCTGGTGGATGGCGTCGTAAAGGCGTTGCACCGCCGGACCGTCCAGCGAGTTCGCGGTGGCGAAAGGCGAAGTCCGGGCCGCATGCAGGATCTCGTCACTGTAGGCGTTCCCGATTCCGGCCATGACGCTCTGGCTGCGCAGCACACCCTTGATCTGTTGGGTACTGGACCGCAGGATAGCGGCCAGGGCATCGACGTCGAACCCGGGGCTGAACGGATCCGGTCCCAGCGCCGCGATGCCGGGAACACCGGACGGATCCCGGACCAGGTAGACTGCCAGGCTTTTCTTCGTGCCGGCCTCGGTCAGGTCCAGGCCGAGCGGACCCGACGAGCTGGAAAACGTCAGCCGTGCAGCGATATGCCCGCTGCCCATTTTCAGCAGTGTCCCGGTGGGGGACTCGGTGAAACGCACCCATCCCGCCCTGGCCAGGTGGAAGACAAAGTGCAGCCCGGCGGCCTCGAGGTCCACGAACTTGCCGTGGCGGCGCACCCCCGTCACGGTCCTGCCCTCCAGTTCGGAGAGCGGCGGATCCGCCGTCTTGAGCACCGCGAAGGAGACGATCTGGACCTTGGCCAGGACGGACCCGCGCAGGCGCGTATCCAAGAAGTCCGCCAGGGCCGCCACTTCCGGTAGCTCAGGCATGGGCAATTGTGTCCTTAACGGGTGTCGGTGCCGCCATGGCCCCATCATGCCAGAGTCCTCTCGCGCCCGGACGGATATGCCTATACTTTCAGCGGCGGCTCGATCGATCGGGCCGCCGTCGACCTTGGTGATTGACCCGACGAAAGGCCCGTCATGAGCAACATTCCCGAAGACCTGTCCTACACCGCCGAACACGAATGGATTTCCGCCCCGAACGCCGACGGTGTCGTGCGCGTGGGGATCACGGATTTTGCCCAGGACGCCCTCGGGGACGTCGTCTACGCCCAGATGCCGGAGGTCGGCACCACCATCAGCGCCAACGACGTTGTTGGGGAAGTCGAATCCACCAAGAGTGTCAGCGACATCTACGCGCCCGTCAGCGGCGAAGTGGTGGCCCGCAACGAGGCGCTGGACTCCGATTCAGCGCTGATCAATTCGGATCCCTACGGTGAGGGGTGGCTGATGGAAATCAAGCTCGCCGAGGCCGATGCCGTGGAGTCGTTGCTCAGTGCGGCCGAGTACGAACAGCAGGTAGGCTAAAGCCTAAGGTTCCCCGGCCGTGCGGCCGTCGGGGACTGACTACCGGATCTGCCAGTCTTTTCCGGACGGCATGCGTTGTTTGCAGGGGGGACACCTGCAACGAATGAGGAGGACTCAATGGTTGGGCACGGACAGAACGACACCGGTGACCACGGCACGGGTGGCGTGAACGCCTCGGAGACCACGTCAATCCACCTCACTCCGGTGCGCGATGAGCCCACTATCGCCCCGCAGGTTTCGGCCGAGGAGCGTTCGTCCGTCGAGTCGCTCCCGGCCGGGTCCGCCCTGCTGGTGGCACACAGCGGACCGAACTCCGGTGCCCGCTTCCTGCTCGACTCCGAGGTGACGACGGCGGGCCGGCACCCGGACGCCGACATCTTCCTCGACGACGTCACGGTCTCGCGCCGTCACGTCGAATTCCGCCGCACGGCGCGCAGCTTCGAAGTCGTGGACACCGGGAGCCTGAACGGAACCTACGTCAACCACGACCGTGTAGACAGCGTAGAGCTGAAGTCGGGTAATGAGGTGCAGATCGGCAAGTTCCGGCTCACCTTCTACCTCAGCCCTGCCCGTACCGCAGGCAACGTCTGATATCGGGGTAGTTGCCGGTGGCCATGGCACAAGCCGAACGGCGCGGACCCCAGGTCCTGAACATCGGGGAGGTCCTGGCTCAACTGAGCGAGGACTTCCCGACTATGACCGCGTCAAAAATCAGATTCCTGGAGGAAAAAGGACTCATCAACCCGCAGCGGACCCCTGCAGGTTACCGGCAGTACTCCGAGGGGGACGTCGAACGGCTCCGCTTCGTACTGGCCCTGCAGCGGGACCAGTACCTACCGCTGAAGGTGATTAAGGACTACCTGGATGCAATCGACCGCGGCGAACGCCCGGACAACCTGCCCCCAGGCGTCACGGTCTCGCCCCGGATCGTCTCCGCGGAACTTGCCTCCGAGCTGAACAACCGGGTCCGCCGGCTCAGCGAAGAACAGCTCCGCGTCGAGTCCGGGGCCAGCGTCCCGCTGCTGGAGTCCCTGCTCAGCTTCGGCCTGATCGGGCACGTCAACGGCAATTTCGACGAACACGCCCTGCAGGTTGCCCGTGCGTGCGTGCAGCTGGAAAGCCACGGCCTGGAACCGCGCCACCTGCGGCCTTTCCAGGCCGCCGCCGACCGCGAATTCGGACTGGTGGAACGGGCAGTGGCCACCCTGATGTCGCGCAAGGACGCCGCCTCGCATGCCCGCGCAGCCGAAGCCGCGCGCGAAATCAGCGAACTCTGCCTGTCCCTGCACCGAGCCCTGGTCCAGGACCGCATCTCGAGGATGGACAGCTGATGATCGAGGTGGAAATCGTAGGTGTCCGGATCGAACTGCCGTCCAACCAGCCGCTTGTCCTCCTCAAGGAGCTGCACGGGCAGCGCCATGTTCCCATCTGGATCGGGACCCCGGAGGCAAGCGCCATTGCCCTGGCCCAGCAGGGTGTCGTCCCGCCGCGGCCCATGACGCATGACCTGCTCGTGGACGTCGTCGAGGCGCTGGGCCACACCATCGTCAGCGTAAACATCGTGGCGGTGGAGGACAACATCTTCTACGGCCAACTCCAGTTCGACGACGGCACCACAGTCAGCTCGAGGGCCTCGGATGCCCTGGCCCTGGCCCTGCGAGCCCAATGCAGGATCTGGTGCGCGGACGCAGTGATGGAGGAGGCCGGCGTGCGGATCACCGAACACGACGACGGCGAAGAAGCCCAGCCCGGGCCCGCCGTCGACGAAGAGGGAGAGCTGCGCCGCTTCCGGGAGTTCCTTGACGACGTCGAACCAGAGGATTTCGCCGGCTGATGCGGCCCAAAGCTTAAACTCGAGGTCGAAACTTTCGACACGCCCGGCAATAGGCCCAACGTCTTTGACCTTGGGCCCCGGCAGGCCTAACGTCAAAGGTACAAGTTCCCATTGCATACAACAGCCGCGCAAGTCACACTGGACAGTGCAGCCGGGTCTGAACTAACGGATGATTTTAATGCCGTCCCAGACCGACGCCGTGCCGAAAAACGCGCTGTTGCTGCAAGTTCCCACGGGAACCCATGACAAGGAGGATCCACGTGAGTCCGAAAGGCGAAGCAGGCGAGCTCAAGCAGGCCTCGACGGCGGGTGTTGCTGTGCCCGCAAGCGGTGCCCAGGGCCTGCTGTTCACCGAAGATCTTCCGGTCTTGGACGAAGACGCAGGCTACCGCGGCCCGACGGCGTGTAAAGCCGCCGGGATCACGTACCGGCAGTTGGACTACTGGGCCCGCACCGGCCTCGTCGAACCCGCCGTGCGCGGCGCCGCCGGCTCCGGTTCCCAGCGTCTCTACGGCTTCCGTGACATCCTCGTCCTCAAGGTCGTCAAACGGCTCCTCGACACCGGCGTCTCGCTCCAACAGATCCGGACCGCCGTCGAACACCTTCGGGAGCGGGGGGTTGAGGACCTTGCCCAGATCACCCTGATGAGCGACGGCGCCAGCGTCTACGAATGCACCTCGGCAGATGAAGTCATTGACCTGGTCCAGGGCGGACAGGGTGTCTTCGGCATTGCCGTCGGGAGGGTGTGGCGCGAAGTCGAGGGAAGCCTCGCTGCCCTTCCAAGCGAACACGCCACGGATCAGTCCTTCCCGGACGACGAGCTCAGCAAGCGCCGGGCGGCCCGCAAGATCGGCTGATCAGGCCTCGAAATTCAACTAAAAACCGCGGGGCCACGTTCTGGCCCCGCGGTTTTTTCTGTCAATCCCCCGGTGCTTGGGCCTGCCCCGGCTAGAGTCGGCTGCGGCTCCGGACCAGTCCCGCGGACTCCGCATCGGCCGGCGCGCCGGTCTGCAGCAGGTTCTCCAGCAGCGCGTCGAACAAGGCGGCGGCATTCTTAGCGGAGTCACCCGGCCATTGGTGGATCGAGTGGGCCGCGCCCTGGATTTGCTGCCAGTTGGCCTGCTCCGGGATGTGCGGGGACATTAGCAGCTCGCCGAACATGGACTGCATCTCGGAGAGCCGGAAGCTGTGTTCAGCAGAACCGGACCGCACACGGTTGGCGACGATGCCGGCCGGTGAGAGGCCCGGCGCGAATTCCTGCCGGAACAGCTGGATAGCGCGCAGGGTGCGCTCGGTGCCCGCCACGGAGAACAGCCCCGGCTCGGCGACCAGGGTGACCTTGTCGCTGGCCGACCAGGCCATCCGGGTCAGCCCGTTGAGCGAGGGCGGGCAATCGATCAGGACCAGGTCGTACTGCCCGGCACCGGCCAGCACCGAGGAAAGCCGGCGCAGGTCGCGGCGGCCGAGGTCTGGCCGGTCGTAGATTCCGGTGTAGGCGGACCCGACGGCCACATCCAGGACGGGGACGGCTGCTCCGATGGGGGAGTCGGCGTGGGGGGAGCCGCCGTTGACGTGCTCCAACCAGCCGCTGGGGACCACGTTATCGGCGAGGCGTGCCCGTCGCGGAACCTTGAGCATCCGTCCGATGTCCAGCTGTTCTCCGGGCCGGACGCCGAGGGCTGTGCTGGCATCCGCGTGCGGGTCAAGATCGACCACGAGGGTGGGGATGCCGGCTGCGAGTGCGGCCGACGCCAGTCCGGTTGTCACGGAGGTCTTGCCGACACCGCCTTTGAGGCTGCTGATGCTGACTACTTGCACTTGAAAAACCAATACCTAACGCCGGTTGCTGGGACGGGGCCATGCCGGCCCGTGCGTTCTTTGGGCCGGGGGCGTGCATGCGCCACCCACCCACTCATCATATGTTGATGCGCCGGCTAAGCCGGTCTCATCCGGCCCGGCGGCCGTCCCCAGATCCGGGAATCACCCCGGACGCTACCGGAACGCCGGCGATCTCCTTAATGCGGCCCAGATGAAGCATAATGCTGTGATGGTCGCCACAAAGATTTGTGTAAGCGCGCACACGTCTTAGAAACTGTGACAACTTACCAACCTCGTAATGATGCAGGAGAAGTATGTTTTCCAAGATTCTGGTGGCTAACCGCGGCGAAATCGCGATCCGTGCCTTCCGCGCCAGCTACGAGCTGGGCGCCAAGACTGTTGCTGTGTTCCCTACCGAAGACCGCAACTCCATCCACCGCCAGAAGGCCGACGAGGCGTATCTGATCGGCGAGGAAGGCCACCCGGTCCGGGCCTACCTTGACGTGGACGAGGTGGTCCGGGTGGCCAAGGAGGCTGGCGCCGATGCGATCTACCCCGGCTACGGCTTCCTTTCGGAAAACCCCAACCTGGCCCGTGCCGCTACTGCGGCCGGCATCACCTTCGTCGGTCCGCCCGCAGAGGTCCTGGAACTGGCCGGCAACAAGGTCGCCGCCCTCGAAGCCGCCCGCAAGGCGGGCGTCCCGGTGCTCCGGTCCAGCCAGCCCTCCAAGGACGTCGAGGTACTCATCGCCGCCGCGGACGAAATCGGGTTCCCCATCTTTGCGAAGGCCGTTGCCGGTGGTGGCGGCCGCGGCATGCGCCGGGTGGAAAACCGGGAGGCTCTGCCCGAGGCCCTGCAGGCCGCGATGCGTGAGGCCGACGCGGCCTTCGGCGATCCCACCATGTTCCTGGAGCAGGCAGTCCTGCGGCCGCGCCACATCGAAGTGCAGATCCTCGCCGACGCCGAGGGCAACGTCATGCACCTCTTCGAGCGTGACTGCTCCATCCAGCGCCGCCACCAGAAGGTCATCGAGATTGCCCCCGCGCCCAACCTGGACGAGGGCATCCGGCAGGCGCTGTACCGCGACGCCGTGAAATTCGCCAAGGCGTTGAACTACGTCAACGCCGGCACCGTGGAGTTCCTCGTCGACACCGTGGGCGAACGGGCAGGCCAGCATGTCTTCATCGAGATGAACCCGCGCATCCAGGTCGAGCACACCGTCACCGAGGAAGTCACCGACGTCGACCTCGTCCAGGCCCAGCTGCGCATCGCCGCCGGCGAGACCCTCGCCGACCTGGGCCTCTCGCAGGAGACGGTCAAGCTCCGGGGCGCCGCGCTGCAGTGCCGTATCACCACCGAGGACCCGGCGAACGGCTTCCGGCCCGACGTCGGCAAGATCACCGGCTACCGTTCGGCCGGCGGTGCCGGCGTCCGGCTCGACGGCGGCACCGTGTACTCGGGCGCCGAAATCAGCCCGCACTTCGACTCGATGCTGGTGAAGCTGACGTGCCGCGGCCGCGATTACCCGACCGCCGTCGCCCGCGCCCGGCGAGCCCTCGCCGAGTTCCGGATCCGGGGCGTGTCCACCAACATCTCTTTCCTGCAGGCCGTGCTGGATGATCCGGACTTCGTCGCCGGCGATGTCGCCACCTCGTTCATCGACGAACGCCCCGGACTGCTCAAGGCCCGCGTCTCTGCGGACCGCGGCACCAAGCTGCTGACTTGGCTCGCCGAGGTCACGGTGAACAAACCCAACGGCGAGCTCACCGTGCACAGCGACCCGGCGGACAAGCTTCCCGAACTGGCGGACGGCGATGCCCCGGCCGGGTCCCGCCAGCGGCTGCTCGAGCTCGGACCTCAGGGCTTTGCGAAGGCCCTCCGCGGCCAGGCGGCTGTCGCCGTCACCGACACCACTTTCCGTGACGCGCACCAGTCGCTGCTGGCGACGCGCGTCCGTACCCGCGACCTCGTAGCGGCCGGGCCCGCCGAGTCCAAGCTGCTGCCGGAACTCCTCTCCGTCGAGGCCTGGGGCGGCGCGACCTACGACGTCGCCCTGCGCTTCCTCGGCGAGGACCCCTGGGACCGCCTGGCCGCGCTGCGCAAGGCGCTGCCGAACATCTGCCTGCAGATGTTGCTCCGCGGCCGGAACACCGTCGGCTACACGCCGTACCCGGAAGAGGTGACGGTGGCCTTCGTCAACGAGGCCGCCGCAACCGGCATCGACATCTTCCGCATCTTCGACGCCCTCAACGATGTCCACCAGATGGCCCCCGCCATCCGCGCCGTGCGTGAAACCGGGACCGCCGTGGCCGAGGTCGCCCTCTGCTACACCGCGGACCTGCTCGATCCGGACGAGAAGCTCTACACCCTCGACTACTACCTGGAGCTGGCGCAGAAGATTGTCGACGCCGGCGCGCACATCCTCGCGATCAAGGACATGGCCGGACTGCTGCGTCCCGCGGCCGCCGCACGCCTCGTGACGGCCCTGCGGGAGAGGTTCGACCTGCCGGTCCACCTGCACACCCACGACACCGCGGGCGGGCAGCTGGCCACCCTGCTGGCGGCCGTGGACGCAGGGGTGGATGCCGTGGACGTAGCGTCGGCGTCGCTGGCCGGTACCACCAGCCAGGTCTCCGCCTCGGCCCTCGTCGCGGCCTTGGCCCACACGCCCCGCGACACCGGCCTGAGCCTGGCCAACGTGTGCGCCCTGGAACCCTACTGGGAGGCCGTACGCCGCGTCTACGCCCCCTTCGAATCGGGTCTGCCCGGTCCCACGGGCCGGGTTTACCAGCATGAGATCCCCGGCGGTCAGCTCTCCAACCTGCGCCAGCAGGCCATGGCCCTCGGCCTCGGCGAACGCTTCGAGGCGATTGAAGACATGTACACCGCGGCGGACCGGATCCTGGGCCGGCTCGTGAAGGTCACGCCGTCGTCCAAGGTGGTCGGCGACCTCGCCCTGCACCTGGTGGGCCTGAACGCCGATCCGGCCGACTTCAACGAGAACCCGCAGAAGTACGACATCCCGGACTCCGTAATCGGCTTCCTCTCCGGCGAACTGGGCGACCCGCCCGGCGGCTGGCCCGAGCCGTTCCGGACCAAGGCCCTGCAGGGCCGTAGTGTCAAGGTCCGCGACGCCGAACTCAGCGCGGAGGACAGCGCGGCCCTCAAGGGTGACTCGATGACGGTGCAGCAGACCCTTAACCGGCTGCTCTTCGCCGGGCCCACCAAGGACTACCAAAAGAGCGTCGAGACCTACGGCAACCTCTCCGTGCTGGACACCCGCGACTACCTCTTCGGACTGCAGCGCGGCGCGGAACACGAGATCGAGCTGGAGAAGGGCGTCCGCCTGATCGCCTCGCTGGAGGCGGTATCGGAACCGGACGAGAAGGGCATGCGCACCGTAATGTGCACGCTCAACGGCCAGTCCAGGCCGGTGGTGGTCCGTGACCGATCCGTGGTCAGCAACGTCAAGGCCGCCGAGCGGGCCGACGCCGCGCAGCCGGGACAGGTTGCCGCGCCCTTCGCCGGCGCCGTCACCCTGACCGTCAAGTCAGGCGACGCTGTCAAGGCAGGGGACACGGTCGCGACCATCGAGGCGATGAAGATGGAAGCCTCCATCACGACGCCGGTAGCCGGGACTGTGGCCCGGCTCGCCGTTGGCGCCGTCGAACAGGTCCAGGGCGGTGACCTGCTGCTGGTCGTCGAGTAGAAAAAACAACGCGGGGTCAGTTACCGCCCATCTGAGGGTCAAAGACGGGCGGTAACTGACCCCGCATTGCTGTATGGCGGGTGGCGAGGCGTGTCAGGCGTGCGTGGCGCGCTTCGCGGCGTACATCTCCTCGATCACGTCCTCGAAGTCCTTCATTACCTGGCCGCGCTTGACCTTCATGGACGGGGTCAGGTGCCCGGAGGCCTCGGTGAAGTCGGAAGTCACAATCCGGAAGGATTTGATGGCCTCGGCCTGCGAGACGGACTGGTTCGCCTGGTTGATGAGCTCCTGGACCGCCGCATTGACTGTCGAGTTTTCGGTGGCCTCGGCCAGTGTGGTCGACGCCGGGAGCCCGTGGCGCTGCAGCCAGCCGGGGAGGGCCTCCTCATCCAGGGAGACGAGGGCGCCGATAAACGGCCGGTTGTCGCCCACCACAAGGACCTGCGAGACGAGGGCGTCGGCGCGGATCTGGTCCTCCAGCAGCGCCGGCACCACGTTCTTGCCACCGGCCGTGACGATGATTTCCTTCTTCCGGCCGGTGATGGTCAGGAAGCCCTGTTCGTCGAGCTGGCCGATGTCGCCGGTGCGCAGCCACCCGTCCTCGAAGGCCTCGGACGTGAGATCATCGCGGTTGAAGTAGCCCCGCATGACGCAGACGCCCTTGGCGAGGATCTCACCGTCGTCGGCGATCCGCACGGCGTTGCCGGGGATCGGTGCGCCGACGGTGCCGATCTTGATCAGCGACGGCGTATTGACCGTGACCGGAGCCGTGGTTTCCGTCAGGCCGTAGCCCTCGAGGATCTGCAGGCCGATGCCCTGGAAGAAGTGCCCGAGCCGTGCGCCCAGCGGACCGCCCCCGGATACGGCGTGCGCGACCTCGCCGCCCATTGCGGCGCGGAGCTTGCCATAGACCAGCCGGTCGAACAGGGCGTGCTTGAGCCGCAGGCCCAGGCCCACCCTGCCTTCCTGCCTGGCCCGCGAATAGGCGATGGCGGTTTCGGCGGCGCGGTGGAAGATGGCACCCTTGCCGCCGTCCTCGGCCTTGGTCAGGGCGGAGTTGTAAACCTTCTCGAAGACCCTCGGCACCGCGAGGATGAAGGTGGGCCGGTAGCTTTGCAGGTCCGGCAGCAGGTTCTTGATGTCCGGGGTGTGCGCGACGGTCACACCGGCCGCCACCGCGAGGACCGAGATGAAGCGGGCAAAGACGTGCGCCAGCGGGAGGAACATGATGGTCCTGGCCTGCTCGTGGACGGTCTGGCCCAGCGAGGTCGCCAGCACGTTGTCGGACAACTCCACGAAGTTGCCGTGGGTCAGTTCGCAGCCTTTTGGCCGCCCGGTGGTGCCCGAAGTGTAGATGATGGTGGCGAGATCGGTCAGGGAGGCCTGGCTGCGTCGAGCCTCGAGTGCCTCATCGCTGATCCCGGAGCCGGCGGCCCGGACCTCGTCGAGGGCGTCGCCTTCGAGTTGCCAGACGTGCCTCAGCCCGGTCAGGCCCTCGGAGGTCGCCGCCTGCCGGATGATGTCCTCGTGGTGGGCCGTTTCGCCGAAGGCTGCGACGGCGCCCGAGTCGCCGAGGTTCCAGGCCACCTGCGAAGGGGAGGACGTCTCGTAAATCGGAACCGAGACGGCGCCGGCGAACCAGATTGCGAAGTCCACGAGGGTCCATTCGTACCGAGTGCGGGACATGATGCCGACCCGGTCGCCGGCCGCCACACCGCTGGCCATCAGCCCTTTGGCGAGCAGGGACACATCGGCCAGGAAATCGGTGGCCCGGACGTCCTGCCACCGGCCGGCGGTGTCAAGCCGCGAGAATAGGGAAGGGTTGGATGCCTTGGCGGCCTGGCGCAGGACCAGGTCCGTCACGTTCGTTTCCGGCGGGACGGTGACCAGGGGCGGGATACTGATTTCTCGCACGATAGCTCCTTTGATATCCATAGACCCGCAAGTGGGTACGACCAACACTAGTCTGTGGCCCGCAATGGGTGTGCTCCATTCGCTACTGGCGAGTAACTTTATGGTCCGGGCCGCTGATCGTGCCGGTCGGGCCGCGGCAGGGCGGCCCACGACCTATGGTCCGACGGACCATAGAATGGGAGCGATGCACACTCCAACACCCGGCCCGCGGCCCGGCCGGCAGCGCATGACTGCTGCATGGCGGCGAAGCGCTCAAGGCCGTCCCGGCGGGGCAGGGGCCGGCCGCCTGCGCGAGCACCTGCGACTCGGGCGCAAGGGACTGGCGATCGGCGTGGACATTGGCGGCACCAAGGTGGCGGCCGGGGTGGTGGACGCGGAGGGGCGCATCCTCAGCCAAGCCAGGCGGTCAACCCCGGGGAACGACCCCCGCGCCGTAGAACAAGTGATCGTCGAACTCGTGGAGGAACTGGGGCGGGACCACCGGATCCGGTCGGTGGGCATCGGCGCCGCCGGCTGGATGGACCTGGACGGGGCCACCGTGCTCTTCAGCCCGCACCTGGCCTGGCGCAACGAGCCGCTCCGGAACAACCTGCAGCGGATGCTTCGCCGGCCGGTGCTGCTAACCAACGACGCCGACGCCGCCGGCTGGGCGGAGTGGCGGTTCGGGGCGGGACGGGGCGAGAGCCGGCTGGTCTGCATCACCCTGGGCACCGGAATCGGCGGGGCCATGGTGATGGACGGCCGGCTGGAAAGGGGCCGCTTCGGCGTCGCCGGTGAATTCGGCCACCAGATCCTGGTGCCGGGCGGCCACCGCTGTGAGTGCGGCAACCGCGGCTGCTGGGAGCAATACGCCTCCGGCAACGCGCTCGGCCGGGAAGCGCGGGAACTGGCCGACGGCAACTCGCCGGTGGCCCAGGAACTGCTGAGGGTGGTGGACGGCCGCCCCGAACGGATCACGGGGGCGATCGTCACCGAGCTTGCCAAGGCCGGCGATCCCACCTCGCGGGAACTCCTCGAGGACGTCGGGGAGTGGCTCGGCCTGGGGCTGGCGAACCTGGCCGCGGCCCTGGACCCGGGCACCCTCGTCATCGGCGGCGGACTCTGCGACGCCGGCGACCTCCTGCTGGCCCCGGCACGGAAGGCCTTCGCACGGAATCTGACCGGACGCGGTTTCCGCCCGGCGGCGGCGATTGAACTGGCGGCCCTGGGCCCCAACGCGGGGCTGATCGGCGCCGCTGATCTCTCCCGGGTCAGCAGCCGGATGCGCGGCTAGCTGGACCACAGCCGGTTAGGCCATGCCGGGCTAGACCCTGGCGCCGTCGTCGTGGTCGTCCTTTTCCTGCGGCAACTTCATGATCAGGAACACCACCGACGCCGCAAAGGCCACCACTATGCCGGCCACCGCCAGCAGCGGCGCGGACCGCCAGAAGATGGCGGATAGCAGCAGCGCGATCGGGCCGCCGACGGCCCCCAGCCACGCAAGTACGGTCATCGGGTCCGATCCGGCCAGGCTGGGCGGCTCCTCGGGGACGAAGTCTCCGTCGCCGTCGTCCGGTTCATAGTCCCGGGGACCGCGCCCTGTATTGCCCTCGGCATTGACCGCTGCGCCGTCGTGGCCAACGCTCTCCCGGGGGGCCGGCCGGCCGCCGGGACGGGGCTCCAGCGGCGGCGGGGCCGCGAGGCCCAGCGGGTCGAAGTCGCTGAAGGTCCGTGCGGCGGCGGTTCCGTCAGCGGGGGCGGCGAGCCCGGAGTCGGTGGCCTCGAGCCGGGCGACCAGCTCCAGCCAGACGGCGTCGTCCTGGTTGGCGCTGGAGTCCGGGTCGGGGGAGCCGGAGTCGGATTTAGTCATCGGCCGTTTCCTTCCGGCTGGCGCCGGCGGAGCGGGGGTTTTGCCCGTCCACAACAGATCCGTCCACAACCGAGCGGATGAACTCTGCCGTGCCGCGGAAAATCCGGGGCGCGTCGTTGTCCAGGGTAGCGACGTGGTAGCTGTTCTCCAGCCGGATGACCTCCAGCGGGGCGTTGCTCAGGCCGCGGCGCAGGGCGGCGACGCTGGCGTCGGAGACGACATGGTCCACGGTCGAGCGGTAGACCCGCACCGGCGCCGTGATCTGCGGCAACAGCCGGAGGGTGTCCTTGAACATTTTGTTCAATTCGTGCGCCGCCGCCACCGGGGTCCGCGGGTAGGCGCCCTCATCGACGCCCTCCTTCAGGATGTCGTTGGCGATCGCCGGGGTGCTCTTGAGCACGAACTTCAGGATTCCGGCCAGCGGCGCGCGGGGATCATCGATGACCAGGCCGGGGTTTACCACTACCGCCCCGGCTACCGGACGGGTGGCCGCCAGCCGCAGGGCCAGCGCCCCGCCCATCGAGAGGCCGGCCACCACGACGTGGTCGCACTCCGCGGCCAGCTCCAGGTAGGCGGCGTCGATCCCCGCGTGCCACTCCTGCCACCGTGTCCGGGCCAGCTCCTGCCAACTGGTGCCGTGCCCGGGCAGCAGCGGCATCCGAACTGCGTAGCCGGCGGCGGCGAGGGACTCGGCCCACGCCCGGACGCCGTGCGGGCTGCCGGTGAAGCCATGGGACACCACGACTCCGGTCCGGGCACCGGAGCCGGTGAACGGGCTGCTGAAAGGCGAGTGGTCGAGTGCTGTGCTCATGGATGCTCCGTGCCGGCGGGGACTGTGGACTGGACTGCGGACAGGGCCGTGTGCTCACGGAAAAACCGCGCGGACTGCGCAAAGATCAGCGGCGCGTCGACGTCCCGGGTGGCAACGTGCCCGCTCTCAGGAAGACGCACCACTGTCAACTCCCGCGATCCGAGGCGGTTCCGCAGCAGTTCCAGCGAGGACGGCGGCACCACGGCGTCGGTGTCCGATTTGAACACCAGCGTGGGCGCCTCGACGTCGGGCAGTTCGCGCAGGGTTGCGGTGAACAGCTTGCGCAACTGGTGGACGGCGTGGAGCGGAGTCACCGAGTAGTCGCCGTCCTGCGTGGCAGCCGCTGTCGACTCCGCCTCCCGGAGCGGGACGGTGGTGCGCTGCAGGTGCTTGAGCACCCCGATGTACCGCACCCTGCGGTCGTAGAAGCTGAGTCCTGGATTGACGACGGCGACGCCCGCCACCCGGTGGCGGGCTGCGGCCCGCAGGGCGATGGTGCCGCCCATGGACAGGCCGGCCACGAAGCAGCTGCCGGTGCGGGCCGCCAGGTCCAGGTACGCGGCCTCGAACGCGCCGTACCAGTCCTGCCAGCTGTGCCGGGCGAGGTCGTGCCAGTCGGTGCCATGTCCGGGCAGCAACGGGACGGAGACCGCGTGGCCCAGGGACGCCAGATGCTCGGCCCAGGGCAGGACCGACAGGGGGCTTCCCGTGAAGCCGTGGCAGATAGCCACTCCGACGCCGGCATTGGCTCCATGGCCGGGATAGCTGAAAGCGGCAGGCGCCATCGGAGTGCTGCTTTCGGTCATGAGCCCATCGTGTCACTGTTCGGACCAAAACTCACTAGAGTAGGGTGTCATTGAAGTCCTGGCCGGGCCGACCGAGGGCCGGCCGGACGCCGGCCGGAGGGGTACATCCCGTGTTTTATTGGTTCATGAAGACGTTCGTCCTTGGGCCGGTGCTGAAGTTGTTGTTCCGGCCGTGGGTCAAGGGACTGGACAACGTTCCGGCCGACGGCGCGGCCATCCTGGCCTCCAACCACCTTTCCTTCTCCGATTCAATCTTCATGCCGCTCATGGTGCCCCGGCCGGTAGTGTTCCTGGCCAAGTCCGAGTACTTCACGGGCACGGGAATCAAGGGCAAACTGACTGCTGGCTTCTTCCGCCTGACCAACCAGCTGCCGATGGACCGGTCCGGGGGAGCAGCGTCCGCCACGTCGCTCAACGCCGGCATGGACGTGCTGAAGAACGGCTCGCTCCTGGGCATCTACCCCGAGGGAACGCGCAGCCCGGACGCCCGCCTGTACCGCGGAAAGGTCGGTGTGGCGCGGCTCGCCCTGCAGGCCCGGGTTCCGGTGATCCCGATAGCGATGATCGGCACGGATAAGGTCCAGCCGATCGGCAAGCGGGTGCCCAACATCCGGCGCATCGGGATGATCTTTGGTGAACCGCTGGACTTCAGCCGCTACTACGGCATGGAGGACGACCGGTTGGTCCAACGCACCGTGACCGACGAGATCATGAACGAACTGATGCGGCTCTCCGGCCAGGACTATGTCGACGAGTACGCCGCTGTCGTCAAACTTCGGTTGGCCGGCAAAGCCACCGGGCTGCCCGAGGCCGGCGCCGGCCAGGGACCGGACACCGCCGGAACTGTGTGACGGCGGGCCCGCCGTCGATGACGCCGGGCGTGCCCGTTCGGCGCGGCGCCAACTATCCTTAGAGGGTGACTGAGCTATCTGCGCCTTCGACGTCCCCCGTCAACAACCCCTCGCCCGAGGGCTCCGCCTCGAACGGCATGCCTCCGGCCGGCAGGACCCTGGCGGGCACGGCTTTCGCCGGCACGGCTTTCACCAGCACTGCGCAAAGCGGGGCCGCCAACTATCCGGGGCTGGATCACTGGCGGGAACTGCCGGCCTCGCAGCAGCCCAGCTGGTCCGACCGGGCCGTCTTTGAGGCTTCGGTCCAGGAACTGTCGGTGTTGCCGCCGTTGGTCTTCGCCGGCGAGGTGGACATCCTGCGCGAACGGCTTGCCGCGGCGGCCCAGGGCAAGGCGTTCCTGCTCCAGGGCGGCGACTGCGCGGAAACCTTCGAAGCCGCCACAGCGGACAAGATCAGCGCGCGGGTCAAGACAATCCTGCAGATGTCCGTCGTCCTCACTTACGGCGCTGCGATGCCCGTGATCAAGATGGGCCGGATGGCGGGCCAGTTTGCCAAGCCGCGCTCCTCGAACGATGAAACGCGAGACGGCGTCACGCTGCCGGCCTACCGCGGCGACATTGTCAACGGCTATGAGTTCACACCCGGATCGCGGGCCCACGACGCCGGTCGGATGCTCAAGGCCTACCACACCTCGGCGTCGACCCTTAACCTGATCCGCGCCTTCACGCAGGGGGGCTTCGCCGACCTTCGGCTCGTGCACCAGTGGAACAAGGGCTTCACGGAGAATCCGGCGCACGCGCGCTACGAGTCGCTGGCCCGCGATATTGACCGGGCCATCAAGTTCATGGCGTCGTGCGGGGCGGACTTCGAGGCGCTCAAACGGGTGGAGTTCTATGCGAGCCACGAGGCCCTGCTGCTGGACTACGAACGTGCCCTGACGCGCATTGATTCGCGCACCGGCCTGCCGTACGACACCTCGGCGCATTTCCTTTGGATTGGGGAGCGCACCCGCGAACTGGACCATGCGCACGTCGATTTCCTCTCCCGTGTCCGCAACCCGATCGGCGTGAAGCTTGGCCCGTCCACCACCGGCGATGACGCGCTCCGCCTGATCGACAAGCTGGACCCGAACCGGGAACCGGGCCGCCTGACCTTCATCACCCGGATGGGCGCCGGTAACATCCGGGAGAAGTTGCCGCCCATCGTCGAACGGGTCACCGCTTCCGGCGCGCAGGTCCTCTGGGTTACCGATCCGATGCACGGCAACACCGTAACTTCGCCCAACGGCTACAAGACCCGCAACTTCGACGACGTGATCGACGAGGTGCGCGGCTTCTTCGAGGTCCACCACGGCCTGGGTACCGTCCCGGGCGGCCTGCACGCGGAAATGACCGGCGACGATGTGGCTGAATGCCTCGGCGGGGCCGACCCGATCGACCAGGACGCCTTCCTGGACCGCTACGAGTCCGTCTGCGATCCCCGGTTGAACCACATGCAGTCCCTGGAAATGGCGTTCCTGGTGGCGGGATCCCTCTCCAAACGCTAGCTAGCGGTTCCAAACCCTGGCCTGTAGTAGCTCCGCCCCGGCTGGATCCAGCCGGGGCGGAGCTATTGCTGCGGGCGGGCGCTAGACGACGGTCAGGGTGATGACCGAGCCTTCCGGGACGTTTTTGTTCACCGGATCCTGGGCGCGGACGGTGCCGAAGAACCCGCCCAGGATGTTGTCGATCTGGACTTTGAACCCGAGTTGTTCAAGGGCTTTCTGGGCTTCCGAGGCTTGTTTCCCGATGAAGCTGGGGACCTGCACGAGTTTGGGTCCCTTTGAGATGGTGAGGGTCACCGCGCCGCCCTTCGTGAGGTTCCCGCTGGCGGGGTCCTGCGCCACGACCTTGCCCTGCGGCACCTTCCGGTCGAAGACCGGTTCCGTGGCAACCACGGCCTTGAGGCCCGCCGCTTCGAGGGCTTTGACCGCGGCGTCCTGGTCTTTGCCGCGGACATCCGGCACCGGGATCGGCTGCGGCCCCTTGGAGACCGTCAGTCCCACGGGCGTCCCGTGCCTGGCCGGAGTGTCCTGGCCCGGGTTTTGGGCCAGCACGGTTCCGGCCGGCGCTGCTTCGTCGTAGCTCTCGGTGACGGGACCCAGGGCCATCCCGGCACCGTTGAGGGCAGTCTTGGCGTCATCGAGCGACTTGCCGGTCAGCCGGGGCAAGGCGAAGAGCTCGGGACCCTTGGAGACGGCGAGCGAGACGGACTCGAATTTGCGGATTTCCCTCCCGGCCGGAGGCTCCGAAGCCACCACCAATCCCGGCGAAATGTTGTCATCGAAGACATCCCGGGTGGTCGATTGGAAGCCGGCGGTGCGGAGCAACTGCTGGGCCTCGGCCACGGTCTTGTTGGCCAGTTGGGGAATGGTCCCCGGCGATCCCGGGCCCATGCCGAAGAACCAGCCGCCCCCCGCCGCCAACAACGCGATCATGACCAGCACCAGGATCCAGATCAGGCCGCGACGCCGCGGGTTTCCTGCACGCAGGCTGCGGCTGGGGGTCGCGGCCGCACGCGACCGGGCCTTCTCCTCGTCGCGGTCCTGTTTGCGCTGGGCCCGCTTGCCGGCCGGGGCCACGTGTGCGTCGGGGGCTTCTTCCGGATAGGCGCCGAACTCCCGTTCTTCGGGGGTTGCGAGCGGCCCGTATGCACCCTGCCGCGGCGGATTCTGCCGCGGGGTGCCGGAGAGGACGGTGGTCGGATTGCTGGCGCGGCTGATGACTTCGGTGGGCCGCTGGACGCCGCCGAGCAGTTCGGTGTGGGCTTCCACGGGCGGTTCCGCACCGGAGCCGTCCGTCGCCGCACCAGCTGCGCCAGCCGCGGCAACCGCTGCCGCGGGGTAGCCGGCGGCCAGGGCCGCGGGCGGCCGCAACTCCAGCTCCGCCGCGCTGAGGTTGGTCCGGATGTGGCGGAGCTCGGAAAGCAACGCGTTGCCGTCCACCGGGCGCTGGTCGGGGTCGTTGGCTGTGCACCATTGCACGAGCTCGTCGAGCTCGGCAGCCAGCCCCGGGACAAGCAGGGAGGGTGCGCCGACACTGGAGTTCACATGCTGGTAGGCGACCTGGATGGGGACTTCGCCGTCGAACGGCTGCCGGCCGGTGAGCATCTCGTAGAGCATTATTCCGAGCGAATAGATATCGCTCCGGGCGTCAGCCTGCCGGCCCATCACGAGTTCGGGCGAGAGGTACGCGACGGTCCCGATCAGGGCCCCGGTGCTGGTCGTCGTCGTGATGGCCCGTGCCAGGCCGAAATCGCCGATTTTGATCCGCCCGTCGTCGGCGATGAGCACGTTCTCCGGCTTGACGTCCCGGTGGATGAGTCCGGCGGCATGAGCCGCACCGAGGCCTTCCGCCACGGGGTCGATCAGGGCCAGGGCCAGCCGCGGGGTAAGGGCGCCTTTTTCTTTGATCACGTCCCGCAGCGTGTGGCCCTTGATGTACTCCATCACCAGGTACGCCAGCGGTCCGTCCTCGCCTTGGTCCAGGACGCCCACGACATGCGGGTGCGACAGCCTGGCCGCGGCCTTGGCCTCGCGGCCCAACCGGTCCAGGAATTGCGGATCGCCGGCCATGTGCGGATGCAGGACCTTGAGCGCCACGTCCCGTTCGAGCCGGCGGTCGGTGGCGAGGTAGACCGTCGACATCCCGCCACGGGCCAGCTTGGATTGAATCAGGTACCGGTTGTCCACCAGGGTCCCGACGAGAGCGTCCGATGTGTATTCCTGCACCATTTGATCCTAAGCTCTGCACGGAAACGGGTCCGGATTGACATGCAATCCGGACCCGTATCGTTACGCGGCGGAGGGCTCAGCCCCGCGCCATATTAGCGATTTAGCTGAAACTCCGCTGCAACTTTTTGATCGAGGCCACGTAGACCTTCGTATCGTCGAACATGCCCCTGGTGCTCACCGAATACTGGCCCTGGTAGTAGCCCGCGATTGCGTTGTCCAGGTCCTTGCTGGTCCGCACCAGCTGGCGGATGATCGCGACGCCGGCAGTGGCGTTGTCATACGGGTCCAACAGGTTCAGCTTCCGGCCCACCAGGTCCGAAGCCCACTGCCCCGAGGACGGGATCACCTGCATGGCACCGATGGCGTTGGCGGGGGACACCGAGCGGTGGTCGAAGCTGGATTCCTGGAAGGCAAACGCGAGAGCCAGGGACGGATCCACACCCATACGGCGCGCCGTGTCGGCCACGATCTGCTTCATCTGTTCGCGGCTGGGAACCGGCGCAGCGTTAAGCAGGGCCTTGTTCTGGTTGGCCGAGTTGACCACGGCTTCCGGGTAGCTGAACCCAAGGAACGTGCCGGGCACCAGCGGGGTTACGGTGGCGGCCGGCTGGCTGGAAGCCGGGGTGATAGTGCCGGAGCCGGCACCCGGAATGACCAGCTTGTTGCCGGGGTAGATGATGCTGCTCATGGTCAACTGGTTCGCGGACAGGACGTCGGAGAGCTTGACGCTGTTCCGGGCGGCGATGCCCGAGAGCGTGTCGCCCGCCTTGATGGTGTATGACCCGGAACTGGCCTGTGCCGCGGGCGCGGGTGCCGGTGCCGGGGCGGGCGCCGGGGCGGGCGCCGGGGCCGGAGCCGCCGGAGCGGCGGGCGCGGCCGTGCCGATCTTGACCTGCTGGCCCGGATAAATCACGGAGCGCATATTGAGCCCGTTCCAGTCGAAGACCTCGGAGAGCCTGACGCCGTGGCGGGCGGCGATACCGCTCAGGGTGTCCCCGGACTTCACGGTGTAGACCTGGCCGCCGGCCGGTGCCGCCGGAGCAGGAGCCGCCGGAGCAGGTGCCGCTGGGCCGGCGGTGCCGGTGAGCTTGATTTTCTGGCCGGGGTAGATCACGGTGTTGGCCTGCAGGTTGTTCAGCGTGAGCACCGCGTAGGTGTCGAGGCCGAACCTGCCAGCGATCGCACTGACGGTGTCTCCGCGGGCAATCGTGTACTCCGCCGGGGCGGATACCTGGGCAGGACGGAATACGGTAGGGATGGCGGCCGGAAAGGACGCGGCCGGAATCAGGGCGGGCAGCGACTTGGCGGTCAGCCCCTGGGACTGGGCCTTCATGGCGGCGGCAAGCGTCGCCGGGATTGCGCGGGGGCGCGGTTCGGCCAAGGCCGGTTGGGCGATCGCCAGAGAAGAAAGCACGACGGCGGGCAAAGCCGCCGTCGTCGCCGCGATCAGCGGGAGGCCGTGCCTCGTGGGGGACTTCGGCGTACGAGACGTCGTCATGGGAAAGATCCTCTTCTCAGCGGCGAACGCTGCAGGTCAGGCCGGTATTACTGGTGTTACCAGTGTGACTAAAGATACTTAAGATACTGCAGTTACAAATGTGAACTATGTGAATCTCTCATGAATTGCGAAATAGCACAAGAATCGTTTGACATTCTGCAAACACCGCTTTCTGGAGTGTCGTCCCCGGCCCTTCTGGGGTGCCCGGGTCCACGCCTCGGCCGGACCGCGGAAAAGCCCCAGTCTCGGGTTCATTGGCGCTTCACTCCTTCGACGGGTCGCATTAGCCGGCCGAGGCTGACTAGGCGCAATCCGCCCCGGCATGGCAATCTTGATCCGTGAGTACTGTAGAAAGCCTTGTAGGCGAATGGTTGCCCCTGCCCGATGTGGCAAAGCTGCTGGATGTTTCCATCACTAAAGTTCATGCGCTGCTGGACGAACGTGCGCTGGCCGCAGTGCGGATTGGCGACCGGCGGATCCGCTCCGTACCGGCCGCTTTCATCCAGGAAGGCCACGCCGTCGAGAGCCTCAAGGGCACCATCGTTGTCCTGGCAGACGCCGGCTACTCGGACGAGGAACTCATTACCTGGCTGTTCACTGCGGACGAGTCCCTGCGCGGTCGGCCGATCGACGCTCTCCGCGAGGGACGCAAGACGGAGATCCGGCGCCGGGCCCAGACCATGGCCTGGTAAAAACAGTAAGTAGAACTTCACTAAGTAGACCAGCAGGATGTTGAGCAGTACGGCGAAGGCCGTGCACTGCGGTTGGCGCCATGCACGGCCTTCTGTGTATCCGAGTATCTGAGTAGCGTGCGGCGTCAGGCGGCCCGGCTGACCGTGGCCTCGGCCAGTTTCCGGAGCGCTGTCTTGGGAAGCTCATCGAGGGCCAGTTCGTCCAGGGCTTCGAACGCTACCCGCCCAAACTCTTCGATGAGGACTTCGGTGGCCCGGAGGGCCCCGCAGTCCACGATGATCCGCCGGATTTCCTCGACGTCGTCCTCGTCCAGGTCCGGGCTGCCCAATTTGGCGTCGATGAAGCTCGATTCGGCCGGCGAGGCCTGGTCGAGGGCAAAAGCGATGAGGACCGTACGCTTGCCCTCGCGGAGGTCGTCGCCTGCCGGTTTGCCGGTAGCGAGGGGGTCGCCGAAGACTCCCAGGACGTCGTCGCGGAGCTGGAAGGCCTCACCGAGGGGGAGGGCGAAGCCGGAATAGCCGCGGAGCAGCCCGTCGGGGGCGCCCGCCAGCGCGCCGCCCAGCGCGAGCGGGTGCTCGGTGGAGTACTTGGCCGATTTAAAGCGGATGATCGACTGGGCGCGGCTGACGGCGCCGGCACGGTCCCGGCGCGGACCGGCTACCTCCTCGAGGATGTCCAGGTACTGTCCGGCCATGACCTCGGCGCGCATCAGGTTGAAGATGAGCCGGGCCTGGCTTCCGGAGGCCGCCCGCTCGCCGATTTCGGTGAACGATTCCTCGCTGAAGGACAGGCACAGGTCACCGGTGAGGATGGCCGCGGCGTGGCCGAAGCGCTCCGGATCGAGGGCCCAGCCCTGGCTCGCGTGCAGTTCGCTGAAGCGGCGGTGAACACTGGGTCCACCACGCCGGGTGTCGGAACGGTCAATGATGTCGTCGTGGATCAACGCAGCGGCCTGGAACAGCTCGAGCGCCGAGCCGGCCGTAACCACCTCGGGAGCGCCGGCGCCGCCGCCCGCCCCGCGCCAGCCCCAGTAGCACATCAGGGCGCGGAGGCGTTTGCCGCCCGTGACGAGATGCGAGATGGAGCCCATCAGCGGGTCAATGTCCGGTGAAATGGCCGACATCACTGTGGTGCGCTCGGTCAGGAAATCGGTCAGCTTGCCGGCGACGGCGGCTACGAAGTCCGTCTGCTCAACCCGCAGCTGCTCGGCCAGGCTCACTTGACGGACTCAGCGGCGACGTTGGCGCCAATGGTGAACGTGGAAACGCCCGCGTTCTCGACGACGGCGAGGTTCACAGTTTCATTGTCACCGCGAAGAAAGTCCTTGGATGCCACCGACCCCACGGTCTCGCCGGGGACCGGCTTGAAGCCCTGGTTTTCCAGTTCCTGGCTGTAATACGCCACGACGCCGGCGGCCGGCGAGTTAATCTTCCCCACCAGAGCGACTGTCGCCGGGGTTCGGGTCTTGTCGAAACTGCTTGACTCCACCTTGGCGTTCGGCATCACCGGAAGCAGCTTCTCCGGGAAGCCTGGCACGAGGGCGCCCACTGTGGCGGAGGTGCCAGGCGCGGCGGACGGGCTGGGAGGGGCCGTGGTGGGGGCGTCGCTGGTCGAGCCCGCCGTCGACGCCGATGGTGACGACGCTGCCGGTAGGCCCTGGCCAGGGGTGCAGGCGGCCAGGGCCAGCAAGGCGCCGGCGGCGACCAGCGCCGCCACTGCGCGTTTGCGCTCTCCAAAAACCTTCACGGGGATATTCCTCCTGGTGTTGACGCCGGATGCAGCCTCCAGTTTAGTCAGTCCCTGCGCATAGGATTGATGGGTGGGGCCGGAGAGCGAGAATCACATCGAGATAAGCAGCGGTAATCAGCGCGGGAATCAGTTCAGCGAAGCGAGCCTTCGCGAACTCCGGCGCAGCAGCATCCTGCACGTGGACATGGACGCCTTCTTCGTCTCCGTGGAGCTCCGCAGCCGTCCCCAACTCAAGGGCCGGCCCGTGATTGTGGGCTATCCCGCGGACCGCTCCGTGGTGCTCTCTGCTTCCTACGAAGCCCGCAAGTTCGGGGTCAAGTCCGCGATGCCCATGGTGGTCGCGGCGCGGATGTGCCCCTCCGCTGTCATCATCGAACCGCGGCACAAGCTGTACTACGAGGTGTCGGGCCAGATCATGGCCATTTTCGAGTCGATCACCGACCTTGTTGAGCCCCTCAGCGTCGACGAGGCTTTCCTCGACGTCGGCGGCGCCATCCGCCGGCTGGGGACGCCGCGGGACATCGGCGAGCTGATCCGCCGCCGGGTTGCCGGCGAACTGGGCATCACTGCTTCGGTGGGGATCGCGGCGAGCAAATTCGTCGCCAAAATCGCCTCAACCCGGTGCAAACCGGACGGCCTGCTGTTGATCGGTCCCGACGAGACAATTCCGTACCTGCACACCCTGCCGGTCAGTGCGCTCTGGGGGGTCGGCGCCAAGACCGAGGAGGTGTTCGCCCGGATGGGGATCCGGACCGTGGCCGACGTCGCCGCGACGCCGCTGCCCTCCCTGCGGAAGATCCTTGGAGCCACCGGAGAGCACGTCCACCGGCTCTCGTGGGGGATTGATCCCCGGCCCGTGACGCCAGTCCGGCTGGAAAAGAGTATCGGTGCCGAGGAGACCTTCGCGGTGGACACGGCCGACGACGACCTGCTGCACCGGGAGCTGCTGCGGCTTGCACACCGCACGGCGGAACGGCTGCGAAGCGCGGGCATGCACGCCCGGACCGTCGCCTTGAAGCTGCGCTACGCCGATTTCTCCACGATTACCCGAAGCCGCACGGTGAGTACCCCGATCGACAGCGCGCAGTTGCTCTACGGCGTAGCCCTGCAGTTGCTCGAGTCGGTCGGCCCGCGGCCCATGACAGTGCGGCTGGTCGGGATCCGTGCAGAGCAGCTCGAGGAAGCGGCGCAGGCACCCCTGCAGCTCAGCCTGGACCGCCGGGACGACAACTGGCGCGCAGCCGAGCAGGCCCTGGACCGCGTGACCCGCAAGTTCGGCAACAAATCAGTCCTTCCGGCCCGGTTGCTGGACCCCGGCCCGGACGCCGGGTGAGCGGTGCCGGCGGGCCGACGGACGGAGGCGATGCTTGCCACAGCGTCTTTCAGAACTGCGCGCAACAAACTATCCTAGAGATACGTAGATTTCGAACGACCGGATCGAACGTTCGGACTGTGGGCCATGCCAACTAAACACCTTTCAGGGATACCCGGAAATCCACCCTTCTTCGATGAGGGGGAATGGGAACCAGCCGGGGATCCCGGACGTTAGGGGTTTAGGGACAAGGGCCGCGTCAAGTCCGGACGTTGGCCGACTTAAGGAGGTCGTGATGCCGCTCTCGGAGCACGAACAGAAGTTGCTGGAGCAACTTGAGAAGCAGCTGCACGAGGACGATCCCAAGTTCGCCAGCTCTATGGGCTCGGATCCGGGTCGTTCCTGGTCCACCCGTCACCTGGTCATCGGGGTCCTCGGCGCTCTTGCCGGCATTCTGTTGCTGTTGCTGGGCGTCACGTTGCAGAACATCTTCCTGGGGGTACTGGGATTCGTCGTGATGGGCGCCGGCGTCTATTACGCGACCATGCGCAGCTCCAGCGGCAACGCCAAGTCCGGCAGCGCGGCACGGAAGCCGGGCAAACCGCGCAGCTCCTTCATGAGCAACCTTGAGGAGCGCTGGGAGGAAAGGCACCGCGGGGACTCCTAACTTTCGGATTCCGGCCGCCAGGCCGGCCCTCCATTCCGCACCACCAGGACAGCTAAGGACCCGCTTCGGCGGGTCTTTTGCCGTTAACGTGCAGCGACTGCTCCAAGACTGCCCTTCGGCGGGGCCATAACGGCGGGTACGGAGCAACCGCTGGGACCGCCAGGAGATCGGGAGTGGGGCCGGGGGCTCAAATCCCTCCACTTACCACCACTTTTGTCGCTTCCCTTTACTGGCAAGGGACTTTCAAGCGCTAAAGGCTTCAAAATTGCCCCTAAATATGCCGGATGCCGTTGACGGGGGAGCAAAGTGGAGTAATGTGGAGGACGTAAGAGGGTAGTGGCAGCACAGGGGACGTTGGACTTACTACAACAGACAGGCGGTAGGCCGTGTTTCTCGGCACACATTCGCCACGTCTGGACGAAAAAGGTCGAATTATCCTCCCCGCGAAGTTCCGCGAGGAACTTGCCGGCGGGCTGGTTCTCACAAGGGGCCAGGAACGTTGCATCTACGTCTTCAGTGAGGCGGAATTCGGACGGGTTCACGAACAGATGCGGGAGGCTCCAATCTCCTCCAAGCAGGCTCGTGACTACATCCGCGTTTTCCTCTCTGGAGCCTCCGACGAGGTACCTGACAAGCAGGGGCGCGTGACGATTCCGCCGGCGCTCCGGGAATACGCAGGTCTCGGCAGGGAGCTGGCCGTCATCGGCGCCGGCACCCGCGCGGAGATCTGGGACGCCCAGGCCTGGAACGAGTACCTCGCCGAAAAGGAAACCGCCTTCTCGGAAACCGACGACGCCATTCCCGGGATTCTCTAAACCCCGCAAGCCCCGCCACCACCAACACCACAACGTTTCTTGACCGAGATCTCCAGCCGCCCATCCGGCGTCCACCTGGCTCACTTCCCCGGAGCCAGGCAGCAGCCGGGTAGGCGCGGATGGGGATCTGGATCAAGAAACCCGCACACCAGACCCACGGCCGAGCCGTTGGCGCAGCAACACCGCGCAGCAGCAAATGACAAGCACTCCCGGCAACGAAAGGACGCAGGCATGAGCGACGACTCCCCCCAGGCGAAGCCTACGTCCGAACGCCATGTACCGGTCCTCAAGGACCGGTGCATCAATTTGTTGGCACCTGCTTTCGAGGAAGCGCGACGCCGGGGCGAGACGCCCGTCGTCGTCGACGCCACCCTCGGCATGGGGGGCCACTCCGAAGCCATGCTGCAGCGGTTCCCGGACCTGCACCTGATCGGCGTCGACCGTGACGAGGAGGCTCTCGCCCTGGCAGGGGAGCGCCTCCGCCCCTTTGCCGACCGCACCGACCTGGTCCACGCGGTCTATGACGAAATCCCCGACGTCATGGACGATCTTGGCTTCAGCGAAGTGCACGGCGTGCTGATGGACCTGGGCGTCTCCTCGCTGCAGCTGGACGAGCGCGAACGCGGTTTCGCGTACTCCTTCGACGCGCCTCTGGACATGCGGATGGACACCAGCCGCGGCCAGACGGCTGCCGATGTGGTGAACAACTACAGCGAAGAGGAACTCGTCCGGATCATCCGGAAGTGGGGAGAGGAGAAGTTCGCCGGCCGGATCGCCAACCGGATCGTCGCGGCCCGCGCCGCGAAACCCTTCGCCAGCACCGGTGAACTCGTCGAGACGATCCGCGCCGTGGTTCCCGCCGCTGCCGCCAAAACCGGCGGCCACCCCGCCAAACGTACTTTCCAGGCCCTCCGGATCGAGGTCAACGAGGAACTCGAAGTCCTCGAGCGAGCGGTCCCGGCAGCCGTGGCCTCCATCGCGCTGGGTGGCCGGATCGTCGTCATGTCCTACCACTCGCTGGAAGACAAGATCGTCAAGGGTGTCTTCCAGGCCGGCTCCAAGTCCTCCGCGCCGCTCGGCTTTCCGGTGGAACTTGAGGAACACAAAGCCGAACTGAAGACCTTGACGAAGGGCACCGAGGTGCCCACCGCCGCGGAAATCGCCGAAAACCCACGTGCTGCCTCCGCCAGGCTCCGCGCCGTGGAACGCATCAAAGCCAGGAGAGTCGCATGAGCACCGCCGCCGTCAACAGGTTCCCCGTTGCCACAGCTGCCACGGCCCGTGCCCTGCCGGAGCTGAACCCGGGCGCACCGGCACGTAAGACCCGGACTCCGCTCTCCGTCGTCCGGTCCACGCCGCGCAAGCGCCGTGCCCCGTTCGTCGTGATGTGCTTCGGGATCCTGGCGCTGGCGCTCATGGCGGTGCTGGTCCTGAACATCTCCGTCTCCTCGGCGCAGTACCAGCTGGTGGAGCTGCGGGCGCAGCAGTCCTCGCTGACCAAGCAGAACCAGGACCTCACGCAGCAGGTGCAGAACTATGACGCCCCGCAGAACCTCGCCGCCAAGGCCACGGAGCTGGGCATGGTTGCATCCAAGGGCAACGGCCAGATCGACCTGTCCACGCTCGCGGTGACAGGAAAGGCCAAGCCTGCCGTCAAGGGCGACGCTCCCGGTGCCGTCATTGCCGCGCCGGCCGTCGCGGGCCTGGCGTACGTGGTTCCGGCCGCCACGGCGAAGGATCCGCTGGACAACCGCAAACCCGCCGAGAGCACTCCGGCATCCGCGGTCCCCGCCCCGGCCGTACAGACGCCGGCACCCCCGGTGCCCGCTCCCGCGGTGGACCTGCACGGCGGGTCAGTCCCGGCCCCCGCCCAGAAGGCCCCCGGACAGTAGCTGACCGGGCAGTAGCTGACCGGACAGCAGCTGACCGGACAGCAGCTGACGGGACAGTAGCTGACGGGACCGTCGACCAGCCAGGCAAGCAGCAAGGAATGATCGTGGCGCAGAACACCAGCAAGGCAAGTACAGGTAAGACGCCGAGCGCCACACGGAGGCTGCGGATCGGGCTCGGCATCATGCTCGCGCTCCTGCTAGTGGTCGGCGGGAAACTCTTCCTCGTCCAGGGCCTCGACGTCGGCGGCATGGCCGAAGCGGCGCTCAAAAACCGGCTCACGCCGATTGTGCTGCCTGCGGAGCGCGGCAGCATCCTCGACGCCAACGGCACCATTCTGGCCAGCAGCGTGATCCGCTACAACGTCGTGGTGGACCAGACTGTCAACACCAAGACCGAAACCTTCCCACGGCTCGAAAAGGTCGACGGCAAGGACACCGTGGCCAAGATCCCCCGGGACCAGGGCATCCAGGAGCTCGCGGCAGTGCTGGGGATCAAAATGGAGGACCTCAAGGCGGCGCTGACGGGCACGCAGCGCTACTACATCGTGGCGAAAGACATCCGGCCCGACGTCGAAGACCGCATCTCCAAGCTTCAGATCCCCGGCATCGTCACCGAGGGCACCAGCAAGCGGGTCTATCCCAACGGGTCGGTGGCAGGGGGGATCGTCGGCTTCCTCAAGGACGGCACCACCGGCCAGGCCGGACTCGAACAAACCCAGAACGACGTCCTGAAGGGTTCGGCGGGCAAACGGCTCTTCGAAATCGGCGCCGACGGGCTGCGGATCCCGGTGGGCGTGGACCAGTTCACCCCGGCCGTTAACGGCAAGGACATCAAGCTCACGCTCAATTCCGACCTCCAATACTTCGCCCAGCAGGCCATCCAGAGCCAGAAGGACAAGCTCAGCGCCGAATGGGGCGTCATCGTCGTTTCGGACGTCAAGACCGGCAACATCGTCGCAATGGCGGACACTAACGCGCCGGACCCCAACGACCCCGGCAAGGTGGACGCCAAGGACCGTGGCGTCCGTGCCGTGACGGCCGCCTATGAGCCGGGCTCGGTGGAGAAGATGATCACGGCCGCCGCGCTCATCGAGGAGGGCAAGTCCAGCCCGCTGGACAGGTTCACCATTCCGCCGACCTACACCGTGGACGGCCAGACGTTCAGCGACGCCTTCGAACATGGCACCGAAGAGCGGACCCTGGCCGGCATTCTGGGGTATTCCATGAACACCGGCACGGTCATGGCGGGCCAGCGGTTGAGCAAGGACCAACGCCACGATTGGCTGCAGAAGTTCGGCATCGGCGAAACCCCGGATATCGGCCTGCCAGCCGAAGCCAAGGGCATCCTGACGCCGGCCGACCAGTGGGACGGCCGGCAGCAGTACACCGTCCTGTTCGGCCAGGGCGTTGCGCAGTCGACGCTGCAGACAGTCCGCGCCTACCAGAGCATTGCCAACGACGGCGTTATGCTCCAGCCGCGCCTGATCGACAGCTACATCAACCCCGACGGCACCGAGGAAAAGGTGCCGGTCCACGACAGCAGGCAGGTGGTCTCCAAGGACACCGCCAAGCAGGTGCGTGACATCCTCGAAAGTGCCGTGACCGAGGGCGAGATCAAGGAAGCGGCCATCGACGGTTACCGGGTGGGGGCGAAGACCGGAACCTCGGAATCGCCGTGCGACGACGGCAAGTCCGGCTTCTGCGGTTTTACGGCCTCGATGGTGGGGATGGCGCCGATGGACGATCCGCGGTTTATTGTTGAGGTGGTCCTGCAGCGGCCCAAGGGCAATATTTACGGCATCACCAACGGGCCGGTGTTCCGTTCGGTGATGGGACAGGCGCTGCGCATGTACAACGTCCAGCCGTCGACCGGCGAGCCGGCCAGGCTGCCGCAGTACGCCAAGTAGCAACCAGCACCACGAACCAGCAGCAACAACAGTTCCACGCAGCCGGGCCTGCGTGCGGGGCAATCCTCCGCGCGCCACGCACCCTGCGCCCGCACCACCAAACGGAGATCCACTTGTCAGAGCTCAATGCCCAGGACGCGGCCTCCGCGCCGTCCGGCCAGGTCTCCACCGCGGCGTTCCGGCCCGCGGCGGTTGCCGCGGTGCCGCTGGAAACCATCGGTGAGTGGATCGGCGTCGTCGTACCCGGCACTTCCGCCGCCGTCCAGGTCACCGGGATCTCGCTGAACTCGCGGGCGGTGCAGCCGGGGGACCTGTACGTCGCCCTGCCGGGGGCCGCCCGGCACGGCGCGGACTTCGTTTCCCAAGCGGTGGACGCCGGCGCGGTCGCCGTGCTGACCGACGAGGCCGGCGCCCGCCTGCTGGCCGTCTCTAACGACATTTCCGTGCCGGTGCTGCTGGCCCAGGAGCCGCGTAGCCTCGTCGGGCGCCTGTCCGCGCTGATCTACCGGAGCCGTCCGGCGAACGCCGACGCCCCGGCGCTGTTCGGGGTCACCGGCACCAACGGCAAGACCACCACCACCTACTTCATCAACGCCCTGCTCCAGGCGTTGGGGAAGAAGACCGGGCTGATCGGCACCATCGAGATCCTGGCCGGCGCCGAGGCGATCCCCAGCCTGCTCACCACCCCCGAATCAACGGATGTGCACGCCCTCCTGGCGCTCATGCGCGAACGCGGACTCGACGCCGCCTCGATGGAGGTGTCTTCGCATGCCATCGCCTTCCACCGGGTCGACGGCGTGGAGTTCGACGTCGCCGGCTTCACCAACCTCACGCAGGACCACCTGGACCTGCACGGCAGCATGGAAGAGTACTTCCAGACCAAGGCCCGGCTCTTCACCGGCGGCCGCGCCCGGACCGCCGTCGTGACCGTGGATGATCAGTGGGGCCGGAAGTTAGCCACTGTCGCCGGCATCCCGGTCACCACTCTCGCGACCGGTATGGGGGACGCTGGCGGGCCCGGCGCAGACTGGACCGTCGTGGACCCCGCTCCGCGCGGACTCGGCACCGATTTTGGGCTGCGGCACCGGGACGGCACCGAACTGCGCCTGCACACCGGACTGCCCGGAAGCTTCAACATCGCCAACGCGGCGCTGGCAACCGTCATGGTGCTCGCCAGCGGCGCCGGTGCGGCGCAGGTGCAGGCAGCGTTGGACGGTGCCGATCCGTTCACCGTGGCCGTCCCCGGCCGGATGCAGCTCGTCGCGACGGCTCCTGCCGCCGTGGTCGACTTCGCCCACAACCCGGATGCCCTCGCCCGCGCGCTGGAGGCCGTGCGCTCCCCGGAGCCGGGGTCGAAAGTGATCGTCGTCTTCGGCGCCACCGGCCAGCGTGACCAGGGCAAGCGGCCGGCGATGGGCGCGATCGCGGCCCGGCTCGCGGACACCGTGATCATTAGCGACGATGATCCGCACGATGAGGACGCCGCAGCCATCCGTGCCGACGTGATGGCGGGCGCCCTGGCGGCCAGGAACAGCGGTGACCTCGAGTGCACCATCCTGGAGGTTTTCCCCCGCGACGCCGCCATCCGCAAAGCGGCAGAACTGGCGGGCCCGGAGGACACGATCCTGGTGGCCGGCCGCGGCCACGAGGTCTGGCAGGAGGTCAAGGGTGTGAACCTTGCCCTCGATGACCGGGTGGAACTGCGGTCCTCCTTGACAGCACGAGGATTCACCGTTCTCGACGACCAGCGGATAGAGTCCTAAACCGAGATGATTGCATTTACTGCGGCGGAAATCGCCGAAATTACCCACGGCCGGCTGTCCGCTGAACCAGGCATCACGCCCGGCTCCGTGGTCACTGACTCCCGCGAAGCCGCGGCTGGATCGCTCTACGTGGCCAAGCCGGGGGAAGCGGCCGACGGGCACGATTTCGTGGCCGCCGCCTTCGAACGGGGTGCCGTCCTGGCCCTGGTGCAGCGCGACATCGCAGACGCCGCGGGGCACACCTACCCTGCGGTCGTCGTCGAGGACTCCGTCCTGGCCATGGGCGCCCTGGCCGCCGAAGCGGTCCGCCGGATCCGGGACCGCCGGGCCGCCGCAGGGGACGCCTGCACGGTGATCGGCATTACCGGCTCCGCGGGCAAGACCACCACGAAGGACCTGCTGGCCGGAATCCTCGCCGAACACGGCTCGACGGTGGCCCCGCAGGGCTCCTACAACGGTGAGGTCGGCGTGCCGCTGACCGTCTTCAAAGCCGGCTTCGACACCCGGTACCTCGTGATCGAGATGGGCGCCACCGGAATCGGCCACATCCGTTACCTCGCGGCGATGGTCCGCCCCGAAATCGGCGTGGTGCTCGGCGTCGGCACCGCCCACGCCGGCGAGTTCGGCGGCGTCGAGAACATCGCAGTGGCCAAGGGCGAACTGGTCGAGGCCCTTCCCGCCGACGGCACTGCCGTGCTGAACCTGGACGATGCCCTCGTGTCGGCCATGGCCGGCCGGACCGCGGCGCCTATTCTCGGCTTCTCCTCGCAGCCCGCCCGGAGCGGCCAGCCGGCCACGGTACGGGCCGAGGCCGTCGAGTTGAACGCCGGGGGCAGCCCTGAATTTGACCTTGTCCTTCCGGACGGCGGTCGGCATCGCGTCGCGGCCAGGCTGATCGGGGCCCACCACGTAGCCAACCTGCTCGCCGCGGCCGGCGCCGCCCATGCCGCCGGCATCCCCGGTGCCCGGATCGCCACCTCGCTGAGCGCCCAGGGCGCTGCCAGCCGCTGGCGGATGGAACGCACCGAACGGCCCGACGGCGTGACTATCATCAACGACGCTTACAACGCCAACCCCGAGTCCATGCGTGCGGCCCTGCGGACGCTGGCGGACCTGGGCCGCGGCCGCCGGACCTGGGCCGTGCTCGGCGCCATGCTGGAACTCGGCGAAGACTCCATCCGTGAGCACACCGCCGTCGGCACCCAGGTGGTCCGGCTCAACATCTCCCGGCTGCTGGTGATCGGGCGCGAAGCCCGGGCACTCTACATTTCGGCCGTCAACGAGGGCTCCTGGGGCGACGAATGCCTCTTCGCTGAAACCGCCGACGAGGCCTACCAGATCCTGCGCTCCGAACTGGAGCCCGGCGACCTGGTACTTTTCAAGTCCTCCAACAGCATCGGCCTGCGGCATTTGGGGGATCGGATAGCATTGCCTCCATTGGCGCCGGTAGCGGCCGAACCGTCCGCCGCAACCGCCACTGAAGGGAGCGCGCTGCCGTGATCGCACTGCTGATGGGCGCCGGCCTGGCCCTGCTGCTCTCTTTCCTGGGCACCCCGCTCTTCATCCGGTTCCTGGTCCGTAAAGGTTACGGGCAGTTCATCCGCGACGACGGGCCGACCTCGCACCACACCAAGCGCGGAACGCCCACCATGGGCGGCATGGTCGTCGTGGTTGCGGTGCTGGCAAGTTACAGCATCACGCACTTCGTGATGTGGCTGATGAACCCGGTCTCGTCCGGCCCGTCCGCCTCGGCCCTGCTGTTGCTCTTCCTGATGGTCGGCATGGGGCTCGTGGGCTTCCTGGACGATTTCATTAAGATCTCCGCGCAGCGCAGCCTGGGCCTCAACGCCAAGGCCAAACTGGTCCTTCAGGCCCTGGTCGGCATCATCTTCGCGGTCCTTGCGCTGAACTTCCCTGATGAGAACAAGGTCACGCCGGCGTCGTACCAGATCTCCCTGGTCCGTGATATTCCCTGGCTGAACCTTGCGTTCGGCGGCACCGTTCTGGGCGCCATCCTGTTCGTGGTCTGGTCTAACTTGATCGTCACCGCGGCTACAAACGGTGTGAACCTCACCGACGGCCTGGACGGACTGGCCGCCGGCGCATCCATTATGGTGTTCGGGGCATACACCCTGATCGGGATCTGGCAGAGCAACCAGTCCTGCGGCTCGCCCCGGCAGGCCGGCAGCGGCTGCTACACAGTCCGCGATCCGCTAGACCTCGCCCTGCTCGCCGCCATCCTCAGCGCCGCTCTGGTCGGCTTCCTCTGGTGGAACACCTCGCCGGCGAAAATTTTCATGGGCGACACCGGCTCGCTGGCCATCGGCGGCGCCGTCGCCGGCTTTGCGATCCTGTCGCGCACCGAACTGCTGCTGGCCTTCATCGGCGGCCTGTTCGTCCTGATCACCCTCTCGGTCATCATCCAGGTGGGCTTCTTCAAGCTCACCAAGGGCAAACGCGTCTTCAAGATGGCCCCGCTTCAGCACCACTTCGAACTCAAGGGCTGGGCGGAAGTCACAGTCGTGGTCCGGTTCTGGATCCTCTGCGGCCTCTTCGTTGCCGCCGGTCTGGGTATCTTTTACGCCGAATGGGTGGTGCTGCTGTGAGCGGGGTCATTCCCGAGCCGTTGGCCAGTTCGCCACGGCTGGAGAACCTCACCAGCTGGGACTCCGACTGGGCCGGGCTCCGCGTCGTCGTCACCGGCATCGGCATCTCCGGGTTCGCCGCCGCCGACACCCTGATCGAACTCGGTGCCCGGGTAGTTGTGGTGGACGCCGCGGACAGTGTGAAAGCCCGCGCCCAGGCGGACACGCTCCGGATCGTCGGAGCCGCCGACGTGCTGCTCGGCGAGGACGCCGTAAACTCGGTGCCCAAGGTCGACGGCGGGAAGCCCGAACTGATCGTCACCTCGCCGGGCTGGCGGCCCGACCAGGCCCTGCTCGCCGCAGCCGCCCGGGCGCACATTCCGGTCTGGGGCGACGTCGAACTCGCCTGGCGCCTCCGCGAACGCAAGGGGCGCAAGACGGCGGACTGGATCGCCATCACCGGCACCAACGGGAAGACGACGACCGTCGGCCTGACCGAATCCATGCTGCAGGCCGCCGGGCTCAAGGCGATTGCGGTCGGCAACGTCGGCACGCCGATTCTTGACGCGCTCCGCGACCCGGTGGACTATGACGTCCTCGCCGTCGAGCTCTCCAGCTTCCAGCTGCACTGGAGCCACTCCGTGTCGCCGGTGGCCAGCGTCTGCCTTAACGTCGCCGAAGACCATGTCGACTGGCACGGCTCCTATGCCTCCTACCTGGCGGACAAGGCCAAGGTCTATGAGCGGACGCAGAAGGCGTGCGTCTACAACGCCGAGCAAATTGAAACCGAGCGCATGGTCGAAGCCGCTGACGTGGTGGAGGGCTGCCGCGCGGTGGGCTTCACCACGCTCACCCCGGCTATCAGCATGCTCGGCGTGGTCGAAGGCCTGCTCGTTGACCGGGCCTTTATCCCTGAACGCAAGGACAGCGCCGCCGAACTCGCCGCGATGTCCGATCTCGGTGCGGTGGCCCCCCGGCACATGGTGGCCAACGCCCTCGCTGCGGCCGCCCTCGTGCGGGCCTACGGGGTCGAGCCCGCCGCCGTCCGGCAGGGGCTGCAGAACTACCTGCCGGGGGACCACCGTATCCAGCCGGTCGCCCGACACGAGGGTGTGCTCTGGATCAACGATTCGAAGGCCACCAACCCGCACGCGGCAGCGGCCTCACTGTCCGCTTTCGAGCACGTGGTGTGGATCGCCGGCGGCCTGTCCAAGGGTGTGACTTACGACTCGCTGGTCCGGGACAACGCCCGGCGCCTCAAAGCCGTGGTGCTGATCGGGACGGACTCTTCCGGCCTGCAGGCCGCGCTCCAGCGACACGCGCCGGATGTCCCCGTGATCGGCCAGCCAAAGGGCGACACTGAAAGTGTGCAGACTGCCGGACCGGCCCATGCCGACGCAGTTCCTTCGCGGATTTACGGCGAGACTGTAATGGCGAGGGCCGTTGCGTCGGCGGCGCAGCTGGCCACCTCCGGGGACACTGTGCTCCTGGCCCCGGCAGCTGCGTCCATGGATCAGTTCTCTTCCTATGCTCACCGTGGCGACGCCTTTATCGAAGCTGTCCGCGAGCTCGTGGAAGGGCAGGCTCAGACCACCGAGGAGTAGCAATGGTCAGCACGCCCACCCGTTCCGCAGCGGAACGGACGGCTGCCGCAGGCAGGAAAGCAGGTACCACCGCCGGCGGGACCGCCGGATCACGGCCCACCCCCGCCGCCAGGGTCCGGGGCTGGTACCGCGGCCTTTGGTCCGCTCTGGAAGGGACCGGCAAATCCCGCACCGGTTCCACGTACTACCTCATCCTGGGATCGACCCTGGCGCTGACGGCGATCGGCATCATGATGGTGTTGTCCGCCTCCAGTGTGGAGGCAATCGCCGCGGGGGAGTCACCCTATTCCGCTGCCTTGAAGCAGGGCCTTTTCGCGGCCATTGGCGTCTTCGTGATGCTGGTCTTGTCGCGCGTGAACGTGGCATGGCTCAAACGCTTCGCGTGGCCGGCCATCATCCTGGCCGTCTTCCTGCTGGTGCTGGTGCTCCTCGTGGGACGCAGCGCACTGGGCAACCAGAACTGGATCGACGTCGGTCCCTTCACCTTTCAGCCGTCGGAAGCTTCCAAGCTGGCGCTGGCTCTGTGGATGGCGACCGTGCTCCACCGCAAGGCCCGGCACCTCGACAACTGGCGCCACGTCCTGGTTCCGGTCGTAGTCCCCGGTGCCGCTGCGGTATTGGTGCTCATTCTGGCCGGAAACGACCTCGGTACGGCAATGATCGTGATGATGATCCTGGCTGCGGGCTTGTTTTTTGCCGGTGTGAGGCTTTATCTGTTTGGTATCGCCGGGGCGGTCCTGGCGCTCGGAACCGTATTCCTGGCGATCACCAGCCCGAACCGCATGTGCCGCATCCTGTCGTGGACCGGCCAGACCTGCGCGGACGGGTCCGATCTGAACTACCAATCCACCAACGGTCTCTACGGACTCGCATCAGGAGGCTGGTTCGGTGTTGGGCTGGGCCAGAGCCGGCAAAAGTACAGCTGGATTCCGGAAGCGCACAATGACTTCATCTTCGCCATCATCGGCGAGGAGCTTGGCCTGATCGGCACGCTCGTCGTCCTGGTCCTCTTCGCGATCCTGGGCACTGCTGTCTATCGCGTCGTGGTGGCGCAGCAGGACGTCTTCCACCGGGTCCTCGCGGGTGCGATCATGGTGTGGCTGCTCGGCCAGGCCACCGTCAACATGGCCGTTGTCACCGGACTGCTCCCCGTTGTCGGTGTGCCCTTGCCGTTCATTTCCTACGGCGGCTCGGCCCTGCTCATGTCGCTGTGCGCCATCGGAGTAGTGTTGTCCTTGGCCCGGGCGCAGATGGAACCTGGCATGCAGCCGAAGGGGCTGCTTAAGTTTGGTCCCGCCGGGTTCGCCACAGTACTCCGCAAGCAGGTGGCGGCGAGGACGACCGCCAAGGCACCGGCAGCCGCCAGGCCTGCGACGGCCAGGGCCCTGGCCAAATCCCCAGCCAAATCCCCGGCCAAAACTTCCGCTGCCAAGGCGCCGGCAGCAAAGCCACCGGCAGCTAAGGTGCCGGCAGCCAAGGCGCAGGCAGGAAAGCCACCGGCAGGCAGAAGTGCAGCCGGAAGACCGGACAGAAGCGCAACCGGAAGCAGCGCAGCCGGAAGCACGGCCATGCGGAAGCCCGGCACCAGAACGGCCGCCCCCAAGAACCCCGCACGAAAGCGTACCTAGCCCGCCATGAAGACCGATTCGCCCTTGTCCGTCGTCCTCGCCGGCGGTGGTACCGCCGGGCACATCAGCCCCCTGCTGGCCATCGCGGATGCCCTCCTTGAGGTCCGACCCGGCGCGCGGCTGCTTGCCGTCGGCACCCCTGGCGGCATGGAGGCCCGGCTGGTTCCCGCCGCCGGACTCGAACTGGCAACCGTCAGCCGGGTGCCGTTCCCGCGTAAGCCGTCACTGGAGCTGCTCCGGCTTCCGGCTAAGCTCGCCGGCGCCGTGCGCCAGGCCGGTGCCATCCTGGACGAGGCCCGGGCGGACGTCCTGGTGGGCGTCGGCGGTTACGTCTGCACCCCGCTGTACCTGGCTGCCTGGCGCCGCAAGATCCCGATCGTGGTGCATGAGGCGAACACCCGGGCCGGGCTCGCGAACCGGGTCGGAGCCCGGCTGAGCCGGCACGTCGCCGTGGCGTTCGCGGCGACCACGCTCCGCGGGGCGCGGCACGTCGGCATGCCGATGCGGCGCGAAATTTCCGGCCTGGACCGGCTGGCGTCCCGGGCGGCCGCCCGCACCGCGCTCGGCCTGGAGCAGCACAAACCCACCCTGATCGTCACCGGTGGCTCCTCCGGCGCGCAGAGCATCAACAGCGCCATCGCCGCCTCGGCCGCCGCCCTCGCCGACGCCGGCATCCAGACCCTGCACATCACCGGACGCGGCAAAACCGTCCACGATGCCCAGGGCAGGCTGCTGGCTGCCCCCGGCTACCGCCAGGTCGAGTACGTGGAGGGCATGGAGCTGGCCTACGCCGCCGCGGACCTGCTCCTGGCGCGCTCCGGTGCCGCGACCGTCTGCGAGGTTGCCGCCGTCGGCGTCCCCGCAGCCTTTGTCCCGCTCCCGATCGGCAACGGCGAACAGGCGCTGAACGCGGCCGGGCTGGTCAGCGCCGGCGCCGCACTGCTTGTCGATGACACGGGCTTCGACGCCGACTGGATCAGCGGGCACATCATCCCGCTGCTGCGCGATACTGCCCGGCTGGACCGGATGGCCGCCGCCGGCGAGCAACTCGGCATCCGGGACGCCGACCGGCGGATGGCCGCACTGGTCCTCGAGGCAGCGCAGTCCACCAGCAGTGACCCCCACCAGCAGTGACCCCCACCAGCAGTGACCGTGAGCAGTGAACAGCAGTGACTTTGAACAGCAGTGACTTTGAACAGCAGTGTCTTTGAACAGCAGGCAGGAAGCGGTAAAGCAATGACCCAGGCCCGGAACGGCACCCCGCCGGCGGCCCGCACCCAGGAATCGCTGGGGCGGGTGCACTTCATCGGCATCGGCGGCGTAGGCATGTCCGCCGTCGCCCGCATCATGGTGGCCCGGGGCGTGCCCGTGAGCGGCTCCGACGCCAACGACCTGCCGGTGATGGCTGAGCTCGCCGCGGCGGGCGCACGGGTCGGCGTCGGCTACGACGCGGCCAACCTTGACGATGCGCAGACCGTCATCGCCGGCTCGGCCATCCGATCGGACAACCCCGAACTGGCCGCAGCGCGCGCCGCCGGGCTGCCGGTGCTGCACCGCTCCGAGGCCCTGGCCGCCACCATGGCCCAGGACACGGCCATCACGGTGGCCGGAACGCACGGCAAATCCACCACGACGTCGATGATCACGGTGCTGCTGCAGGGCGCCGGGATGGATCCGTCCTTCGCAATCGGAGCCAACGTCCCGGCCCTCGGCGTGAACGCGGCCTCCGGGACGTCACCGGTCTTCGTTGCGGAAGCCGACGAATCGGACGGTTCGTTCCTGAACTACCGGCCGCAGATCGCCGTGGTGACCAACGTCGAACCGGACCACCTGGACTACTACGGCACGCCGGAAGCGGTCTACGCCTCGTTCGACCGCTTCGCCGCACTGCTCCCCCCGGACGGCCTGTTGGTCGCCTGCGCCGACGACGACGGCGCCCGCGCCCTCGCGCTGCGCACCCGGGAACAGTCGAACACCCGGGTGGTGCTCTACGGTACCGCCGGGGACGCCGATGTGAAGCTGCACGACGGCGGGACGGGCGACGTCTGGATCTCCACGCCGGCCGGGCGCTTCGCAGTCGAGCTGCAGGTGCCAGGCCGGCACAACGCCTTGAACGCCGCCGCAGCGTTCGCGGTGGCGCTGGAGCTCGGCGTCGCCCCAGGGGCAGCGGCCGGCGCGTTGGCAAACTTCTCCGGAGCCTCGCGCCGCTTCGAATTCAAGGGCGGGGGCCGGGGCGTGCGCGTCTACGACGACTACGCCCACCATCCCACCGAGGTGCGCGCAGCCCTCGCCGCTGCCCGCTCGGTGGCCGGTGAACACCGCGTCCACGTGCTGTTCCAGCCGCACCTTTTCTCCCGGACCCGCGAATTCGCGCACGAGTTCGCCGACGCCCTCAACGCCGCGGACACGGCCCTGGTGCTGGACATCTATCCGGCCCGGGAAGACCCCATCCCGGGCGTCACCAGTCAGCTGATCGCTGACCACCTCGGTTCGCAAGGGCGGCTCGTCGGGCCCGCCGAGGACGCCGTGCAGGCGGTCCTCCAGGCCGCCGCGGCCGGGGACATCGTGCTCACGGTCGGCGCCGGCGACGTCACCGGGTACGGCCCCCGTATCGTCGAGGCGCTGACCCTGGAGTCGCCCGGTGGCTAGCACGCGCGGGCCGGACATCATCTCGGCGTCCAAGTCGGACTCCGCAGCGCCGAAACCCCCGGGTGCCGGTCCCGCCGGCGCCGCCTCGACCGGGCCCCGCCGCGGCAATGTCCTGTCCTTTCCCGAGCCGAAGGCCAAACGCCGCCGCCGGATCGTCCTCAGCACGGTCGCAGTGATCGCTGTACTGATCGCGGGAATCGTGGCCGCCGCCGTCTACTCACCGTGGCTGGCCGTCCAAACGGTCACCGTGGAGGGCGCCCGGATGCTCAACGCGGACCAGGTCAAGGCCGCCCTGGCTCCGCTGCAGGGCAAGCCGCTGCCGCAGATCAGCGACCAGGAGGTTAGCGGATTGCTGAAGCCGCTGGTTCAGATCAAGGCCGTCACCACCGAGGGCCGGCCGCCGTCCACCCTGCAGGTGAGAATCACGGAGCGGGTGCCTGTGGCGCTGGTCAAGCAGGCCGGCGTTTTCCAGCTGGTCGACGTCGACGGCGTCCAGCTCAGCACCACCCCGGACCCTGCTTCGGTGAAGCTTCCGGTCGTTGACGGCGGCGCTGGCGCGCTGCCGCAGGATCTGTTCCATGCCATCACGGCCGTACTCGGGGCGCTGCCGGCCGACGTGCTCGCCCGGCTCTCCGATGCCTCGGCTAAGTCAGTCGACGCGGTGGAACTCAAGCTCGTGGACGGGCAGACCATCGTCTGGGGCAACGAAGGGGAGAAGGAGCTCAAAGCCAGGGTGCTCGCCGCGCTGCTGAAGGCGCCGGCTGATCCGAAAAACCCGGTCCGGGTCTACGACGTCAGTGTGCCGCGGCATCCGGTCACTAGATGATTGTCAGTCTCTTACACCGCCGGGCGCCCGGGCGACAGTCCAATGGGTGCCTGTGCCGGGAAGCGGCGCCGCGTTGCGGAGCTCAAACGCGACGCAATGGCAGAAACACTCGGCATTTCTCCGGTATTACCGCGACACGCGGAGCCGGTTATTGAATGTCCCGGACATAGGAAATAGCGTCAATGGCATGAGTTACTTGACATAACTATAACCTTCAACTAGAAGGTTAACCTTCAGGGCTTCAAGCTTGACTTCATCAGTTTTCGCAATAGAACACGAACAAGGGACACGTAACGTGGCAGCTCCGCAGAATTACTTGGCCGTCATCAAGGTCGTCGGCATCGGCGGCGGTGGCGTGAACGCAGTCAACCGAATGATCGAAGTCGGACTTCGCGGCGTCGAATTCATCGCAGTCAACACCGATGCGCAGGCGTTGTTGATGAGCGATGCCGACGTCAAGCTCGACATCGGGCGTGAGCTGACCCGCGGCCTCGGAGCCGGCGCGAACCCGGACGTGGGCAGGCAGGCTGCCGAGGACCACGCCGACGAAATCGAAGAGGTCATCCGCGGCGCGGACATGGTCTTCGTTACCGCCGGCGAAGGCGGCGGCACCGGCACCGGCGGCGCGCCCGTCGTGGCCCGGATCGCACGATCGCTGGGCGCACTGACCATCGGCGTCGTCACCCGCCCGTTCACCTTCGAGGGCCGCCGCCGCGCAGGTTCCGCGGAAGCAGGCATCGACGCCCTTCGTGACGAGGTCGACACCCTGATCGTCATCCCCAATGACCGGCTGCTCTCCATCAGCGACCGGAACGTCTCGGTGCTGGACGCCTTCCGTTCCGCCGACCAGGTCCTGCTGTCCGGTGTCCAGGGCATCACCGATCTGATCACCACCCCCGGCCTGATCAACCTTGACTTCGCCGACGTAAAGTCCGTCATGCAAGGTGCGGGTTCCGCCCTGATGGGCATCGGCTCGGCCCGCGGCGAAGACCGCGCCGTCAAGGCCGCGGAGCTGGCCATTGCCTCGCCCCTGCTCGAAGCGTCGATCGACGGCGCCCACGGTGTCCTGCTGTCCATCCAGGGCGGCTCGGACCTGGGCCTCTTCGAAATCAACGAGGCCGCACGGCTGGTCCAGGAAGTGGCGCACCCCGAAGCCAACATCATCTTCGGCGCCGTGATTGACGATGCCCTCGGCGATGAAGCCCGGGTTACCGTGATCGCGGCCGGGTTCGACGATGTCAAGGCCACGTCTCCTTCGATGGACCAGTCGCTGCCCGCTCCGGCGCGTCCCGCCACCCCCGCCCCGGCCCAGGCTCCCGCCTCGGCGCCGGTCCAGCCGCTGCACGCCGGAGTCGGCGCCTCCGGACTCAGCAACTGGGGCCAGCAGCGCACGTCGGCTGTGCCCGCCGATTCGGGGTTCGACGTGGACCTGCCCTCGGTGGTCGAGCCGGATCTGTCCGGACGTCATACGGATGACTTGGACGTGCCCGACTTCCTGAAGTAGGCCCACCCGTCCGCAAGCTGTCATCGGCAGCATGGCACCGCCTGATGGCGGTGCCATGCTGCTTTGGCGGGTTACGGTGTTTGGTATGAAGATTTCAATGATGCTGGTTCCTGAAATGGCGGGGTGCTGAGTGTTCTCCTGGCGAGCTGAAGTGCGGCCCGGCGTCTGGGTGGCGTTTACCAACGTTGCGGCAGGCAACCTGGCGCTCCATGTCGGGGACGATCCGGCCGCGGTCCACCGTCGCCGGGAGGAACTTGAACAGGCCGCAGGGCTCGGATACCGGCACTTCCGGTTCATGAACCAGATCCACGGCAACACGGTGGCCGTCTTTGCCGGCAGCCCGGCGTCGGCCGTCGGCGCCGCCGCACCGACCGCAGGCGCTCCGACCGCCGACGCGATGGTGTCGGACGGGCAGCCGCTGGCGGTCATGGTGGCCGACTGCGTGCCGATCGTGCTGGTGGGGGAGAGTGCCGCAGGCGGCCCGGCGGCCCCGCTGCTCGGCGTCGTCCATGCCGGCCGGCCGGGCATGGCCGCCGGGGTGGTCCCCGCCGCCGTGGCGCGCATGCGTGCGCTGGGAGCCGAAAACATCGGCGCCTGGATCGGGCCGTCGATCTGCGGAAGCTGCTACGAGGTCCCAGAGGGCATGCGCGCGGATGTTGCGGCGCTCGTCCCCGCGGCCTGGTGCACGACGTCGCAGGGCACCCCCGGGCTGGACCTTCCGGCCGGGGTCCGCAGCCAGCTGGCGGCCGACGGGGTCGCCATCGAATACTCCGGCGGTTGCACCCGGGAGGACGGCGAACTGTTTTCCTACCGGCGCGACGCCCGCACCGGCCGGTTCGCGGGGCTGATCTGGACAGGGGCGGCCGAGTGACCGCGCCGGCGGCATGGGACGGCCGGGACGATGACCGGCTCGCCGAACTGCGCGTCCGGCTTGCCGCGGTCCGGCGGCGGATCGACGCCGCAACGGCTGGCGCCGGGCGGCAGGAGGCCCCGCCGGAGCTGATCGTGGTGACTAAATTCCACTCCGCCGGGGACGTGGCGCGGCTGGCCGCGCTCGGCGTCGCCGACGTCGGCGAAAACCGGGACCAGGAAGCGGCGGACAAGGCTGCCCGGCTGGCGGAGCTGCGGCTCCGCTGGCACTTCATCGGCCAACTGCAAAGCAACAAGGCCAAATCGGTGGTGAAGTACGCTCACGCGGTGCACTCCGTGGACCGCGCCCAGCTGGTCACCGCCCTGGCCAAGGCGGTGGTCACCGAACAGGGACGCACCGGCCGGGAGGACCTCGAGTGCTTCATCCAGGTCAGCCTGGACGACGACGCCGACGGCCACCGCGGCGGCGCGGTGCCCGCCGCCGTCCCGGAACTGGGCGAACTGCTCGCCACAGCCGCCGGTCTCCGGCTGGCCGGGGTAATGGCAGTGGCACCCCTTGGCGGGTCTCCGGATGCGGCGTTCGAAAAGCTGGCCGGGATCTCCGCCGGGCTCCGCGCCGAGTATCCGCAGGCCACAGCCATTTCGGCCGGTATGAGCCAGGACCTGGAAGCGGCGATCCGGTTCGGAGCGACACACCTTCGAATTGGCGCCGATATTCTCGGTCCCCGCCCGGCAGTGGGGTAGGTTCGAGGTATTGGAAGGCAATGGCGGGGACTCCAATGCAGTGACTCCAAACAGTCAAGTCACTGAGCGGCCCGCAGACGGACACGATTAGGAGTCGACCATGGCTGGCGGTCTGCGCAAGACAATGATCTATCTTGGGCTCGCCGATGGCGATGAACATTACGAGTCCGACCATCACACACCGCACAAGGATGAGGACGATTCCATGGAGCACGACCGCGAGGAGCGCCGCGCACCGGCGCCTGTACGCGAGGCCCCCCGGGAAGATCCCTACGCCGCCGAAGAGGAATACCGCGCACCTGTGACACCCATTAAGCGAGCGGCGGCCGGCCGCGAAGAAGCCACCGGCCTGCGGCAGATCACGACGATCCACCCGCGGTCCTACAACGATGCCAAGCTGATCGGCGAAAGTTTCCGTGACGGCATCCCCGTCATTATGAACGTCACCGACATGGGCGAAGCCGACGCCAAGCGCCTCGTCGACTTCTCCGCCGGCCTTGTGTTCGGCCTGCGCGGAAGCATAGAACGGGTGACCAACAAGGTCTTCCTGCTGTCGCCGTCGTACGTCGAAGTGATCGGTGACGACAAGAAGATTTCCGAGACGCAGGCCAGCTTCTTCAATCAGAGCTAGTCCGGATTTTCGGCACGGATGCCAGGCGGGCAGACCCGTCTGGCATCCGTGCCGAACATTCCGTGTTGGAATAGAGGTATAACCACTGTCAGGACACTGCGGTATCCGGAATGAACATGGAGATATAACTTAGCTCATGGGAATTGTTTTCGGACTGGCCTATATCGCGCTGTTGCTCTTCTTTGTCGCCCTGATCGCCCGCCTCATCTTCGACTGGGTCCAGATGTTTGCCCGCAGCTGGCGTCCGCACGGCGCCGCTCTGGTGACCGCCCACGCCGTGTACTCCGTCACGGACAAGCCCCTCAAACTTCTCGGTCGGATCATCCCTCCGCTGCGGATCGGCGGCATCTCGCTGGACCTGGCGTTCCTGGTGCTCTTCCTGGCCGTTTCAGTGGCCATGAACGTCGCGAGGTACTTCACTTTCGCGCAGCCCATCGCCGCGTAGCCGCCGCGGCGGACCCGGTTCGACGCCGGAAAAGATTGAAACTCCGGTTTGACACTGCGGTGTTGAATTAGAGGAACCAGACCATATTTAGGTACCGTAGTTTTGACGGCCGGAAGGCCCCTGACTAACTAGACCAACGAGGTGACCAGATGGCTTTGACGCCAGAAGACGTTGTCAACAAGCGCTTTCAGCCGACCAAGTTCCGTGAAGGCTACGACCAGGACGAAGTTGATGACTTCCTGGATGAAATCGTCGTCGAACTGCGGCGCCTGAACCAGGAGAACGACGAGCTGCGCAAGAAGCTCGCCGAATCCGGTTCCGGTACGGCCGCCAGCTCCGCTGCTGGCGCTCCCGTCGTGGAGAAGGTGCCGGCACCCGTCAAGGCCGAGAAGGAAGACCGCGCCAAGGCAGAAGCCGAGGCCAAGGCCGCCGAAGTCGCCAAGAAGAAGGAAGCCGAGCAGGCTCCCGCACCCTCAACCGCTCCCGCCCCGGCCGCCCGCGTCGCCTCCACGCCGTCCGCCGAGTCCGCAGCAGGACTGCTCGCGATGGCGCAGCAGATGCACGACAAGCACGTCTCCGACGGTGAACAGCAGCGCGACAAGATCATCGCCGAGGCGCAGATCGAAGCCAGCAGCCTCGTCAACGATGCGCAGGAAAAGTCCCGCAAGATCCTGGGCGCCCTCGAGCAGCAGCGCTCCGTGCTGGAGCGCAAGGTTGAGCAGCTTCGCGGCTTCGAGCGTGACTACCGCTCCCGCCTGAAGGCCTACATTGAAGGCCAGCTGCGTGACCTGGACGCCCGCGGTTCGGTGGCGGCCCCCGAGGTCGAAGCCAACAGCTAGGACCATTGGCAAGTATTCTGGAAGCCGGTGGCTGAGGACTCCTCGGCCACCGGCTTTTGCATTAACCGGCACCGGAACGAAAGCACTATGACTGACGCACCAATACCAGACGCCGCCCAGCCCGCGGACTCCGCGCAGCCTTCGCCGACGGCTAATGCCGCCGGGCCGGCGCGCAAGCCCCGGCGCGCCGTCCTGCTGTCCCTGTTCGCCGGATTCGCGGTGTTCGCCTACGTATTCGACCAGCTCACCAAGCTCTGGGTCACGGCCACAATGACCGAAGGGGAGCGGATCCCCGTGCTGCCGCCGCTGCTGCACTGGTACTACATCCGCAACTCGGGCGCCGCGTTCTCGATCGGCGAGAACATCACCTGGGTGTTCACGATCATCATGGCTGCAGTGTCTGTCGCGATCCTGCTGCAGCTGCGCAGGCTTGGCTCCGCCTGGTGGGCGCTGGCACTCGGGCTGCTGCTCGGCGGCGCCCTGGGCAACCTGACCGACCGGCTCTTCCGCGAGCCCTCGTTCGCCATGGGCCATGTGGTGGACTTCATCCAGCTGCCCAACTTCGCAATCTTCAACATCGCAGACTCGGCGGTGGTCTCCGCGGTGGTCATCATCTGCCTGCTCACGCTGCGCGGCATCGCCCTAGACGGCTCTCGCGTGGGCAAGCGCCGGGATGATGAAACTGCCCGGCCGGCGGCGCTGGAACACAAGGGCCCGGAACACAAGGGCCCGGAACACAAGGGCCCGGAACACAACGGCCGGGAGCACAATGTCTGAGCCCGGACCGGCGACGGCGCCCGAACGCCGGCACTTCACCGTCCCCGGCGAGCTGGCCGGCGCCCGGGTGGACGCAGGTCTGGCGAAACTGATGGACATCTCCCGCTCACAGGCAGCCACACTGATCGCTGAGGGCAACGTCAGCAGCCACGGCAAAGCCGTCGGCAAATCGCTCAAGCTCAGCGCCGGGGCGGATCTCGACGTCGTCGTGCCTGACCGCCGGGATCCCCTGGAAGTCGTGGAGGAAGTTGTGGAAGACCTGTTGATCCTGCTGGACGATGACGAGTTTGTCGTGGTCGACAAACCTGTAGGTGTGGCGGCGCACCCCTCGCCCGGCTGGGTCGGTCCCACGGTCGTGGGCGGGCTGGCCGGACTCGGGTACAGGATCTCCACCTCGGGTTCCCCGGAACGCGCCGGGATCGTGCACCGGCTCGACGTCGGCACCTCCGGCGTCATGGTGGTCGCCAAGACGGAAAGGGCGTACACGGCGCTCAAGCGGGCTTTCAAGGAGCGCACGGTGGACAAGGTCTACCACGCCGTCGTCCAGGGCCTCCCGGACCCGCTGGCCGGCACCATCGACGCCCCGATCGGGCGCCATCCCGGACACGACTGGCGCTTCGCCGTGATTGAGGACGGCCGGGACTCCATAACGCATTACGAGGTGCTGGAGGCCTTCGGCAAGGCCTCGCTGGTGGAGGTGCACCTGGAGACCGGGCGGACCCACCAGATTCGGGTGCATTTTTCGGCGTTGCGCCACCCCTGCGCCGGCGACTTGACCTACGGCGCGGATCCGCGGCTTGCCGCCACCCTGGGCCTCACCCGGCAGTGGCTGCACGCCCGGCAACTTTCCTTCGACCACCCGCGGACGGGGGAGCGGGTCACCGTGACCAGCGAGTACCCGCAGGACCTGCAGTACGCCCTTGAGGTGCTGGAGTCCGGCCACGCCTGATCCGGAGTGCCTGGCAGCGGAGGCCGGGTCCCGGCACTAGAATGGTCCGGTGACTTCCAGCAATGACTCGTTTGTCCATCTCCACAACCACACCGAGTACTCCATGCTGGACGGCGCCGCCCGGCTCGGGGAACTCTTCGATGAAACCGAGCGGCTGGGTATGCCCGCCCTGGCCACGACGGACCACGGCTACCTCTTCGGCGCCTTCGATTTCTGGAAGCGGGCTACAGACCAGGGCATCAAGCCGATCATCGGCGTCGAAGCCTATGTGACGCCGGGAACCGCGCGCACGGACAAGACGCGCGTCCGCTGGGGCGAGGAGAACCAGCGCAAAGACGACATCTCGGGCGGCGGCGCGTACACGCACATGACGCTCCTCAGCTACAACAATGTGGGCATGCGGAACTTGTTCCGCGCCTCGTCGCTCGCGTCATTGGACTCCGTCTTCGGCAAATGGCCTCGACTAGACCGCGAACTGCTGAACACCTACTCCGAAGGCCTGATCGCCACCACCGGTTGCCCGTCCGGCGAAGTCCAGACCCGGCTCCGGCTCGGACAGTACCGCGAAGCCGTCGAAGCGGCGGCCGAGTTCCGCGACATCTTCGGGGCAGAGAACTACTTCTGCGAACTCATGGACCACGGCCTGGACATCGAGCGGCGTGTCACCGGGGACCTGCTTCGCCTGGCCAAGGAACTGAACCTTCCGCTGGTGGCCACCAACGACCTGCACTACACCCACGAGCACGACGCGAAGGCGCACGAGGCCCTGCTGGCCATCCAGTCCGGCTCCACACTGTTGGAGCCGACGTACGACAACGGCGGCTCGCGCTTCGCCTTCTCCGGCAGCGGGTACTACCTCAAGTCGCCGCAGGAAATGCGGGAGCTCTTCCGGGACCACCCGGAGGCGTGCGACAACACGCTGCTGATCGCCGAACGCTGCGACGTCTCGTTCAACACCGGCGCCAACTACATGCCCCGCTTCCCCTGCCCGGAGGGGGAGGACGAAACGTCCTGGCTGGTCAAGGAAGTCGACAAGGGACTTCAATACCGTTATCCCCAAGGCATCCCGGACAAGGTGCGCACCCAGGCCGACTACGAACTCGGCGTCATCACGTCCATGGGGTTCCCCGGCTACTTCCTCGTGGTGGCAGACTTCATCAACTGGGCCAAGAACAACGGCATCCGGGTGGGTCCCGGACGTGGCTCGGGTGCAGGCTCCATGGTGGCGTATGCCATGCGCATCACCGACCTCGATCCGCTGCACCACGGCCTGATCTTCGAACGCTTCCTCAACCCGGACCGCGTCTCCATGCCCGACTTCGACGTCGACTTCGATGACCGGCGCCGCTCCGAAGTGATCGATTACGTAACGCGCAAATACGGCGACGAACGCGTGGCCATGATCGTCACCTACGGCACCATCAAAACCAAGCAGGCGCTCAAGGACTCATCGCGCGTGCTCGGCTACCCGTTCAGCATGGGCGAACAGCTGACGAAGGCGCTGCCGCCCGCCGTCATGGCCAAGGACATCCCGCTGGCCGACATCCAGAACCCCCAGGCCAAGCGCTACGGCGAGGCCGCGGACTTCCGGCAGTTGATCGCCACGGACCCGGAGGCGGCGAAGGTCTTCGAGACCGCCCTGGGCATCGAGGGCCTGAAACGGCAGTGGGGCGTCCACGCCGCCGGCGTCATCATGTCCTCCGACCCGATCATCGACGTCATCCCGGTCATGCGCCGTTTCCAGGACGGCCAGGTCATCACGCAATTTGACTATCCGACCTCCGAGGGCCTCGGCCTGATCAAGATGGACTTCCTCGGCCTGCGGAACCTGACGATCATTTCCGACGCGCTGGAAAACATTAAGATGAACCGTGGCGAGGACCTGGACCTGGAAGCCCTGGCCCTCGACGACGCCGCGTCCTACGAGCTGCTGGCCCGGGGCGACACCCTGGGTGTGTTCCAGCTCGATGGCGGCCCGATGCGTTCCCTGCTCAAGCTGATGAAGCCTGACAACTTCGAAGACATCTCCGCCGTGCTCGCCCTGTACCGGCCCGGTCCCATGGGCGCCAACGCGCACAACGACTACGCGCTGCGCAAGAACAGGATCCAGGACGTCATTCCGATCCACCCCGAGCTCGAGGAGCCGTTGAAGGAGATCCTGGGCGGCACCTACGGCCTGATCGTGTACCAGGAGCAGGTCATGGCGGTGGCGCAGAAGCTCGCCGGCTACTCCCTGGGCCAGGCCGACATCCTGCGCCGGGCCATGGGTAAGAAGAAGAAATCCGAGCTGGACAAGCAGTTCGCCGGCTTCTCCCAGGGCATGCAGGACAACGGCTACTCCATGGAAGCGGTCAAGACCCTCTGGGATATCCTGCTGCCCTTCTCCGACTACGCCTTCAATAAGGCGCACTCGGCGGCGTACGGCGTGATTTCGTACTGGACCGCCTACCTGAAGGCGCACTACGCGCCGGAGTACATGGCCGCCCTGCTGACTTCCGTCGGCGACGACAAGGACAAATCCGCGATCTACCTCAATGAGTGCCGGCACATGGGCATCACGGTGTTGCCGCCGGACGTCAACGAGTCAGCCCTCAACTTCACCCCGGTCGGCAACGATATCCGGTTCGGCATGGGCGCCATCCGCAACGTCGGCGTCAACGTCGTCGACGCCATGGTGACGGCGCGCGAAAAGGAAGGCGCCTACACGTCCTTCAAGGACTACCTGATGAAGGTGCCCGCGGTGGTCTGCAACAAGCGCACCATTGAATCCCTCATCAAGGCCGGTGCCTTCGACTCCCTGAACCACCACCGCCGGGCCCTGGCCATGATCCACGAAGAAGCGATCGACTCGGTCATCACGCTCAAGCGCAACGAGGCGATCGGACAGTTCGACCTCTTCGCCGGGTTCGACGAAGCCGAGGGTGAGGCGTCCCTCAGCATCGAGATCCCCGACCTGCCCGAGTGGGAAAAGAAGGACAAGCTTTCCTTCGAGCGCGACATGCTGGGGCTGTACGTTTCGGACCACCCGCTGCAGGGACTCGAAGGCGTCCTGTCCCAGCACGCGGACCAGTCCATTACCTCGATCATCGCCGAGGACGGTCCACACGACGGCGCCATCATCACCATCGCGGGGATGATCACCTCGCTCAGCCGGCGGATCGCGAAGGCCAGCGGCAACGCCTATGCGCGCGCCGAGATCGAGGACCTCGGCGGCTCGGTGGAAGTGATGTTCTTCGGCCAGGTCTACGGCCCGATCGCCTCGGTGCTGGCCGAAGACCTGATCGTCGTCGTCAAGGGCAGGCTGCAGCGCCGCGACGACGGTGCGGTGGCCGTCAACTGCATGGAACTCTCCGTGCCGGACCTTAGCGAAGGCCTCGACGGGCCGCTCGTGATCACGATGCCGACACACAAGGCCACCGAAGCGGTGGTGAACGAACTCGGTGAGGTGCTTACGACCCACCGCGGCAAGTCGGAGGTGCGGCTGCACCTGCACGGCGACTCCAGGGTGGAGGTGATGGGGCTGCCCGTGCATCTGCGCGTGAACCCCAGCCCGTCCCTGTTCGGCGACCTGAAGGTGCTGCTCGGCCCGACCTGCCTGGACGGTTAGGCCCGGGCCGGACGGCTTGTCCGGGCCTCCGGCGGCCTAAATTTCGTAGTCGAGCGGCGCCGGCCGGCTGTAGCTGCCCCCGTGGTATAGCAACGGCACTCCGTCGCCGCCGACCGCGCCGTCGACCACCTCGACGACCACCACCGCGTTGTTCTCGAAGGAGAGGCGCATCTGGATCTTGCCGATCAGCCAGCCGGACACGTCCTTGAGGATCGGCACCTCATGCGGGCCGAGCTCCCAGTGGTCGCCCTCGAACCGGTCGCGGGCGCGGGCGAACCGGTCGGCGAGCCCCTGGTTCTCCAGCCCGAGCATATGCACTCCGATGTACGCCGTGTTGGCCACCGCAGGCCAGGAGCTGGAAGTGCGGGCCATGTTGAACGTGAAGCGCGGCGGCTTGGCCGAGAGGGACGCCACCGAGGTCGCGGTGAAACCGTAGGGGACGCCGTCGTGGTTCGCGGTGATGATGGCGACGCCGGCGGCGTGCCGGCGGAACATCTCCTTGAAGGTTCCTTCGAAGGCTTCTTCGGCTGAGGCCACTGTGGTTCATCTCCCTGCTGCTGATGCGACCGGTACTTCCTGCCAGCGTATTCCGGCGGCGGCCGGCCCGCGGAATTCGGCCGGCACTATCGGGTCATCCGGGCGTCACGTGGCGGGCGGCGGCGTAATGTCCGGCGGCCCCGGATCCTTTGTTAAGGTTTGTTGCATGACACAACCCGCGATGCCCGTTCCCGTTGACCAGCACGACGGCGGTCCGTGGCGCGCCGCAGCAGCCCGTCCGGCGCGGTGGAAGGGGCCCGTCGCGATTGCGGCGGCCGGGCTTCCGGCGGGCCTGCTGTGGTGGCTCCTGGCGCCGACCGGGCTCAACCTCATCACCCGCGACCCGGCCCTGGCCGCCGGCAGCAACCCGGGGACCTGGCTGCCCCGGGACCTGGTCCTGGCCGGGCTGTTCCTTCTGGCCGGCTGCCTTTCCGGCGTCCTCACCGCCGGCAACCGGCCGGCCCGGCTGACAACCGCGACAGTGGTCCTGGCCGTCGCTGCGGGCGCGGCGGGGGCGCTCCTGGCGTGGGGGACCGGGGTGCTCGCCGGCAGCTGGTGGGGCCCCGCGGCGGAGATCCCGGGCAGCGCCGGCACCGCCTTCTCCCTGCGGGCCTACGCGATGCTCCTCATCTGGCCCGCCGCCACCGCCCTGGCGATCTTCCTGGCCACAGTAGTCAGCCGCCCGGAGCCCGGGCAGGGCGGCGCGCCGGACGCCTGACGAACCGGCCGGGGTAACGGCGTCCGGCCCCGGCGCCGCCGGCGCGTAAAATGGACTCGTGACCCCAACTGCTGACAGCCCTGCCCTCTCCGCCCTGACTTTCCGCACCGTGGACCTGCGCGGGCAGAAGTTGTCCCTCGCCGGGCTCCGCGCCGCCGTCCCGCGGGCGCAGCACGGCACCCTGGCCGACGCCGAGCAGAAGGTCCTGGACATCATCTCGGCGGTCCGCACCCGGGGATTCGAGGCGCTGCGCGAGCTGGCGTTGAAGTTCGACGGGGTCGAACAGACCCACCCGCGCGTTCCCGCCGAGGCCCTGACCGCAGCCCTTAACGGGCTGGACCCGGCCGTGCGTGCCGCCCTCGAGGAGTCCATCCGCCGGGCCCGCCGCTTCGCCGACGCCCAGCGTCCGGCCGATACCGACGTCGAACTCGGCGAAGGTGCGGTGGTCAGCCAGAACTGGGTTCCGGTTGCCCGCGTTGGTCTCTACGTCCCCGGCGGCCTGGCCGTCTACCCCTCCTCCGTCATCATGAACGTGGTTCCGGCACTGGCCGCGGGCGTTCAGTCCATCGCCCTGGCGTCGCCGCCGCAAAAGGACTTCGGCGGCCTGCCGCACCCCACCATCCTGGCGGCCGCGTGCCTGCTGGGCATCGAGGAGGTTTACGCGATCGGCGGCGCCCAGGCCATTGCCGCCTTCGCCTACGGCATCGACCCGGTCGACGGGCCCGGGCCGGGCGCGGCCGCCGGCCTCGACCCGGTCGACGTCGTCACCGGGCCCGGCAACATCTTCGTGGCCACCGCCAAACGGCTCGTCAAGGGTGTGGTGGGCATCGATTCGGAGGCGGGCACCACCGAGATCGCGATCCTTGCAGACGCCACGGCGCGCCCGGAACTGGTCGCCGCTGACCTCGTCAGCCAGGCCGAGCACGACCCGAAGGCCGCATCGGTGCTGATTACCGACTCCGATGAGCTCGCGGCCGCCGTCCGCGGCGAACTCGACGCCCTGGCCGCCGCAACCAAGCACGGCGCCCGGGTCCGGGAGGCACTGTCCGGCCCGCAGTCCGGCGTCGTCCTGGTCGAGGACCTCGAACAAGGCATCGCTGCCTGCGACGCCTACGCCGCAGAACATCTCGAAATCATGACCGCCGACGCCGCGGCCGTGGCCGCCCGGATCCGCAACGCCGGTGCCATCTTCGTGGGGGACTACAGCCCGGTCAGCCTCGGCGACTACTGCGCCGGTTCCAACCACGTGCTACCCACCAGCGGAACGGCTGCGTTTTCCTCCGGGTTGAACGTGACCACCTTCCTGCGCGCCATCCAGGTGATCAACTACAGCAAGGCGGCGCTGGCGGAGGTCAGCGGGCACATTGTCAGCCTCTCCCGGGCGGAAGACCTGCCGGCGCACGGCGAAGCGGTCACCGCCCGATTCCCGGCAGGGAGCTGGGCGGCGGCCGCCTTGGCCGCCCGCTAACCACTACATGTAGTAATTACAGGCTTGTTATTCATCAACATCTAGTCGTAAACTGATTGCGGGAGCACCACCCTCGGTGCTCCGGCTCTCTCTTGGGAGCCCTGGCTTGCGGCAGGGGAGGAACCGACGTGTATTGCCCGTTCTGCCGTAACCCTGATTCGCGAGTGGTGGACAGCCGCATCGCCGACGACGGCTCCGCCATCCGGCGCCGCCGGCAGTGCCCCGGCTGCGGACGCCGGTTCACCACGGTGGAAACCACCAGCCTGACCGTCATCAAGCGATCCGGCGTCGGCGAGCCATTTAGCCGCAGTAAGGTCATCAACGGGGTGCGGAAGGCCTGCCAGGGCCGGCCGGTCACGGAAGATGACCTCGCCTTGCTGGCGCAGGAGGTCGAAGAGACCATCCGGGCCTCCGGCGCCGCCGAAATCGAAGCCCACGAGGTAGGCCTCGCCATCCTCAACCCCTTGCAGCGGCTTGACGAGGTGGCCTACCTGCGCTTCGCGAGCGTGTACCAGGCCTTCGAGTCGCTGGAGGACTTCGAGTCTGCCATCGCCCTGCTCCGCCACGAGGCCGAGTCCAAGGGGCTGGAAGGCAAGAGCCCGCAGAAGAGCCCGCTCTAGGCTCATCCAAGTTCCGGTGGTGGCAGCGGAGGGGAAGCCGCGGCCGCCACCGGCTCCAAACCTAGGTGCTACTTGGCCAGCTTGTGCGTAAGGGCCACCTCGATCGCGGCACCCACGATGCCGGCGTCGTTCTTCAGTTCCGCCGGGACGATCGGCGTACGCAGCGACATGCGCGGCAGGAACTCGTCGGCGCGCTTGGAGATGCCGCCGCCCACGATGAACAGTTCCGGGGAGAACAGGAACTCCACGTGGGAGAAGTAGCGTTGCAACAGCACACTGTATTCGGCCCAGCTCAGGCCGTCGCGCTCACGGGCGACGGCGGAGGCCTTGCTCTCGGCGTCGAAACCGTCGATTTCCAAGTGGCCCAGTTCGGCGTTGGGAACCAGTTTGCCGTTGAAGATGAACGCCGAGCCGATGCCGGTGCCGAGGGTGATCACCAGGACCGTGCCGCGGACGCCTTCGCCGGCTCCGTAGCGTGCCTCGGCCAGGCCGGCGGCGTCGGCATCGTTGATGACTTCCACGGGGCGGCGCAGGCGGGCGGTCAGCAGGGCGTCGATGTCCATGTTCAGCCATGAGTGGTCCACGTTAGCGGCCGAGTGCACCACGCCGTGCTGGATAATCCCCGGGAACGTCACGCCGACCGGGGAATCCGCCGGCGGGGCGTCCGGACGGCTGGACAGCTCCGTGACGACCTGCGCCACGACGGCGGCCACGGCCTCCGGGGTGGCCGGTTGCGGGGTGGGAACGCGGAGACGGTCGCCCACCAGTTTGCCCTTCTTCAGATCGACGATTCCGCCCTTGATGCCGCTGCCGCCGATGTCGATGCCGATCAGCGGGGCGTTCTTCTTCGTCTTCTCGTCCTTCTTGGTCAATGGGGTTCCGTTCGTGGCAGGGGCGGGTGGGGCTTCGTGCGGTGTTGCGGAATCAGGGGAGGGTCAGGACCTCGGCGCCGGCCTCCGTGACCAGCAGGGTGTGCTCAAACTGCGCGGTCCGCCTGTGGTCGCGCGTCACGACAGTCCAGTCGTCGGCCCACATGTCCCAGTCGACCGTGCCCAGCGTGAGCATCGGCTCGATTGTGAAGACCATGCCGGGCTCCATCACCGTGTTGTACGCCGGGGCAGCGTCGTAGTGCGGGATGATCAGCCCGGTGTGGAAGGCCTCGCCGACGCCGTGTCCGGTGAAGTCCCGGACGACGCCGTAGCCGAAGCGCTTGGCGTAGGACTCGATGGCCCTCCCGATCACGTTGATTTCGCGGCCCGGCGCTACCGCCCGGACGGCGCGGCGCAAGGACTCCGCGGTGCGTTCGACCAGCAGCCGGGACTCCTCGTCGACGTCGCCCACCAGGAAGGTGTGATTGGTGTCGCCGTGCACGCCGCCGATGAAGGCCGTGATGTCGATGTTGAGGATGTCGCCCTCCTGGATCACCGTGCTGTCCGGAATGCCGTGGCAGATCACTTCGTTGAGCGAGGAACATAGGGACTTGGGAAAGCCGCGGTAGCCGAGCGTGGAGGGGTACGCCTTGTGGTCGAGCAGGAACTCGTGCCCCACCTTATCCAACTGGTCGGTGGTGACGCCGGGAGCAATGTGCTTGCCGACTTCAACAATCGCCTGGGCGGCGATCCGCGAGGCAATCCGGATCTTGTCGATGGTGTCTGCGGACTTGACCTCGGAGCCGGTGAACTTGGCCGGAGCGGGCCTGCCGACGTACTCGGGTCGCGGAATGGACGCCGGCACGGCAAGCTGGGGACTCACTGCTCCCGGGACAAGGGTGCCGATGGGTGCAGTCGAGGTAAGAGAAGGCATACATTGATTCTATAAGCCCCGGGCCCCAGGCCGGACAGTACCCAACTGGAATAAAGCACCAGCAGCGCAAGGGAGAGCCGATGACCGAGTACTGGTACAACGTCAACACCCACGAGATCGAAGAAGACGCCATGTCCGACTGGAGCCAGCTGATCGGCCCCTACAAGACCCGCGAGGAGGCCGCGCACGCCCTTGAGAAAGTCAAGGCCCGCAACGAGGCGTGGGACAAGGGCGACGACGACTAGGAACTAGCCAGGCCGGGCCCTGTCCGCGCAATGCCGTCCGCGATCAGCACCTGCGGACCAACGACTTCTTTGATTCCGCCCGGTTCCCGGAGATCACTTTTGTCAGCAGCCGGGTGGACCAGGTTGACCAGGGCCACTTCCTGAGCCCGCAGGGCCCCGGAACCCGCGCCTAGAAGGAGTGTTCCGGGCCGGGGAACCGGCCCGAGCGCACGTCCTCGCCATAGGCTTTCGCGGCGTTGCCCAGGGCGGTCCGCAGATCCGCATACTGCTTCACGAACCTGGCCATCTTGCCGCCGCGCAACCCGGCCATGTCCTGCCACACCAGCACCTGGCCGGTGGTTGCGTTGCCGGCCCCGATGCCGATCGTGGGGACCTCGACGGCGGCGTCCACGGCAGCCGCTGTCGGCGCCGGAACCATTTCCATCAGCACGCAGAACGCCCCGGCGCCGGCCAGCGCGACGGCGTCGTCGATCAGCCGCCGGGCGTCGTCGCCGCGGCCCTGGACCCGGTAGCCGCCGAGGGCGTGCTCGCTCTGCGGGGTGAAGCCGATGTGGGCCATTACCGGGATGCCGGCCTGCACCATGGCCCGGACCGTTTCGGCGTAAAACTTACCGCCCTCGATCTTGACCGCGTGGGCGAGCCCCTCCTTGAGGAACCGGACACCGGTGGCCACCGCCTGCTGGGCGGACACCTCGTAGCTGCCGAACGGCAGGTCGGCCACCACGAGGGCGCGCCGGGCGGAACGCGCGACGGCCCGGCACAGCGGGATCAGCTCATCCACCGTGACGGGCAGGCTGGTTTCGTTGCCGAAGACGTTGTTGGAAGCGGAATCGCCCACCAGAAGCACCTCGATACCGGCCTGGTCGAAGATCTCCGCGGTGTACTGGTCGTAAGCAGTCAGCATGGCGAACCGCTCACCGTTGAGCTTGGCCTGGCGCAGGTGGTGCGTGCGGATCCGGGCCGCAGGCTTGGCCGCCCCGTCCGCCGCCGGGCCCTGGGCCGCGGCGGAGCCTGCCGGTACGCCCGAGTCGGGGCCGGTGCCATAGGGGGCGGCGAGCTCTGCGGACGTGCTGGATTCGGGACTGTTGCTGGGGGCCATGCCACGAGCGTAGTGCGATACCCGCGGTCCTAGCTACCGGCCGGCGGCGCAGCCGAAGTGAAACCCGTCACAAATGCGGCCTCAGGGCCGGCAGCGGCGCGGCAGCGCGGGCCCGGGGCGTTTACGTTAACGCTTCGTTACGCGTTTGCGCTACATCAGCAATCCCCGGGAATGCTGAGTAGAGTGATCCGTGAGCAGTTGCGGGCACCTTCCCCGATGTGGAGTCGGGACGGGCCCGGGCACGGACGTACACCCGGAAAGAGGCACCATCATGGACCGCCAGCAAGAGTTTGTCCTGCGGACGATCGAAGAGCGCGACGTGCGCTTCGTGCGCTTGTGGTTCACCGACGTCGTGGGATCCCTCAAGTCTGTGGCCCTCGCCCCGGCCGAAGTCGAAGGCGCCTTCGACGAGGGCCTGGGCTTCGACGGGTCTGCGATCGAAGGCCTGGCCCGCGTCTTCGAATCCGACATGCTGGCCCAACCGGATCCGTCCACCTTCCAGATCCTGCCGTGGCGCGGTGAGTCGGAAGCGACGTCGCGGATGTTCTGCGACATCCTGACGCCCGACGGCGAGCCCTCCGCGGCGGACCCGCGCAACGTGCTCAAACGCAACCTGGCGAAAGCCGCGGACATGGGCTTTACCTGCTACACCCACCCCGAAATCGAGTTCTACCTGCTCAAGTCCCAGGAGCCCGGCCCGGACGGCTCGCCGGTGCCGGTGGACGAGGGCGGCTACTTTGACCACGTGCCGGGCGGGGTGGCGCAGGATTTCCGGCGGACCGCCGTGACCATGCTGGAATCCGTGGGCATCTCGGTCGAATTCAGCCACCACGAGGCCGGCCCCGGGCAGAACGAGATCGACCTGCGCTACGCGGACGCCCTGCAGACCGCGGACAACATCATGACCTTCCGCACGGTGATCAAGGAAGTCGCGCTGCAGCAGGGAACCTACGCCACCTTCATGCCCAAGCCGTTCACGACGCACCCCGGCTCCGGCATGCACACGCACTTCTCGCTGTTCGAGGGTGACACCAACGCGTTTTACGAGGCAGGGGCCGAATTCCAGCTCTCCGAAACGGCCCGGCAGTTCATCGCCGGGGTCCTCAAGCACGCGCCCGAGTTCACGGCCGTGACCAACCAGTTCGTGAACTCGTACAAGCGGCTCTGGGGTGGAGGCGAAGCGCCCAGCTACCTGAGCTGGGGCCACAACAACCGCTCCGCCCTGGTCCGGGTGCCGCTGTACAAGCCCGGCAAGGGCCAGTCCGCACGGATCGAGTACCGCGGCATCGACTCCGCCGCCAACCCGTACCTCGCCTACGCGGTGCTGCTGGGCGCCGGGTTGAAGGGCATCGAGGAGGGCTACCAGTTGCCGGCCGCCGCCGAGGACGACATCTGGTCGCTGAGCTCGGCCGAGCGCCGCGCGATGGGCCACGATCCGCTGCCGGCCAGCCTGCACGACGCGATCCGGACCATGGAGGAATCCGAGCTCATGCCGCAGATCCTGGGCGAGCAGGTCTTTGAGCACTTCCTGCGCAACAAGCGCGCAGAGTGGCAGGACTACCGCCTGCAGGTGACGCCCTATGAGCTGCGGCGCAACCTGGCCATCCTCTAGGACGGCCCCGGTGAGCCTGGCGCGGCGCCTCATTGCCGCCGGTTTCAATGACCTCGAGAAGGGCGAGCGGTTCCTGGCCGCGCCCGAGCTTGAGGGCATGGACCAGGACGCCCTGTTCGCCGGGCTGCAGCGGGCCGCCAACCCGGACACAGCGCTGCAGTCCCTGGTACGGCTGATCGAGAAGCACCCTAAGCTGCGGGAACTCGCCGCCGCGGACCCCGACCGCAGCGAGCCGCTCTACCGGGTTCTCGGCGCCTCGGAGGCGCTCGGTGAGTTCCTCATCCGGCACCCCGAACACCTGGACGCCTTCGAGGCATCGGCCAGCCCCGAGCCGCTGCCCGCGGATGCAGGCGAGCTGCGCACCCGGCTCCTGCACGCCGTCCGGGCCGATCCCAAAGCGGACCGCCCGGTCGCGGGCCTGACCGGCCAGGAGGGCTACGTCGCCCTCCGGACGGCCTACCGGCGGGGCCTGGTGGAGCTTGCCGTCAAGGACCTCTGCGCCGCCGATCCGCTGGACTTCATGCCCTCCGTGGGGGCCGAACTCGCCGACCTGGCAGGCGCCGCAATCGAGGCGGCCCTGGCCGTGTCCCGGGCCGAGGCGGCGGCGCAGTTCGGCGCCGCGGACGTGGCCGACGTCGGACTGGCCGTGATCGGGATGGGCAAGTGCGGCGCCCGCGAGCTGAACTACATCTCCGACGTGGACGTCATCTATGTCATCGGCGCCGGCGCACTGGAAGACTCCCGGGCAAACAGCATCGGGACCGCCTTGGCCTCGGGTATTTCGCGTGCCATCACGTCCACGAGCCGGGAGCCCGGGCTGTGGGAGGTCGACGCCAACCTGCGGCCGGAGGGCAAATCCGGGCCGCTGGTGCGCACCCTGGCTTCGCACGAGAGCTACTACGCCCGCTGGGCCGAGAGCTGGGAATTCCAGGCCCTGCTCAAGGCGCGACCCATCGCCGGCGATGCCGTGCTGGGTGCCCGCTACGAGGCGGCGGTCGCGCCGCTGATCTGGTCCTCCGCCGGCCGCGAAGGGTTCGTCGAGTCGGTCCGGTCGATGCGCCGCCGGGTCACCGACCACATCCCGGCCGAGGAGGAGCAGCGGCAGATCAAACTGGGCCGCGGCGGCCTGCGCGACGTCGAATTCACCGTCCAGCTGCTTCAGCTTGTGCACGGCAAAGCGGACGAAAGCCTGCGCTGCCGGGACACCACCTCGGCCATCGCTGCCCTCTCCGTTGGCGGCTACATCGGGCGTTCCGATGCCAAGGAATTCGACCGCGACTACCGCTACCTTCGGCTGCTGGAACACCGGATCCAGCTCTTCCAGCTGCGCCGCACCCACCTCATGCCGGTCAAGGAAGCCTCACTACGCTCCCTCGCGAAAGCGGTGCTGGGACCGTTCTCCAACGAGCGCCCGCACCCCGACGCGCTGCTCGCGGCTTGGCGGAAGACCAAGCGGTCCGTGCGGGAACTGCACGAGCGCATCTTTTACCGGCCGCTGCTGAACACCGCGGCCGCGCTGAGCAGCGATGAGGCCAGGCTCACCCCGGAAGCCGCGCAGGGCCGGCTCGCCGCACTCGGCTACCTCGACCCGCCCGGTGCGATGCGGCATATCGAGGCGCTCACCGGCGGGGTCAGCCGCCGCGCCGCGCTGCAGCGGCAGCTGCTGCCGATCCTCCTCGGCTGGCTCGCCGAAGGCGTGGACCCCGACGGCGGGCTGCTGGCCTTCCGGCGGGTCAGTGAGGCACTCGGCACCACGCATTGGTACCTCGGCCTGCTGCGCGATTCGACGGCGGCGGCCGAGCGGCTCTGCCACGTGCTCTCCAATTCCCGGCTCATCGCGGACCTGCTGGAAGTCTCGCCCGAGTCCGTGGCGTGGCTGGGCTCGGACAAGGACCTGATCCCGCTCAGTTACGAGGCGCAGTGGCAGGAGATCACGTCCAAGATGTCCCGGCACGCGGAGCCCGCAAGCGCCATGCGACTCATCCGGCTGATCCGGCGCCGCGAAATCCTGCGGATTGCCATCGCTGACAGTGCCGGGCTGCTGGACCAAGACCAGGTGGGCGCGGCGCTGGCCGATACCGACCGTGCCGCGGTGCTCGGCGCGCTCCGTGTGGCGGAGACGGTGGTCACAATGCGGGAGCCGCTCAAGACCCATGTGCTGGTGGTTGCGATGGGGCGCCAGGGCGGCCGGGAGATCGGCTACGGCTCCGACGCCGACGTCATCTACGTGCACCGCGGATTGCCTGGCGTCCCGGAGGACGAGGCGCAACAGCAAGCGGCCCGGATTGTGGGCAAGCTCTCCAGCCTCCTGACCCAGCCGCTCAAGCCGGCCATCCTCGCCGAGCGGGTACTTGCGGTGGACGCGGACCTGCGTCCGGAAGGCAAGAGCGGTCCAATGGTGCGGTCGCTGGAGTCCTATGCCGAGTACTACCGCCGCTGGTCCCTCGTCTGGGAGGCCCAGGCGCTGCTGCGGGCCCGGCCGATGGCCGGCGATGACGAGCTCGCCGCAGACTTCGTGGCGCTGATCGATCCCATCCGCTACCCGGACACGCTCTCCGACCACGACGTCCGCGAGGTCCGGCGGGTTAAGGCGAGGGTGGAGGCCGAACGGCTGCCACGGGGCGCGGACCCGGCACGGCACCTGAAGCTGGGCCGCGGCGGCCTGAGCGACGTCGAATGGCTCGCCCAGCTGCTGCAGTTAAGGTATGCCGGCAGGCACCCGGAACTGCGGACCGCCTCCACCGTGCAGGCCCTCGAGGCCGCCGCCGGCCTGGAGCTGCTGGAGGCCGGAGAAGTGGTGCTGCTGCTGCGGGCCTGGCGGCTGGCGAGCCGGATCCGTTCGGCCAACGTGATCTGGACCGGCCGCGCCTCGGACCTGCTGCCGTCCTCGCGCCGCGACCTGGAAGCCGTGGCCCGCTGGTGCGGCTACGGGCAGGGGAACGCGGCCGAGCTCGAGGAGGACTATCTGCGGCTCAGCCGCCGGGCACGCGCCGTATTTGACCGGGTCTTTTACGGCCAGTAGCCGGTTGTGCGGGCTGCGTCCGCTACCGGCGGACGAATGCGGGTAACCTCGAGGGGTACTTTACCGGTCCCGGGGACCGGTAGCCGCACTTACCTAGGGGTTGTTAAACTTGCCCAGACTCCAACAGACCGGAGCCGTCAGACCACGGAGGGTCACGGTCATCGGAGCGTTGCTGGCTTTTGCCGCCATGCTCTTTGGCGCCGTCGGGGCCGCCGCGGCGCCGACGGACGCACCCGCCGCCACGGCCGGTTCAGCGCATCCGGCCGCCGCGCCGTCGAGCCTTTCCGGGAAGACCTTCGTCATTGGGACGGACACGACGTTCGCCCCCTTCGAGTTCCGCGACGCCGGCGGCGAACTGACCGGCATCGACATGGACATCATCCGTGAGATCGCCAAGAAGCAGGGATTCGCCGTCGAGATCAAGTCGCTCGGCTTTAACGCGGCCCTCCAGGCGCTATCCTCCAACCAGGTGGACGGCGTGATCGCCGGGATGTCCATCACGGAGCCGCGAAAGCAGATCTACGACTTCTCCGAGCCCTACTTCGAGTCGGGCGTCCAGATGGCCGTCGCCAAGGCCAACTCGGAGATCAAGGGCTACGAGGACCTCAAGGGCAAGACCGTCACCGCCAAGACCGGCAGCGAGGGCGAAACGTTCGCCAAGTCGATCGCCGACAAGTACGGCTTCACTGTCAAGTCCCTGGACCAGTCCGCCACCATGTACGAGCTCGTGAAGTCCGGTAACGCCGTCGCCGTCTTCGATGACTACCCGGTGCTGGCCTACGGCATCAGCCAGAACAACGGCCTCAAGGCCGTAACCGGGAAGGAAAAGGGCGGCTCCTACGGATTCGCCGTCAACAAGGGCAAGAACCCCGAACTGCTACAGGCGTTCAACACCGGCCTGGCGGAGCTGAAGTCCAGCGGCAAGTACCAGGAAATCCTGGACAAGTACCTCAAGGACCCGACGCAGGCCACCCCGTCCAGTTTCTGGGACCTCCTGGTCAACAGCTTCCCCGCCCTCGCGAAGGGCCTGGGCAACACTGTTCTGGTCACCGCGATTTCCTTCGCCGTGGCCATGCTGATCGGCCTGCTCATGGGCTTCCTGAAAATCTCCACGAACGTAGTCCTTCGCGGGATCGCTACCACCTTCGTCAGTGTCTTCCGCGGCACGCCGCTGCTGGTCTGGGCCTTCTTCTTCTACTTCGGCATCCCGCAGCTGACCGGCCAGCCGATCAACATCTGGGTGGCCGGGGTTCTAACGCTCAGCCTCAACTCCGGCGCCTACATCACCGAGATCGTCCGGGGCTCCATCCAGTCCGTGGACCCGGGCCAGCTGGAGGCAAGCCGCAGCCTGGGCCTGGGCTACGCGAAGTCCATGCAAAAGGTCGTGGTCCCGCAGGCGTTCAAGATCATGACGCCCTCGCTGATAAACCAGCTGATCATCATGCTCAAGGACAGCTCGCTGCTGCTCGCCATCGGCTTCGCTGAACTGCTTTACCAGGGACAGCAGATCTACGCCGGAAACTTCCGGATCACCGAGACCCTGCTGATCGTCGCTGTCATGTACTTCGTGGTCATCATGCTGTTGACCAAGCTGGCCAACGTTGCGGATAAGAGGTTCAACAAATGACCACGGCAGTCACTGCACCGAGCAAAATCTCCGTCCGGGAGCTGAAGAAGTCCTTCGGTTCAAACGAGGTCCTTAAGGGCATCAACGCCGAAGTGGCCGAAGGCGAGGTGGTCTGCGTGATCGGGCCTTCCGGCTCCGGTAAATCCACGTTCCTGCGCTGCCTGAACAAGCTCGAGGACATCACCGGCGGCCACGTCACGGTGGACGGCTTCGATGTGACCGACCCCAAGGTGGACATCAACGAGGTCCGCCGGCACATCGGCATGGTCTTCCAGCACTTCAACCTGTTCCCGCACATGTCCGTGATCGAGAACATCATGCTGGCGCCGGTCGAATCGAAGAAGCAGGGCAAGGTTGAAGCCCGGGCCGGCGCCCTGAAGCTGCTGGAACGCGTCGGACTGGCTGAGAAGGCCGACGCCCGGCCGGCGTCGCTCTCCGGCGGCCAGAAGCAGCGCGTGGCCATTGCCCGGGCGCTGGCCATGAATCCGGACATCATGCTCTTCGACGAGGCCACGTCGGCGCTGGACCCGGAAATGGTGGGCGAGGTGCTGCAGGTGATCAAGGACCTCGCACGCGAGGGCATGACGATGGTGCTGGTCACCCACGAGATGGGCTTCGCCCGCGAAGTGGCGGACCGGGTGCTGTTCATGGCCGACGGCGTCATCTGCGAGCAAGGAGCACCGGAGGAGCTGTTCGGCAACCCGCAGCAGCCGCGGACCCGGGAGTTCCTCTCCAAGGTCCTCTAAGCTGCGCGTCGGATACGCTTCAATCATGTCCCGGCACGTGTGGTTGATCGCCTTGAAGAAGCTCGACGACGACGCCCGGGCCGTCAAGCTGGGGGAGGTCGCCGGGCTGGAGCTTGGCGCGGGGCAGCAGAAATTTGTCGGGGACCCGCTGCGGATGATGCTGCTGGGCCTGGCGGAGGACACCCGTTTCCCCTACGTCATGGATTCGGACGGCGCCGCCGTGGGCGTCGCCACCCTGCAGGCCGGCGCCGGATGCGCTGCCGGCTGGGCCGATGACGATTCGGTCTGGCTGCTCCGGGGATTCCTGGTGGACCGGCGTCGGCAGGGCAGCGGATTCGGCGCTGCCGGGGCCGTCGCGGCCGTGCGGGAGGCCGTCAGGCTGACAGCCGCGCTGGGCGGGGACCAGCGCGGCGTCGTCCTATCCGTCAACGAGGCCAATCCGGCCGGGCAGGCCGCCTACCGCAGGGCCGGCTTCGAGGACCGGGGGCAATACCTGGGCGGCGACGCCGGCCCGCAACGGATCATGTACCGGGGGTTCCGCGACCAAACGCGGATCTGACCCGCGGTGATGGCCTGGTGCGCCGGGAACCATAGGGGTACCGCCTTACGCCCACGCGTCATGGCCCGCAGCCTGCTCCGTGTCCGATGTACGCTTGCCGAGTAAATCGTGCTCATTGGGGGAAATATGGAGTTCAAACGTTCAGCCGGGGTTTTCGTGGCCGGCATATCTTTCTTTTTAGGCGGCCCGCTCCTGAGCTTTGTGTCGAATTTGTTCCTGGTTTGGTCAGCTTCGCGGGGAAACGGCGGAATGGTCGCCGTGCTGATGGGGATTGCCGTCCTAGGAGGTGTGCTCGGCCTGACGGGGTTCGTCATGTTGATCGTGGCCGCGCACCGTGCCTTGCTGAAGATTGACGGGCTTCCTGTCCGGATCCAGCCCGCCTCCAGGCAGGACTGGCTGGCGCCGACGCGCTGAGCGTTCACGCCGGCCATCATGGCCGGAACACGAAGGAGTCCGCCCGGGCTGCCATAACTGGCGGCCGGGCGGACTCTTTGGGTACTACCCGGTACTGTGACGCCGTCCGGTCAGCGCCGACCGTGAGCGACTAGACGCCGTAGTAGAGCTCGAACTCGTACGGGTTCGGGCGCAGCGACAGCGGGCGGATCTCGTACTCGTACTTGTACTCGATCCAGGTGTCGATCAGGTCCTGGGTGAAGACGCCGCCGGCCTGCAGGAACTCGTTGTCCTCGGCGAGGGCTTCCAGGGCTTCCTCAAGCGTTCCCGGGGCTTTGGGGATGTCCTTGGCTTCCTCGGCGGGGAGCTCGTAGAGGTCCTTGTCGATCGGAGCCGGGGGTTCGATGCGGTTGCGGATGCCGTCGATGCCGGCCATCAGCTGGGCGGCAAACGCCAGGTACGGGTTGGAGGACGGGTCCGGAGCGCGGAACTCGATGCGCTTGGCCTTCGGGTTCGAGCCCGTGATCGGGATACGGATACCGGCGGAGCGGTTGCCCTGCGAGTAGACCATGTTGACCGGGGCTTCGAAGCCCTTGACCAGGCGGCGGTAGGAGTTCACCGTCGGGTTGGTGAAGGCCAGGACGGCGGAGGAGTGCTTCAGCAGGCCGCCGATGTACCAGCGGGCAGTGTCCGACAGGCCCGCGTAGCCCTTCTCGTCGTAGAACAGCGGCTCGCCGTCGGTCCACAGCGACTGGTGGCAGTGCATGCCCGAGCCGTTGTCTCCGAAGACCGGCTTCGGCATGAAGGTGACCGACTTGCCCCAGGCGTCGGCGGTGTTCTTGATGACGTACTTGAACTTCTGCAGGTCATCAGCCGCGTGGGTCAGGGTGGTGAACTTGTAGTTGATCTCAGCCTGGCCGGCGGAACCGACTTCGTGGTGGCTGCGCTCGACCTCAAGGCCTGCCTCGTCCAGGGCGATGCACATGGCATCGCGGAGGTCGGCTTGCTTGTCGGTCGGGGAGACCGGGAAGTAGCCACCCTTGACAGGGGTCTTGTAGCCGAGGTTTCCGCCTTCCTCCTGGCGGCCGGTGTTCCAGTGCGCTTCCTCGGAGTCGATCTTGTAGAAGCTGCCCTGCGGGGAGGACTCGTACTGGACGTTGTCGAAGACGAAGAACTCGGCCTCAGGCGCGAAGAACGCGGTATCAGCGATGCCGGTGGAGGCAAGGTAGGCCTCCGCCTTTTCGGCCACGCCGCGGGGGTCGCGGTGGTACGGGTCGCCCGTGCGCGGGTTCACGATGGAGAAGTTCAGCGCTAGGGTCTTCTCGATCCGGAAGGTATCAACGAACGCCGTCGTGACGTCCGGGATGAGCTGCATGTCCGACTCGGCGATGCCCTGGAAACCGCGGATTGACGAACCATCGAAGAGCTGGCCGTTGACGAAGAAGTCCGCGTCCACGCTCTTGGCGGGCACGTTGAAGTGCTGCTGGACGCCCGGGAGGTCGGTGAAGCGGATATCGACGAATTTGATGCCTTCGTCTTTGATGAACTTGAGGACTTCGTCCGCAGTCTTGAACATCTATGCTCCTTACGCATATGAAAGATCTGGCCATAAGGCCGTGTGGTCCAGCGCGGCTCGACGGCGGGGAAAACGAATAGTCCGCCCCGCATAGCTCGCCGCTGGCAACTGTTACCACCCTAAGGACATGGGATTTCCCCGGGGTGTCCGCTTTGTTTCAGGCAGGTTACAGAATGCGCTGACGTCTTAAAGCTAGTCGCCGTCCACAGTGTGGCCTATCCGGTTCCGCAACGTGACCAGCGAGAGTCCAAATGGCGGACAGTCGGTTGTCCTCCCGGGAGCCGATAGGCTTGGAGGGTGGTTGATCGCAAAGACATAGGCTCGTGGCTCAGCGGACCGGACACGTCCGGTATCTCCAAGTATCCAGGGGAGCGGCTGGGCCTGCCCGAGTCCGGTCCAGACTCGATCGCCCGCGCAGGCCGGCGGATCCTTGCCATCTGCATCGACTGGGGCATCGCCCTGCTGATCAGCAACTTCGCCTTCGACGGAAACTCCTGGGCCACCCTCGCGGTCTTCGCCGTGGAACAGGCCCTGCTGGTCGGCACGCTGGGGTACAGCATCGGGCACCGGATCCTGGGAATCCACGTCGTCCGGCTCGGCGGCGGCCCTGCGGGACCGCTCGCGGCCTTGGTTCGTAGTGTGCTGCTCTGCCTGGTGATCCCCGCCGTCATCTTCGACCCGGACCACCGGGGCCTGCACGACAAGGCCATGGACACGGTTCTCGTCCGAAGGTAGCGTCCGGGTGTAGCGTCGGCGGGAGGGCACGTGGAAGTGCCCGCCGGGGACGCTGCTGCTATCGGCCGGCGCCTGGATTGCCAAGGATGGCCGTTATTCCGCCCTGCCATGGCCCGAGTCCTGCGCCGGTTCGCCAAAGATGGCCTCTGAGCCGCCCCGGATAGCGGCCATTTGCGTCAAATCGTGGGCATCGGGGGCGTTGAGGGCGCATCCAGTGGCCGGCGCAAAGGTCTCGGGGAGGTACGTCAGCGATCCAGCCTCGGCGGTAGTGCGGGACCGAGGGGGCGCTGAACCCTCGGCGATTCGCCAGAGAAGGCCGTACTACCACCCGGCATAGCCGCCATTTGAGTCAAGTCGACGACAGCCGGTCGCAAAACCGGCAGTGCCCGCACCGCTCACGGCGAATAGGCGGACAAAATCGGCCTTGGGCCGCCCGGGCCGCCCGGGCCACCCGCCCGGATCCAGGCGTCCCTTGAGAGCTAGACTCCGGCCGTCTGCCGGGCCGGCGTCGACGCTTCGTCTTCGGTCCGGACCGTCAGGTGCCCGCGGCGCCCAACCCAGCGTTCGAACCCGACGGTGGCGAAGGGAACGACAGCGGATAGCCCGGCAAACAGTGCCACCAGGAACGGCCAGCGCTGCTGCCGCCATAGGGCCAGGGCGGCAACGCCGTAGCCGATAAAGATCGTCCCGTGGATCGGCCCGGCGATCTCCACGCCGAGTTCCGTGGTCCGGAGAACCCACTTGAGGAACATCCCCACCAGCAGCGCCGCCCAACTGAATGCCTCGGCGACTGCGAGGGTCCGGAAGATCCTGATCACGGCGGTCTTCGAGGAAAGTTTCATGGGGACGTCTCCGGTTTCGGTGGTGGCCGCGCGGTAGCGCGGCGTCGTGCGGGTTAATCTGCGGGACAAGTCCCAAGGACTAAAAGAAAGCGCCCCGGGTCCCGGCCTTATGCCGGTAAGCGGGGCGCTCCTAAACTGCATGTTTTGAGAGGAAAATCCTAGCGGCCGCGGGCGGCTTTGCGGTCCGGGCGGGCCTTGTACGGATCGATGCCCTTGGGGATCGGCAGGCGGTTGCCGAGCGAGGAGATGCGCTTGGAAACGGTGTTGACCTCAAGTTTGGTCAGCTCGTTCTTCATTTTGCCCATCTTCTTCGCGACCTGGCTGATCGGCACCTGGCCCTCACCCCGGCCGCTCTCGATCAGATGGATGGTGACGTTGGGCAGGATCCGTGCCAGCCGCTTGCGTTCGCCATCGAGCAGGGGCTTGACCCGATGGCTGGGGCCTTCGCTGACCAGCACGACGCCGGGCCGTCCGACGGCGCGGAAGACGGCGTCCTGGGTGCGCGGGTTCACGGCGACCGGCTGGTCTTCGGTGACCCAGCCGCGGCGGAGGGTACCCAGCGCGGCACCCGAGGCGCCGGGCTGGTTTTCAATCTGGGCGAACGCAGCTCGCTCCGCGCGGCGCGACAAGATCAGGGTGGCCGCCAGGATGCCCAGCGGTATGCCGATGATCAGGCCGGTGATCCAGTTGTCCAGCAGGAAACCGACCAGGAAGCTGACCGCGACCACGCCGAGGAACGCCAGCAGCATGAGCCACTGGACCATCGGATCGTGACGGCGGGTCATCTGGAAGACCTCGCTGATCTGCTTCAGCCGGCTTGGCTTCTTGACCTTGGCCTCCTTGGGCTTGCGGGAGAAGAAGCCACGCTTCGGCGCATCGGCTGAAGAAGTGGACGTGCTGGAGTCAGAGGAATTCGCCATAGTGCCTTAATTCTACGTGATGCACGGCTCAGGGCCGGACACCGGATTGCTCCGGCGCCGGCCCTGGGCGGCAATGGTGTGCGGGGTTTCTCAGGAGTGTGCCGCGAGCAGTGAGCTGGCTTCCTGGCGGGTGCTGCCGGAGCTTTCGATGTGCGCGAGTTGGGCGGGGATTTCCCAGCCTTTCTTGCGCATCGCGGTGGCCCAGAGCCGGCCGGCGCGGTAGGAGGACCGTACCAGGGGCCCGGACATGACGCCGAGGAAGCCGATCTCGTCGGCTTCCTGCTGCAGGTCCACGAATTCCTGCGGTTTGACCCAGCGGTCCACCGGGAGGTGGCGTTCGGACGGGCGCAGGTACTGGGTGATGGTGATCAGGTCGCAGCCGGCCTCGTGCAGATCGCGGAGGGCTTCGGAGATTTCCTCGCGGGTCTCGCCCATGCCCAGGATCAGGTTGGACTTGGTGACCATGCCGTGCTTGCGGCCCTGGGTGATAACGTCCAGGGACCGGTCGTAGCGGAACGCGGGGCGGATGCGTTTGAAGATCCGCGGGACGGTCTCGACGTTGTGCGCGAACACCTCGGGTTTGGCGTC